>NZ_JBRIQO010000042.1:0-66685 GCF_052983175.1 Streptosporangium sp. G12 | reverse complement strand
AGCTTCGTCCTCGAATGAGACCCGGACGGAGAACGCGGACATGAGAAAGAGGGGTGACGGCGACGCACCCCTCTTTCAGCCCCTGTTTCGGTCCTCTTCCGGGGCGCCGTCCAGCCGGTGTCGGGGACTCAGCAGTTTGAACGTTTCATCCCGCGAAGTGGAATTGCCCTTTTTGGGAAAGGATCAGCGCATCAGGGGTATCGATCTCGATATGGTTTCCCGGTGGTCGAGGGGGAAAAGGCGCCCAGGCGCCGCGGGATGCGGTTGGTCGCCGAGGAGGCCGGGGTCTCACTGGCGACGGTGAGCAATGTGTTGAACAGCCCCGACCTCGTGGCCAAGGAGACCCAGCAGCGGGTGCAGGCCGCGATGGACCGGCTGGGTTATGTGCCCAACAACGCCGCCCGCCGGTTGCGCGGAGTGCCGAGTTCGCTGGTCGGCGCTGTCACGCTCGACATGACCAACCCGTTCTTCACCGAGGTCTGCCGCGGCATCGAGGACCGGCTGCTGCAGGACGACTGCATGCTCATGATGTGCAGCACCGACATGCAGCCGGGGCGCGAACAGCACTATCTGCGCGAGCTGGAGAAACACGGCGTCCGCGGCGTGCTGGTCACCCCGGTCGACCTGAGCCTGCGGCCGCTCCTGGCGATGGCCCGGCGCGGAGTCCCGATCGTGCTGGTGGACCACCGAGCCGACCAGGGGAAACTCTGTTCGGTGTCCATGGACAATGTGATGGGCGGACGGCTGGCCGCCGACCACCTGCTCAGGCTGGGACATCGACGGATCGTGGTGCTGTCCGCGTCCGTCGATGTGCAGCAGACGATCGACCGGCGATCCGGCGTCCGGGAGGCCTGCGCCGCCGCCGGGTGCGACCCCGACAAGGTGGTCCTGGACGTACGGGTGCCGGCACCCGACATGACGACGGCCGAGACCGTGCTCGACGACGTGCTGGCCGACCCGGTGCCGCCGACGGCGATCCTGTGCCTGACCGACCTGGCCGCCATGGCCGTGGTGGGCGGCCTGCGTGAACGGGGCGTCGACGTGCCGGGGGACATCTCCGTCGTGGGCTACGACGACCTGGTCTTCGCCGCGCAGATGACACCGTCGCTGACCACGGTCTGGCAGCCCAAGCGGGAACTGGGGCACACCGCGGCCGGGTTGCTGCTGGACGAGACGCGCCCGGGACACCGGCACCGGCGCCTGGTCTACCGTCCCCGCCTGGTCGTGCGTTCATCGACGGCGAGTCCGAAACTTTCATAGGTCAGATGGCCTTTGACGTGAAACGTAACAATTTCCACGTCGTAGGTGTTTGACAGTTCTACCTCGCTGTTTTTACCGTTCGGTCGCCCCCCCAACCCCCTTTGATTGGACGGCTGATGAAACGTTTAACCCGCCTGCTGGCGGTCTTAGGCGCGGTCGGACTAGCCGGGACATCCGTCCTGGCCTCGTCCGCTTCGGCGGCGGTGGCGTGCCGGGTCGACTATGCGATCACCAACCAGTGGCAGGGCGGCTTCGGCGCCAACGTGACGATCAACAACCTCGGCGACGCCGTGAACGGCTGGCGGCTGACGTGGTCGTTCGGCGTCGGGCAGACCGTCACCCAGGCGTGGAATGCCACGGTCACCGCGAGCGGCTCGAACGTGACGGCGACAGACGCCGGCCACAACGCGGCGATCCCGCCCGGCGGCACCGCGACGTTCGGTTTCAACGGTTCGTGGGCCGGCGACAACCCGGTCCCCTCGTCATTCGTGTTGAACGGGACGACCTGCACGGGCACCGGGCCCACACCCACTCCCACACCGACACCCACACCGACACCCACACCGACACCGACACCGACACCGACACCGACGGTGATCCCCGGTGACGCCAAGCAGGTCGAGGACCTCGACCGCGGCGTCATCAGCGTCCGGTCCGGCGGCGGCAACCTGGTGTCGTGGCGGCTGCTCGGGACCGAGGCCCGTTCAACGACGTTCAACCTGTACCGGGGGGCGACCCGGATCGCGACGGTCACCGACTCCACCAACCACCTCGACAGCGGGGCCGCGGCGGACGCCTCCTACACGGTGCGGGCGGTCGGCGGCGGCGGCGAGGGCCCGGCTTCGGAGACCTCGCTGCGGTTCGGCAGCGGCTACCTGGACGTGCCGATCACCCCGCCGTCCTCCGGCCACCACGCCAGCGACGCCGCCCCCGCCGACCTGGACGGCGACGGCCGCATGGACATCGTGCTGAAGTGGGAGGCCAACAACTCCAAGGACAACTCCCAGTCCGGCACCACCGACCCGGTCTACATCGACGGCGTCAAGCTGGACGGCACCCGGCTGTGGCGGATCAACCTGGGCCGCAACATCCGCGCCGGCGCCCACTACACCCAGTTCCAGGCCTACGACTACGACGGCGACGGCAAGGCCGAGGTCGCGATGAAGACCGCCGACGGCACCGTCGACGGCCGCGGCACCGTGATCGGCAGCGCGAGCGCCGACCACCGCAACTCCGGCGGCTACATCCTCACCGGGCCGGAGTACCTGACCATGTTCAACGGCCAGACCGGCGCCGCGATGTCCACGGTGAACTACGACCCGCCGCGCGGCAACGTCGGCTCCTGGGGCGACACCTACGGCAACCGCGTCGACCGGTTCCTGGCCGGCACCGCCTACCTGGACGGCCAGCGGCCCAGCCTGATCATGGCCCGCGGCTACTACACCCGCGCGGTCATCGCGGCCTGGGACTTCCGCAACGGCTCCCTCACCAAGCGGTGGACCTTCGACTCCAACGCCTCCGGCAACGGCTCCTACGCCGGTCAGGGCAACCACTCCCTGACCGTGGGCGACGTCGACGCCGACGGCAGGGACGAGATCCTGTACGGCGCCGCCGCCATCGACGACAACGGCCGCGGCCTGTGGAACGTCGGCTGGGGCCACGGCGACGCCGCCCACCTGGGTGATCTCGTCCCGAGCCGGCCAGGCATGGAGTACGTGAAGATCTCCGAATCGGCCGGTCGCCCCGGCCTGTACATGGTCGACGCCCGCAACGGGGCGAGGCTGTGGCAGACCGGCTCGGGCTCGGGCTCGGACGGCGAGGGCCCCGGGCGCGGGGTGTCCGCCGACATCTACGCGGGCAGCCCCGGCGCCGAGTCCTGGGCGGCGGGCGCCGGCCAGAACGGGCTGCGCAACACCGCGGGCACGGTCGTCGGCCGCCAGCCCTCCTCGGCCAACTTCCTGGCCTGGTGGGACGGCGACCCGGTCCGCGAGCTGCTGGACCAGACCCGGATCGACAAGTACGGCACCGGCGGCGAGACCCGGCTGCTGACCGCCTCCGGGGTGCACTCCAACAACGGCACCAAGGCCACCCCGTCCCTGTCGGGCGACATCCTCGGCGACTGGCGCGAGGAGGTCATCTGGCCCACCACCGACAACCGGGCCCTGCGGATCTACTCCACGCCGACCGCGACCACCACGAAGATCCACACGCTGCTGCACGACCCGCAGTACCGGGTGGCCCTGGCCTGGCAGAACACCGCCTACAACCAGCCGCCCCACCCGAGCTTCTTCATCGGCGACGGCATGGCCACCCCGCCCCAGCCGAAGATCTACCTCCGGTAGGACCCGGCACCGGGACCGGACCTGATCCCCCCGGCGCCGTCCGACGGGCGCCCCCTCCCGGTGGAGAGGGGGCGCACGAAACGGCGGGCGTAGGGCCGCAGGCCGACCGAGACGTCCTCCCTGTCGCGCAGCAGCGCACCCGGCGGTCAGCGCGGTGAACGCGGTGACCAGGGGCAGCGCAGCACGCCCAGCAGGAGCGACTCCGACAGCAAGGTGAGACGCGGTGACGGCGGCCAGGAGGCCGGTCGCGAGCGTGGCGGCCAAGACCTTGCGGATGCGCATTTCGCCTCCAGTAGGTAAGCGCTTTCCTCCATCCCATGACGGTGGGGGGTACTGATGGGTCAGTTCTCGCTGCAGCGCTGGAACTAGAACGTGGTGTCCCAGGCCTCGTTGAGCGATTGACAGCGCTCACATGACCACCCGCGGAAAGCTTCGGCGGAGGTGTTTTTCAATGCGGGCGGCAAGGGCCGCGGGCCGGCCGTCGCATGCCGCGGGCCCGCACTGACGCCGGCGCGGGCGACGCCGGGCCGCCGCCGGAAAGAAGAACGTTTCAACGAACGGCGGGTGTGGCACCTGGCCACCCGCACGGTTCGAGCCCCGGGCCGGGCGGAAGATCCCCGGTTTGGAGACTTGACGAGCGAGCGTCTTCCTCCCCGCACCTCCAGGAGACGGGAAACCGTCGCACGCACCGGCAGCCGGTGCCGTGACCCGCGTCCTGTTCTTCGGCAACGTGCGGGCGCGAGGCCGGCGTACGGGGCGCCGCGCGGGAGCGCGGAGGGCCGGCGTGGTGGCGGACGACGCGTCCCGTCACGGTCGGGCCGTCCTGGTCCCGCGCAGGCGCCGTGCGGCGAGGGCGAGGATCACGACGGCGATCAGCGTGAACACCGCGTTGCCGACACGGGCGATGACCGGATCGGTCGTGCCGACGATGGGCGTCAGGAAGAAGCTCGCCCACGCGTAGGCGACGACGGCCCCCGACGCGGCGGCGAAGACCTGTGACGGTCCCCACTCTCGTCGCCGGCCGTACCACCAGAGCGCGGCCACCGCCACGATCTCGGCCGACAGGCAGACGACGACGCTCACCCAGCCGTGCAGGTGATGAGCGCTCTGCCGGACGACGCTCGTCACCACCAGCGAGCCGGTGAAGACGAGCAGGGGCGACGGGACGGAGCCGGGCAGGCCAGAGGACGTGGCGTCCGGCCGGACGGCGAAGGCGGCGACGACGAGCACCACGGCGGCGACCGCCGTCGCGGTCATCTGGTGCGCGGAGGGCCGGAACACCGGCGCCCCGGGGGTCGTCCCCGCCGCGTAGAACGCCCCGGCCCAGTAGAGCGCGACGGTGAGCAGGAACACGACGGACGTGACGACCAGGCCGCGAGTGCGCAGCCACGGCACCCGCGCCCGGCTCGGGAACAGGGTCTCGGCGAGCGCGATCGGCGCGCAGACGCTCCAGATGACGTGCAGCGACAGCACGTAGACCGTCCATTTCGCCCCCATGCCCAGGAAGGGCAGGGGTGATTCGTCGAGCAGGCGGTGTCCGGCGAAGTCCGGGTTGAACAGGGACATCGTGGCGAAGCCCTCTTCCAGCACGCCGTAGGCCCCGGCCAGCAACGCGATGGCGGGCCAGCCCCGGCCGGTGCGCCGCGCGAGCTCACGGACGAGCAGTGCCCCGCAGCCGTACAGCGGGACGAAGACCGCCACGATGCCCACGCTGGGCAACGCGACGTCGCCGAGCAGCAACTCCGCCACGAACGGCGCGAGCAGCAGCAGGGAGACGATGGGTGCCCATCGCCGCCACCTCGACTCCGGCCGGTCTCCGGCGGGTCCGGGGTGCGGGACGGGATCGGACGGGTGCGTGTTCTTCCACATGCCGATGTCCTTGTGAGGGGAGGTTCACGGCAATGAAGACGGCGGCTCAACCTGCGCGCGACCGCGACCGGAGGCCACCGGCATCGGCACGTTGACCTGCCGAATCGCCGTACGGACGATGAACAATCTATCGGCCGGCAGCCCTCCGGCCCCGGCAACCGGGTTGCGTTGTACGTCGCCGATGTTGTCTGTTCGACGGCCCGGCTCCCGGCCGCCGCCACGAGGTGACGGCGTCTCCTGACGGGGAAGGTGCGCGGTCATGACGTCACGATCGGCACTCGCCCGCGACCGGGATCCCGGGCGGGCAGGGCACGCCGTGGTGTTCGCCGTCGTCGTCGCCTACGCGTGCCTGCAGGTGCTGCTCTACGCCGGGGCGCAACGGACCTCGGGAGCGCTGGGACCGGCGGCCGAGCTGGTGTTCAACCTCGTCGTCGACGGGCTCCTGCTGCTCATGCCGAGCCGCCCGCGGACGGTCGGCGTTCTCGTCGTCCTCGGCGCGGTGATCGCGCAGGTCGCCGCTCTGGCCGCACCCGGGCTGCTGACCGCCACCGACGCGCTCTTCGCGGGCCCGGTGCCGCTGGCGACGCCCGTCGCGGTGTGGATCCTGGCCTACCTGCGGCCCACGCCTACGGCGTTCGCCTGCGTCGGCGCGCTGGCACTGCTGAACGTCCAGCCGTGGGCACCGACCTGGACGGGCCTCTACGTCGGTGCGGTCTACACCGTGCTGCCCGCCGTGGTCGCGATGTACCTGCGGGCGCGGGCGCGACTGCTGCACTCGCTGCGCGAGCGGGTCGAGATCGCCGAACGTGAAAGGCATCTGCTCAACGAGAGGGCCATCGCGGCCGAACGCCGGCACCTGGCCGCCGAGATGCACGACGTCGTCACCCATCACGTCACCGAGATCGTCCTGCACGCCGGGGCCCTGCGGACGTCCACCGAGGACGAGGCCGTCAAGGCCGCGGCACGGCGGATCGGGGATCTCGGCTCCCGGACCATGGTCGAGCTGCGGGATCTCCTCGGCGTCATGCGGAGCGGCGAGCGGGTCACACCGGCGTGGAGGACGGACGACCAGGACGGCCGTCGGACGGCACCACGGAGCACGGACGACCGCGGCGGCGACCTGGCCGAGCTGACCGCCACCGCCGGGGCGTCGCTGCGCGTCGGCGGCGATCCCGGCACGGCGTCCCCCGTGATCTCACGTGCCGCGTACCGGGTGGTGCAGGAGGCGCTGACCAACGTCCGCAAACACGCCCCGGGCGCCCGCGCGACCGTCGACCTGCGATACCGTCCCGAGGCGGTGAGCATCGAAATCCTCAACACCGCGCCCACCGCGCCCACCGACCCGTCACTGGTGGCCAGCGGATCGCGGGTGGGGCTGGCCGGCCTGCGCCGCCGGGTGGACCTGCTCGGCGGCACCCTGCGGAGCGGGCCCACCGAGCAGGGCGGGTATCTGGTCACGGCGAGCCTCCCGGCGTCCGTCCCGGCCGAGGACCACCGTGAACGACCGGCTCCTTCGGACCCGCCTTCGCCGCGAGCCCCCGCGTGAACGACAGGTTCCCGCACGACCACTCGCGCCGCGGGCTCCCGCCCGGGCGACGGGTTCCCGCGGGCTCACGTGCGTCGCGGTCCTCGCCTGAACGACGGGTTCCCGCGGGCGCACCTCTGCCACGGACCTCCGCCCGGGCGACGGGCTCGGCCGGGCCCGCCTCGTCGCGTCCAGCGCGGCGACCAGTGCGGATGTATACGCTTGGGACATGACCACCCCCCGGTGGACCGAACCGCCGAACGACGTCGGTCAGGCCGGCGGCACCGGCCCGTCGTCGGCGATCAGGGTCCTGCTCGTCGACGACGACCCGATGGTCCTCGGCCATCTGCGGACCATCCTGGGCTCGACCACGGAGATCGACGTCGTCGGCGTGGCGTACGACGGCGCCGAGGCCGTCGAAGGGGTGCTGCGCACCCGCCCCGACGTGGTGCTGATGGACATCAGGATGCCCGGTGTCGACGGTGTCACCGCCACCAGGGAGATCAGCCGGTTGCCCGGCCCGCCCGCCGTCGTGGCGCTGACCACCTTCGACTCGGACGCCCATGTGCTGGGCGCGCTGGAAGCGGGCGCGATCGGCTTCCTGTCGAAGACGACGCCCCCCGAAGACCTGCTCGGCCTGATCAAGGTCGCCGCGAGCGGGCACAGCGTGCTGTCGCCCGGCGCCGCGCGACGCCTGCTGGACCGGTCGGCCCGCGCGGCGGACGACCGGGACGCCGCGCGAAACAGGATCGCCGTGCTGAACGATCGGGAGCGCCGGCTGTTGAGCCTGGTCGGGCGGGGCCTGACGAACCGGGAGATCGCCGCGGACCGCTTCCTCTCCGAGACGACGGTCAAGAGCTACGTCTCCAGGCTGCTGGCCAAGCTCGGCCTGGCCAACCGGGCCAACGCGGTGCTGCTCGCGCACGAGGCCGGCCTGGTGGACGACCCCGGCGCGGAGGGCGGTCCGTCTCCTGGACGACGGTGATCCCCTGCCCGCCCTCCCCGGATGGCGTCGGCTCTTCTCCCGATCATCGGTACGTGCCGCAGGAAGATCCGCTGTCGCACGCATCGGTTGCCGATATGATCCTGATGCTCGACAGCGCGACCGTCGTCCGGTTCCTCCTCGCCGCGGACCTGCGGCTTTCAGCGGTCCCCGTCCTCCTTGGCGGCGGGCACCGGTTCCCGCCCGAGGGGGTCTCCTCCGCCTGGTCGCCGGTGTCGTCCACCGCCAGGCCCCACGGGGCGATCACCGTCCACCACCGCCGAGCCCGCTGAGCCGATCGTCAGGAAGCACTGACATGACCACCGCCACGAACGCCACCTGGATCACTCGAACCGAGACCGACGCCGACCTCGCCGCGATCCGCGCGGTCAACCTCGCCGCCTTTCCCACCCCGGAAGAGGCCGACCTGGTGGAGGCTCTGCGTGCCGACCCCGCGGCGTGGCTTCCCTGCCTGTCCTGGCTCGCCCAGGCCCCCGACGGGACCGTCGCCGGGTTCGCGCTGCTCACCCGGTGCCATGTCGGCGATGTCCCCGCCCTCGCCCTGGGGCCGTGCGCCGTCCTGCCCGATCACCAAAGGCGGGGTGCCGGTTCGGCCGCCATCCGCGCCGCCCTGCGAGCCGCCCGTGACCAGGACGAGAACCTCGTGCTCGTCCTCGGCCACGCCGAGTACTATCCCCGCTTCGGCTTCACCCCGGCCTCGGGTCATGCCATCCGGGCGCCGTTCGACGTCTCCGACGAGCACATGATGGCGCTCGTCTTCGATCCCGAGCGCCCGGTCCCCGCAGGCGTCATCCGCTACCCGGCGGCGTTCGGCGTCTAGCCTCCGGACGGCCCTCCCGCCAGGGCGGGGGCTGTCCACGGCCGGTCACGGCGTGGACGCCCGCGCCGGCTCCCCGGTGTTCGCCGTCAGAAGGCGAAGATCTGGGAGTCGTCGGCGAACGCCTTGAACTCCAGGGCGTTTCCCGCCGGGTCGAGCAGGAACATCGTCCACTGCTCGCCGGTCTGCCCCTCGAAGCGGACATAGGGCTCGATGACGAATTCGGTACCGGCCGTGCGCAGCCGGTCGGCGAGCGCACGGAACTCCGGGATCGTCAGGATCAGGCCGAAGTGCGGCACCGGGACGTCATGGCCGTCGACGGGGTTGTGCACGCGCCGCGCGCGGCCGGGTGCCAGGTGCGTGACGAACTGGTGACCGCGCAGGTTCCAGTCCACCCAGGTGTCCGCGCTGCGGCCCTGCTCCAGGCCCAGCACCTCGCCGTAGAAGTGGCGCGCGGCGGGCAGGTCGTCGGCCGGCACGGCCAGATGGAACCTGGGGATCGGGGAATCGAGAACGGTCATGGGCGTGGGCTGCCTTCCTGGACGCGGGCCGGTGGACCACCGGGCCGGAAATCGAAAAGTAACCGCCGGCCTCGATGGGTCTCGTCTTCCTGCCGCGCTACCGGCGCACCATCTCGGTGATCCAGATGGGCGCGAACGGAGACGTGCAACCCGGGGAGGTCGGGTAGTCCTTGAGCACCTCCAGGCGCTCACCGATGTCGATGGCGCGGGCGCGGTGCTCGGCGTGCTCGATCCCGATCTGCGCCAGGCAGTGGTTCATCGCCCACTGCAGGCGATCCGGGGCGTCCTTCATCTCCGCCTCGATGACGTCGAGCAGTCCCGCGAGGTCGAGGACCTCGGGCTTCCTCGCCACGCGTTCGGTGGTCAGCGCCCAGCCGGCACTCGCGACCACCGGATCCGGATCGGCCGACCAGGCCAGGCGCAGCTCTTCGGAGTGCGGGTTCTTCTTCACCACGTAGTTCACGAGCCAGTCGTGCACCTTGGGCGTGCGCGCCTCGCGCACCATGGCGTCCAGCTCGTCACGCTCGAACGCCTTCGGGCGGCAGATCAGGATCGCCAGCAGTCTCGCCGCGCTGTCACCCGTCTCCCAGAGCCGGCACGCGAGTTCCTGCTGCGTCTTCAGCCGCTTCGCGAGCGCGCGCAGCTTGCCGAGGTTCACACCGTGATCGTCGCCGTGTTTCTCGTTCACCTCGCGTATCCGCGAATCCGCGAGCTCGGCCAGCTCGGCCATCACCTCGGCCACCATCGTCTCGGCCACCTCAGCCTTCTGTCCATCGTGTGCGAGACCCAGCCTACGGCGGAAGCCGGCCTCCCGCCGTATCCGCCGGTCCGGCGGCGGCCACCGGCAGGAGATCCCGCGTCCTCGCAGATCCGCGGCGGTTCCCGGCACCCGTGTCAGTCGCTGATCGGGACACGCTGAAGCGCGCGGGCAAGCCGGGCGAGATCGACGCCTTCGAGGTGGTCGAGAAAGTGCCGGCGCACGCTGGCAAGGTTGCTCGGCCACGCCCGCTCCAGGCGGGCGAGGCCGGCTTCGGTGAGAACGGCGCTCCACCCGCGGGCGTCGTTGTCGCACCTGACCCGTTCGATCATGCCCTGACCCTCCAGGCGGGTGACCACGCGGGTCATCCCGCTCAGCGAGAGTTCACAGGCGACCGCGAGCTCGCCCATCCGCATCTGCTTCTGCGGCGTTTCGGACAACCGCATCAGGGCCGTCCACTCGATGAGCGGCAACTGCTGCTCGCGGGTCATGTCGGCGTCGATCGCGCGGGGCAGCGCGTACATCAGGCGAGGCAGCGCACGGATCAGAGCTTCCTCATCGGGAGTCAGGGGCTGCAACGGCCGCGTTGTGGTCATGGACACATCCTATTTGCTTCACGCAGCAAGCACTAGTACTTTCCTTTCTTGACGAAGCAACCATCTACCGTCAGAGAAGTGGAGTACACCGATGACCAAGATCGGGATCATCCTTGGCAGCACCCGCCCCGGACGCAACGGAGAGTCCGTCGCCCGCTGGGTGCACCAGGTCGCCGCCCAGCGGACCGACGCGGAGTTCGAACTCGTCGACCTGCTCGACTACAACCTCCCGCACCTCGACGAGGCGATGCCGCCGTCGATGGGCCAGTACGCCCAGCCGCACACCCTGAGGTGGGCGAACAAGATCGCCTCGTTCGACGGGTTCGTCATCGTGACGCCCGAGTACAACCACTCGACGTCAGGCGCGCTGAAGAACGCCATCGACTTCCTGTACGGCGAGTGGAACAACAAGGCCGTCGGGTTCGTCAGCTACGGCTCGGCCGGCGGCACCCGCGCCGTGGAACATCTGCGCCTGATCGCGGCCGAGCTCCAGATGGCCGACGTGCGGAACCAGGTGGCGCTGTCGCTCTTCACCGACTTCGAGAACTTCAGCGTGTTCAGGCCCAACGACTTCCAGCGCGAGTCACTCACCGCGATGCTGGGTCAGGTCGTGGCATGGAGCACGGCGCTCGCACCGATGCGCGTTCGCTGAACACCGCCCCCGCGAACCGATCCGACGAGGACGGACATCGCGACCGACGCGTGCGAGCCGTCCGCGTCGGGCGGCACGGACATCGCGAACCTCTCCGCGACGGCACCCATGAACCGCGACCGGGGCCGGTTCAGGGGTGTCGCGACCCCGGTGACGGCGGAGTGCCACCGGCAGCGGGCATCCGCGGGGCCGATCGTGACGGAGGCCGTCCGTCCCGGCCGGCTCGCGCGGTCATCACCCGGATGAACCACGAATCAGGAGGATCTCCATGGGAACGCTGGACGGAAAGGTAGTGCTGATCACCGGCACCGCGGGAGGTCAGGGTCGCGTCGCGTCGCTGATCTTCGCGAGAGAGGGCGCGATGGTCGTCGGGTGCGACATCCAGGCCGACGCCAACGACGAGACGGTCGAACTCGTACGTCGCGACGGCGGTGAGATGACGGGCATCGCGCCGGTCGATCTCACCGACCCGGAGCAGGCGCGGCAGGTCGTCGAGGACGCCGTGACCGCCTACGGCGGCCTCGACGTGGTCTACAACAACGCGGCCCTGCAACGTTTCGGCCCGATGCCGGATTTCTCGGTCGACGACTGGCGGGTGGCCATAGCCGGCGAACTCGACATCCCCTTCTTCGTGTCGAAGTTCGCATGGCCGCACCTGGTCCGGCGTGGTGGCGGCGTCATCATCAACATCGCGTCCATGGCCGGAATGATCGCCGGTGAGGTCCCTCCGATGATCGCGCACACCGCGGCGAACGCCGGCGTCATCGGCATGACGCGGCAGCTCGCGCTCGAAGGCGCGCGCCACGGGATCCGCGCGGTGGCGATCAGCCCCGGGCCCGTCCTGACCCCGGCCAGTGACCGCGATCTCGGCGACGACCGGGCGGCCCGGGACGCGGTAACCGGCAAGACGCTCCTCAAGCGGTTCGCCCGGCCCGAGGAGATCGTCGAGGTGGCGGCCTTCCTCGCCTCCGACCGGGCGTCGTACATCACCGGCGCCAACTACCCGGTCGACGGCGGCGCGACCGCCTGGTAGCGCTGCGGGACCCTCGCCCGGAGAAGGAGGCACGCCGCGGGATCCGCGCTCAGTCGCCCGAGGACGCGGTGGAGCCACGGATGATCAGGCGGCAGGGCATGCGGTGCACGCCGGGGGTGGCCCGGCCGTCGATCGCGGCGAACAGGTGCTGGGCGGCGGTGCGGCCCAGGCTCTCCAGGTTCATGTCGATCGTGGTCAGCGGGGGCCTGGTCTCGGTGGCCAGGACCTCCCAGTTGTCGTAGCCGACGACCGCCACGTCGTCCGGGACGCGGCGCCCGCGCTCGCGGGCCGCCTCGACGAACCCGGCGGCGATCTGGTCGCTGCCGCACACCACGGCGTCCAGCTCCGGATCGGCCCGCAACGCGATCTCGGCGGCCTGCCGCCCCCAGCGCTGCGACCACTCCCCGCTCAGCACCTGCCCGCAGGCCAGGGACAGCCCGGCCTCCTCCAGAGCCGAGAGGACGCCCTCGGCCCGGTCCCTGGCGGCCTGGTAGTGGGTGGGTCCGGTGATGTGCGCGATGCGCCGGCGGCCGATCGTCACCATGTGCCGCACGGCGGTGCGGGCTCCCTCCACGTCGTCGGGGACGAACGAGACGTCCTGCGGGTCCTCGGACGGCGCGTAGGCGTAGACCACGGGCAGCGGCAGGTCGCGGCTGATCGACGGGCGCGGGTCGGTGCTCTGCCCCACCACGATGAGGCCGTCGACCCGGCGGGCGAGCAGGGTGCGCAGATGGTGCTGCTCGCGGATGGCGTCGCCGCGGGCGTCGCAGAGCAGAACGGACATCTCGCCCGCGCCGAAGGCGTCCTCGGCGCCCAGGAGCACCGGGATGCCGAAACGGCCGACGCTGTCGCTGGTGAGCAGGCCCACGGTGCGGGTCTGGCCGGATATCAGGCCGCGGGCCAGCGCGTTCGGCTGGAAGGCCAGCTTCTCGGCCGCTCGCAGCACCCGTTGCCGGGTCTCCTCGCGGACCTGGGCACGCCCGTTGAGCGCCTTGGAGACGGTCGCGATCGACACGCCGGCCAGCGCGGCCACGTCGGTGATCGTGGCCGCGCGCGACTGCTGAGAACTCATCACTACGAAAACCTTTTCGTTCGAGATGAAATTGTTACCTAGGCACACGTCAGTTGGTTTCTGCAGAAAATAGCCCCGAGGGCCACCTCAGGGCAAGCCACCGAGCTCATCGCGACTATTGACAGCCTTTCATGTTGCGCTTACGTTTCCGAAAACCTTTTAGGTAGGTTTCGGTGCGTCTCGGGGGATGCAGAGGAGAAAATCATGGAAAGCGGGATACCCCGACGCCGCAGAGGTAAAGCGGCGTTCGCCGTACTGTGCACCGCCGTCCTGTCGGCCGCGTGCGGCCAGGCACAGCCGGCGGCCGGCCCGTCGCAGTCGGCCGCCGTCACCATCACCGTGTGGACCAGGGCGGCGACCGAGTCCCACACCAAGGCTCTGGCCGACGCCTACAACGCCTCCCACACGAACAAGGTCAAGGTGACCGCCTACCCCAACGAGGAGTATCCGGCCAAGATCGCCACCGCCGCGGGCGGCAGGAACCTGCCCGACCTGTTCGCCTCCGACGTGGTGTTCGCGCCCAACTACATCTCGCAGGGGCTGTGGCAGGACGTGACCGACAGGTTCGGCGCCCTGCCGTTCAAGGACAAGGTGGCGCCCGCGCACATCAAGGCCGCCACGCAGGACGGCAAGATCTACGCGGTGCCGCACACCGTGGACATCTCCGTGCTGTTCGTCAACAAGGACCTGTACAAGAAGGCCGGGCTCGACCCGGACGAGGCCCCGGCGACGCTCAAGGAGTTCGCCGAGCAGGCCACCACGATCCGTACCAAGCTCGGAGGCAAGACCTACGGCACCTACTTCGGCGGCAACTGCGGCGGCTGCGACGTGTTCACCTTCTGGCCGTCGGTCTGGGCGGGCGGCGGCGAGGTGATGAACCCCGAGGGCACCCGGAGCACGGTCGACGACCCGCAGATGGCAGCGGTCTTCGACGTCTACGCCAAGCTCTACGCCGACGGCGTGGCCGCCCCCGGCTCCAAGGACGAGAACGGCACGACCTGGCTCGGCGCCCTGCAGGCCGGCACCATCGGCGTCGCCCCCGGGCCCTCGGTGTGGCTCGGAATGCTGGAGGAGAAGGGCGTCGACGTCGGCGTCGCGCCCATCCCCGGCGTCGACGGCGGCACGTCCACCTTCGTGGGCGGCGACGTCATCGGGGTCAGCGCGACCAGCGAGCGGGCGGAGGCGGCCTGGGAGTTCCTGTCCTTCACCCTGTCGGACAAGGTCCAGGCCGACCTGCAGGCCAAGAGCAAGTCGACCGTCGCCCGCACCGACCTCACGGCCACCGACCCCAGGGTCCAGGCGATGAACGAGATCATGGCCACCGGCCGGACGCCCTACGCGCTGAAGTTCAACGAGTCCTACAACGACCTCCAGAGCCCCTGGCTCAAGACGCTCCGCGCCGCGCTGTTCGGAACCGACCCGGCCGGGGCGCTCAAGGAGGGCGCCACCGCCATCACCGCCTCTCTGAACCAGCAGTGACACACCGGTCCCGGCCGGTATCCGGCAGGGGCACACCGGTCCCGACGCCCTCCGGGCACTGACCACCGGTCCAGTACGAGCAAGCACGGTGTCCTGGCCGGATCGGCGGCCGGGACACCGGCTGGAGAGAACATGCCAGATCTCCTCGAAACCCGCGCCGTCCCGCGCGAGCGCCTCTCCCTGACCCGCCGCCCTCGCCGCCGTCCCCGGGGGCGTTCGCCCGGCCTGGTCGGGCTCGCCTACGCGGCCCCGGCCGCCCTCGTCGTCGGGCTGTTCTTCCTGCTCCCGCTCGGCCTCGTGGTCTGGATGTCACTGAACAAGTGGCCGCTGCTGGCTCCTCCGACGTTCAACGCGCCCGGCAACTACACGCGTGTCGCCGACAACGCGCTGGTCGCCGACGCGGTGGTTTTCACCCTCAGGTACACCGCCGTCGTCACGGTCCTGCTGTTCGCGATCTCCTTCGGCCTGGCCCTGCTGGTCCAGAACCGGCGCAGGGGGGCGGGCCTGTTCAGGGGCGCCTTCTTCCTGCCGGCCGCCGTCGGCTGGGCCACCGCGACCCTGCTGTTCTTCGGCCTGCTCAGCGACCAGATCGGCCCGCTGAACGACATCCTGACGGCCGTCGGCCTCATCGACGAGCCCGTTTCGTGGACGGCTGGAGACCCCTCCGTCGCCTTCGGCTCCACGGTCACGCTGGTCATCTGGCGCTGGGCCGGGTTCAACATGCTCATCCTGCTCACCGGTCTGCAGGCCATCCCCACCGAGCTCTACGAGGCCGCGAGGGTGGACGGCGCCACGGCGTGGCAGGCGTTCCGCCGCATCACGCTGCCGCTCATGCGGCCGACCATCGCGCTGGTGCTGTGCCTGATGGTCACCGGTTCGATGCTCGGCTTCGAGCAGTTCTACATCCTCACCAGGGGCGGTCCCGGCAACAGCACGACCTCGGTGGTCATGGTCATCGTCCGCGAGGCGTTCATCCGGTTCGACCTGGGGTCGGCGGCCGCCATGTCCGTCCTCATCCTGCTCGCGCTCGTCCTCCTCAACGGGCTCCAGCTCGCCTTCATCCGAAAGAGGAACCCGTGAAACGAGCCGCCCACTATCTCACCGCGGGAATCCTGTCCCTGTTCTTCGTCTATCCGCTCGTGTGGAGCGGCTGGTCCTCGATCCGCCTGGGCGACGCCTTCAGCCTCGACAGCTACCGGCGGCTCGCCTCCTACGGGGAGGGCCTGGGCACCTACGTGGTCAACACCGTCGTCCTCGTCACGCTCACCGTGGCCGGGACGCTGGTGGTCGCCACGCTCGCCGGCTACGCCTTCGCGCGCCACCGCTTCCCCGGCAGGGGCGTGCTGTTCGTGCTCATCCTGGCCATCCTCATGGTCCCCTACCCCACCATTCTCATCCCGCTCTACGTGCTGCTCGGCTGGCTGGGACTGCAGGACTCGCTGGCCGGCCTCGCCCTCGTGATGATCATGTTCCAGCTGCCGTTCGCGGTGTTCATGATGCGCAACGCGTTCGAGTCGGTGCCCCGCGCGCTGGACGAGGCCGCGATGATCGACGGCTGCGGCAGTTTCGGGGCGCTGGTCCGGGTGCTGCTGCCCGCGGTCGCCCCCGGGCTCGTCACGGTCGGCCTGTTCGCCTTCCTGGCCTCCTGGAACGACTACGTGGCCCCGCTGATCCTGATCAGCTCCAACGACAGGTTCACCCTGCCGGTCGCGGTGGTCAACATGCGGCTGCACGACTTCGGCGCGGTCGACTTCCCGACCATGCAGGCGGGCGTGGTGTTCATGGCGCTGCCCTGCCTCGCCCTCTTCCTCCTCCTCCAGCGTTACTACGTGCGCGGATTCATGTCAGGAGCACTGCGTGGCTAACCCCGTCGTCCCGTCCTCCGGCGTGCTCACCCCGCTCGGGCTCGATGCCGTACGGCTGGATCCCGGCTTCTGGGGGGACCGCCGGACACTCGACCAGGACGTGATCATCGGCCACTGCCTGGAGTGGATGGACAAGCTCGGCTGGATCGGCAACTTCCGCGGCGAGCCGCGCCGGGGCAGGGAGTTCGCCGACTCCGAGGTCTACAAGCTGCTGGAGGCGATGGCCTGGGCCGGCGACCGGCGCTTCGACGAGCTGGCCGCGACCGTGGTCGCGGCCCAGGAGCCCGACGGCTACCTCAACACCCGCTGGAGCGGCGACCGCTACCGCGACCTCGAGTGGGGCCACGAGCTGTACTGCGCGGGCCACCTCATCCAGGCGGGCGTCGCCCGCTGGCGGACGGCGGGAGAGCACCCGCTGACCGACGCCGTCCGGCTCGCCGCCGACCAGGTCTGCCGGCGTTTCATGGAGGGCCACGAGGTGTGCGGCCATCCGGAGATCGAGATGGCGCTGGTCGAGCTGTACCGGCTCACCGGCACCGAACGCTACCTGGAGATGGCCCGCCGCTTCGTCGAGCGGCGCGGCCGGCCGGCCCTGGCCGACATCGAGCTCGGCCGCGCCTACTTCCAGGACGACGTCCCGGTGCGGCGGGCCGCCGCCTTCGGCGGGCACGCCGTCCGGGCGATGTACCTGGCCTGCGGCGCGGCCGACGTGGCCGTGGAGACGGGGGACGCGGAACTGCTCGCCGCGATCGAGGCGCAGTGGGAGCACACCGTCGCCCGGCGCACCCACCTGACCGGCGGCATGGGCTCCCGGCACACCGGCGAGTCCTTCGGCGAGGACTTCGAGCTGCCGCCCGACCGTGCCTACGCCGAGACCTGCGCGGGGATCGGCTCGGTCATGCTGGCGCACCGGCTGCTGCTGGCCACCGGCCGCTCCCGCTACGCCGACCAGGCCGAGCGAACCCTCTACAACCTCGTGGCCGCCTCCCCCGCCCTGGACGGCCGCTCCTTCTTCTACGCCAACCCGCTGCACGTCCGTACCCCGGGCCGGGTCACCGAGGACGTCAGCCCCCGCGCGGAGAGCGCGTCGCGCGCTCCCTGGTTCCAGGTCTCCTGCTGCCCGACCAACCTGGCCCGCACGTTCGCCTCCCTGCCCGCCTACGTCGCCACCGCCACCCCGGGCGGGATCCAGATCCACCACCCCACGGCCTGCGAGATCAGCCACGACGGCCTCACCGTGCGCGTGGAGACCCGCTACCCCTGGTCCGGCTCCGTCGCCGTCCGCGTCGTGGAGGCTCCGGCCGGCCCCCGCCACGTCTCGCTCCGCCTCCCCCCGTGGGCCGCCGGTGCCCCGCGCCCCGGAGACACCGTCTCGCGGGGGCCGGAGGACCTGACGCCCGTACGGCGAGGGTCGGCGCTCGTGTTCGGCGAGCGGGTCTGGGCACCCGGCGAGGTGGTCGCGGCCGAGCTGCCCATGGAGGCGCGCTGGGTGCGTCCCGACCCGCGGGTGGACGCGGTGCGCGGCTGCGTGGCCGTCGAGCGCGGCCCCCTCGTCTACTGCGCCGAGTCGCCCCGGGACGAGGTGCGGCTGGCCGAGGTGGTCGTCGACTCCTCACGGCCCCCCGTCGAGCGCACCGGCGGCGAGCCCCGGAGCGGCGCGCCCGGCGACGCCCCGGCCCACGACGGTCCGCTCCACGACGGCGTGGTCCGGGTGGAGGTCCGCGCGTCGCGACGACCGGAAGGTGACAACGGCCGGCCGTACGCAGAGGCCGGCGACACGCCGCGAGAGGAGGAACTCACGCTACGGCTCGTGCCCTACCACCGATGGGGCAACCACGGCCCCGCCACCATGCGCGTCTGGCTTCCCGCCGGCTGAGCGCACCCCCGATCCCACCCCCCAACCCGATCGGATCACCAAGCGATGAGAAGAATCGTCATGGCCCTGCTTCTCTTAGCGGGCTCACTCGCCGCCGCCTCTCCCGCGCACGCCGACCAGACCATCGGATTCCCCACCTTCAGCGGCTCGGCGATCCCGGCCCCGCCGGTCTCGTACACCCCCGGCAACATGATGCAGTCCATCTACAACGCCGAGAGCTCCGGCACCGACTTCTGGATGGACCGGCTGCTGGCCCGCACCGGCAACGACCCGGCGGGCACCTGGCTGATGAGCAGGGGCCGCGCGGTCTTCATGAAGACCCACAACCCCGCGGTGCTCGGCTTCGGCGGCCAGGTGGCGTACTGGGAGAGCATCAGCGACAACAACGCGTACACCGTCGCCGTCACCCCCGGCACCTTCACCGAGCAGGTGAGCCAGCGGCGGCAGGTGCCCAGCCACTGGCGGAGCGTGCACACCAGCGGCTCGGTCACGGTCACCCAGACGAAGTTCGTCACCGACAACAACGTCGCCGTGACGAACCTGTCGATCACCAACGGCGGCAGCGGCTCCGCCACCCTGCAGCTGCGGGCGACCTCGCCCTACGCCACCTCCGGCTCGGGCAGTGAGCTGACCGGGCAGGTCAACGCCCGCAACAACCTCACCACCCTCTACCCGAGGCTCAGCGGCGACGGCTTCAGCGTCTCGGGCGGCGGGCTCAACAGGTCCGTCACCGTCGCGGCCGGGGCGACCGTGACCGCCAAGGTCGTGATGGGCTTCGTCGCCAACGAGATCCCCGAGTCGCTGACGGAGTACAACGCCTACAGGGGGTACTCCAACGCCACCGCGTTCGCGACCCACGTGCGCGCCTACAACCTGTGGTGGGCGCAGAACGTGCCCTACATCGACGTGGCCGAGCCGGCGATCAAGAAGAACGTCTACTACCGCTGGTGGCTGATGCGCTTCAACCACCTCGACGCCGACATCCCCGGCCAGACCTTCCAGTTCCCCACCTCGACCGAGGGCGTGCTGGGCTACAACAACGCCATCGCGCTCACCCAGCCCATGCACATCGACGACCTCAAGTATCTGCGCGACCCGATCTACTCCTACGGCAACTGGCTCAGCGTCGGCCAGACCTCCAAGAACGGCCGCTTCCTCGACAACCCCGGCGACCCGGAGAACTGGTCCAACAGCTACACGCAGTACATCTCCGAGGCGGCCTGGCGCAGCTACCAGATCCACGGCGGCCAGAGCGGCATCGCGGCCAACCTCGCCCGCTACGCCGAGCAGGACGTCAAGGGCCAGCTCGCCTACTACGACCACGACGACAACAAGCTCATCGAGTACGACTGGGGCGCCCTGACCGGCAACGACGCCGACGCCGTCTCCTTCCACTGGAAGAACGGCGACATGGACCGCGCCGAGTCGGCGTACCAGTACAGCGGCGCGCTCGCCGCGGCCCAGGCCTACGAGGCGATCGGCAACACGGCCAAGGCCGGCGAGATGCGCACGCTCGCCACGCAGATCCAGAACGCCATCGTCAACGTGCTGTGGAACCCGAACCGGCAGCTCTTCGAGCACCGGCTGAAGTCGACGAACGAGTGGGTACCCTGGAAGGAGATCAACAACTACTACCCGTTCGCGGTCGGCGCCGTCCCCAACACCGCCACCTACCGGCAGGCCCTGCGCCTGTACGACAACCCCGCCGAGTACCCGATCTTCCCCTTCTACACGGCCAACCAGGTGGACAAGGCGGCGGCGGCCGCGGCGGGCAACCCGGGCTCGAACAACTTCTCCACCATCAACTCCACCGTGCAGTTCCGGCTGTACTCGTCGGTGCTGCGCAACTACCCCAACGCGTGGATGAACGCGACCGACTACAAGAAGCTGCTGTACTGGAACACCTGGGCCCAGTACGTCAACGGCAACACCTCCTGGCCCGACGCCAACGAGTTCTGGGCCGACTGGAACGGCTCCTCGGTCAACTACCGCTCCTGGATCCACCACAACATCCTGGGCAGCAGCAACTGGACGGTGATCGAGGACGTCGCCGGCCTGCGCCCGCGTAACGACGCGAAGGTGGAGCTGTCGCCGATCAACATCGGCTGGACCCACTTCACCGTCGACAACCTGCGCTACCGCAACGCCGACCTGACCATCGTCTGGGACGACCCGGCCGACGGGGTGGTGCGCTACCCGGGCGTGCCCGAGGGCTACTCCATCTACGTCAACGGCACCCGGACCGCCACCGTCGGCTCCCTGGTGCCCTTCACCTGGGACCCGGCCACCGGCGACGTCACCACCGGCGGCACGGTCACCCACAGCGCCGCCGCCCCCGGCCTGCAGGCCCCCGGCCAGGTGGCGCAGAGCGGCGCCCGGATGGTGGACATGCTCGCCAAGGCGGGCGTCGACCTGACGGCCAACCTGGCCAACCTCGCCGCCGGGGCGACCGCCTCGGCCTCGCACACCGGCTCCGGAAGCAACCTGGCCGGCGCGATCGACGGCCTTCCCACCAACGAGCCGTTCTGGGGGGCGGGCGGCTCCCCCAACGCCCAGGACTGGTACGAGCTGAACCTCGGCTCCGCCAAGACGCTCAACGAGGTCCGGCTGCACTTCAAGGACAGCCGCCCGGCCGGCGGCACCTACCGGGCGCCGTCCGCCTACGACGTCCAGTACCACAACGGCAGCTCCTGGGTGAGCGCGCCGGGCCAGGTCAAGACCCCGGCGGCGCCGCGGGCCAACTACAACGTGGTGCGCTTCTCCCCGGTCAGCGCGCAGCGGGTGCGGGTCCTGGCCACCAACGCCTCCGGCGCCAAGACCGGGCTCACCGAGATCAAGATCTACAACCGGGGCGGCGTGCAGCCACCGGCCAACCTCGCGACCTCGGCGACCGCGTCGGCGTCCCACACCTCCGCCTGGGAGAGCGTCGCCGCCCTCAACGACGGCATCGACCCGCCCTCCTCCAACGACACCGTCAACCCCCGCTGGGGCACCTGGCCACAGACCGGCCAGCAGTGGGCCGACCTCACCTGGACCACGGCCAGAACCCTCAACCGCGCCGACGTCTACTTCTTCGACGACGAGGACGGCATCGACATGCCCGCCTCCTGGAAACTGCAGTACTGGAACGGCACCGCCTACGCCGACGTCCCCGGAGCGAGCTCCCACGGCCTGGCCAAGAACCAGTACAACACCGTCACCTTCCCCGCCCTGTCCACCACCCGCCTGCGCGTCCTGCTCACCGCCACCGGAACCAGCTCCGTCGGCCTCCTCGAGGTCAGGGCCTACGGAACCTGACCCCGCCCGTGGGGGCGCAGACCCCCACGGGCGGGGAAGGGCCGGCACGGCACGCCCCCCGGCCGCGCCGGTCTCCCGCCCCGGGTGCCGGCGCGGCCGACGACACGACGGGAGGGACCGGATGGCACCGGACCGCGGCCGGACACGGATCAGACCGGCGGTGCTGCGCGACGTGGCGGCGCTGGCCGGGGTGTCGGCCATGACGGTGTCGCGTACGCTCAACGCCCCCGAGCGGGTGCGCCCGGACACCCGGGCGCGGGTCCTGGCGGCGGTGAAGCGCCTCGGCTACCGGCCCAACCAGGCCGCCCGCCGGCTGGCCACCGGCCGCTCGGGCGTGCTGGGGGTGGTGGGCTTCGACATCACCCTGCACGGCCCGTCCGCCACGCTGTACGCCATCGAGCGGGCCGCCAGGCGGCACGGCTACGCGATCAGCATCGCCTGCCTCGACTCGGCCGATCTCGGCTCGATCGGCGAGGGGGTGCGCGGGCTGCGCTCCCAGGAGGTCGACGGCGTCATCGTCGTGGTGCCGCACGAGGCGGCCGCCGGCGTCGTGCGCGACCTCCACCCCGGCCTCGCCCTGGTCGCGGTGGACGCCGGAACGGGCATGCCCGTCCCGGTCGTCATGACCGACCAGGCCGGCGGCGCGGCCACCGCCACCGGGCACCTGCTGGACCTGGGCCACGAGACGGTGTGGCACATCTCGGGACCGGCCGGCTGGACGGCCACGCGGGAGCGCGTCCAGGGGTGGCGTTCGGCACTGGAGGCCGCGGGACGTCCGGTGCCCGAGGTGCTGTCCGGCGACTGGAGCCCGCAGTCGGGCCACCGGCTGGGCAGGCGGCTGGCGGAGTGCCCGCACGTCACGGCGATCTTCGTGGCCAACGACCAGATGGCCCTGGGGGTGCTGCGCGCACTGCGCGAGGCGGGGAGGCGCGTCCCCGAGGACGTGAGCGTGGCCGGCTTCGACGACGTCCCCGAGACCGGCTACCTGCGGCCGTCGCTGACCACGGTCCGCCAGGACTTCCGCGCCCTCGGCGACCACGCCTTCCGCCTGCTGCTCCAGCGGATGGAGGGAGAAATCGGGAAAACCGTCGAGGTCATCGGAACGGAACTGGTCGTCAGGGAGAGCACCGGGAGGGCGCCCAGAGCTTTTTGAATGATCGCGAGATGACAATGAAGCGGTCCGCGCGGCATTTCCGACAATGTATTTTTCAGCCGGTGCGCCGCCGTCTTCGGCGTGCCTTTTTCGCTGTTCTCTCGGTTCGCACGGAGCTCACAGAACGCGTACGGAATAAGTCAAGTGGGGACTTGACAGGCTTTGCGTTGTGGAAAACACTCGGGAAACCCCGGTCGAAACGCGCCATCCGCCACCGAGGGAATTCAAAGGCACGTTCACAAAAATTATGTTAACGCAAACAAATGTAGCGCGAAACTCCCCCGACCCCCCAGGAGCGCCGCATGAGACGACGATGGACCGCCATCCTCGCCGCGATCGTCGCGATCGCACTCGTCCCCTCCACCACCGTGCCCGCCAGGGCCGCGACCCCGATCACGACCGCGATCTACACGGCCGACCCCGCCGCGCTGGTCGTGGGGAACACCCTCTACCTCTACACCGGCCATGACGAGGCCCCCGCCGGAGGCACCAACTTCGTCATGCGCGACTGGCACGTCTACACCTCCACCGACGCCTCCACCTTCACCGACCAGGGAGCGAAGCTCTCGATTGCCGGCTTCCCGTGGGCCGGCGGCGACGCCTGGGCGAGTGAGGTCGAACCGCGCAACGGCAAGTACTACTGGTACACCTCGATCAACGGCAACGGCCCCGGGTGGATGAACATCGGCGTCGCGGTCGGCGACTCCCCCCTCGGCCCGTTCACCGACGCCAAGGGCGGGCCGCTGATCAGCGACAGCACCCCGAACTCCTCCCCCTTGAACATCGATCCGACCGTCTTCACCGACGACGACGGCCAGGCGTACATCTACTGGGGCTCCTACTACGGCGTCCGCGCGGCCAAGCTCAAGCCCGACATGATCAACCTGGACGGCCCGGTCGTCACCCCGGCGGGGGTGAGCAACTTCTGGGAGGCCCCCTGGATGTTCAAGCGCAACGGCACCTACTATCTCGCCTACGCCGCCAACGACCCCGGGTGCTCCCAGCCCGGCTACGCCTGCATCCGCTACGCCACGGCGAGCAACCCGATGGGGCCGTGGACCCAGCGTGGCGTCGTGCTCGACCAGGTCACCTCGACCACCAACCACCCGGCGATCATCGAGTTCAACGGCCAGTGGTACATGGTCTACCACAACGCCGGAGCCCCGGGCGGTGGCGACTTCCGCCGCTCGGTCACCCTGGACAAGCTGTACTGGAACGCCGACGGCACCATGCGGAAGGTCGTGCAGACCACGACCCCGATCGGCGGCGGGGGCGGCGGCCAGCCCCCGGCCGGCACCAACCACGCGCTGACGGCGACCGCGTCCACCTCCTACGTCTCCCCGTGGGAGACACTCGGCGCGATCAAGGACGGGTTCGTCCCCTCCGGCTCGGCCGACCACGGCCACGGCGCCTACGGCAACTGGAACCACCAGGGCACCGAGTGGATCGAGTACCGGTGGCCGGCCGCGCGCGACCTCAGCAAGGTCGCGACCTACTGGTTCGACGACGACCAGGGCATCGACCTGCCCGCGTCCTGCCAGGTCCAGTACTGGAACGGCAGCGCCTACGTGAACGTGCCCGGCCAGTCCGCCTGCGGCGTCGGCGCGAACACCTACAACGTCACCACCTTCGACCAGATCTCCACGACGCGGCTGCGGCTGAACATCACCTCCAGGACGGGCTACTCCACCGGCGTCCTGGAGTGGATGGCGCTCTAGCACCGGTCCCCGGCACGACATCTCCGACAACGCGTCTCCAGCACGACATCTCCGGCACCACGTCCTCAGCACCACGTCCTCAGCACCACGTCGAGACCCGCCGACCTGACCGGCGGGTGAACCGGGGCACGGGGGCCGCCGCACGGCGGCCCCCGGTCAGCCCGGCGACGCGACAACGACGACACACGGAGGTTCCCGATGAAACGATGGTGGGCGGCAGCGGTTCCCGCCCTGGTGCTCGGCCTGCTCCTGTCCCCCGGCGGCACGGTGCCCGCCGCGGCGGCGGCGGACGCCAACCTGGCGCCCTCGGCGACCGCGTCGGCGTCCCACACCTCCGCCTGGGAGAGCGTCGCGGCGGTCAACGACGGCATCGACCCGCCCTCCTCCAACGACACCGTCAACCGGCGCTGGGGCACCTGGCCCAACACCGGCGAGCAGTGGGCGCTGCTCACCTGGTCCTCCGCACGGACTCTGACCTCGGCCGACGTCTACTTCTTCGACGACAACGGCGGCGTGCGCGTTCCGGCGTCGTGGCGGCTGCAGTCCTGGAACGGCAGCGCCTACGTCGACCTGACCGGGGCGAGCGCCTACAACCGGGCGCTCGACCAGTACAACCACGTCACCTTCACCCCCGTCACCACGACCAGGCTGCGGGTGCTGCTCACCGGCAGCTCGTCGGTCGGCCTGCTGGAGGTCAAGGCCAACGGCACCGTGCCCGGCGGCGGCACGGGATGGAACCCGCCGGCCAACCTGGTCAACCCGCTCAACCAGGTGTGGCAGCACTACGAGAGCACCTACCCGCATTTGAACACCTTCAGGAACTACGGGTGGGACCAGGTCATGGCCAACGGCGGCAGCCTCAACTACTGCGTGCGCTGGGAGTCGAGCGCGCCGGTCTCCGCCGCGCTACGCGACCGGATCCACGCCTCCCTGGCCCGCCAGGTCAAGAAGTGGACCGACCTGATGGCCGGCCACAACGGCTGGCCGTACACCAACGTCCCCGTCAAGGTCGTCGGGTGGGCCGTGCGCGACCGCGCCACGCTGCAGTGGAGCGACAACTCCGTCGACGTCTACGTCAACAACATCCGCGAGGGCGCCCCGCAGTGCGCCGAGCCGTGCGGGCGCTTCTTCAACCAGAACGGCCAGTACCCGAACTGCCCGGGTGGAGCGGCGCGCCACTACGACATGTCCCTGTGGCTCACCGCCGGGATGGGCGGCGGCGCAGGCGGTGACTGGGGCCAGCGCATAGGCAGCGAGTACTTCGTCGGCGCGCTCGACTCCGACAACATCCACATCCTGCTCCACGAGATCGGGCACGGTTTCGGGCTGGACGACTTCTACGACTGGACGCCCTCCGGGGTCGGCGGATTCCTCATGAAGGCCGGCAGCGCGAGCCAGATCACCGACTTCGACGCCTGGATGTTCCGCGACTGGTGGCGTCACCTCAAGGGCCGCTACGGCTACTGACGCTCCCGACCGGCCCCGACCGGCAGGGCCGGGGAGAGCCGCCCTGCTCCCCCGGCCCCTCCCCCTGCACCCTCCCCGCGGAGGTGATCGGTGACCGGAAAATCCCCGGCCAACGGAACCCGGGAAAAATCATCTCAAAATTCCCTCCAAGCCCAGCAAAACCCCATCAAATACACATGTATCGTTGATTCAGTGCGTCTCATTCGCGCACCCGATGTGTCCACAAACGATTCGCGCCAATTGCCACTGGTGGCTCACCACGAATGTCCGTCGCCCCCCCACGCATCCCACTGGAAATTGACCGGACCATGCGATGACTTGCGCGGCGCGGAGGTTTTGGTTGTGGAGCAATGGTCAAGGCGTGAGGACGAACGGCTGCTCACCGGTGAGGGCCGCTATGTCGCCGACATGGACGTGCCGGGTTGCCTGGACGCCGTGTTCGTGAGAAGCGACGTCGCGCACGGCGTACTGCGCGAGGTGGACTGCTCCGCCGCCCGCGAGGTGCCGGGAGTGGTGGGAGCCTGGTCCGCCGCGAATCTCTCCGAGATGCCGCCGTGCGCGCGGTCGGCCGCCGCGCTGCAGGACCTGCCCCCGGTTCCGTACGCGATGCTCGCCCAGCTGTCCACGGAGGAGACCGTGGCCGGCCGGGAGTGGCCGGTGCTGGTGAGGGACCGGGTGCGCTACCCGGGCGAGGCGCTGGCGGTGGTCCTGGGCGAGGACCGCTACCGGGCCGAGGACGGGGCCGCCGAGGTCACCTTCCGGATCGATCCGCTGCCCGCGGTGGTGACGCCGTCCGCCGCCGCGGACGACTCCGTCCGCCTGTTCGACGGGCTGAGCAACGTCGCCCTGCTGGGGGAGGCCGGAAAGCCGATCGAGGAGTCGGTGTGGCGAGAGGCGGCGGTCGTGGTGGAGGGCCGGTACCGCCAGCAGTTGCTGATGCCCACCCCCATGGAGTGCAGGACGATCCTCGCCGTGCCCGAGGGAGACCTGCTGACGGTGTGGTCGGGCCATCAGGCACCGCACCGGTTGCGCCGGGAGCTGGCCGCGCTGCTGGGTCCGCGGGTCGAGCGGGTGCGCGTGGTGGTGCCGGACACCGGGGGCGCGTTCGGGTCGAAGAGCGCGACCTTCCCGGAGTTCATCGCGGTCGCCTTCCTGGCGGTGGAGCTCGGACGTCCCGTCCGGTGGATCGAGGACCGGCTGGAGTCCATGATGGTCGCCACCCGGGGCCGGGGCCAGGACCAGAAGGTCCGGCTCGCCGCCGACGCCGACGGACGCCTGCTCGCGTACGAGCTGAACATCGACGCCGACGTCGGCGCCTACCCCCACATCGGGGTCGGGCTGCCCATGCAGACCGCCTGGATGGCGACGGGTCCGTACACCACCCCGAGGGTGCACGCCACCGTCCGCTCGGTGCTCACCAACACCATGGTGACCTACCCCTATCGAGGCGCGGGGCGCCCCGAGGCGGCGATCGCGCTGGAGCGGTCGATCGACACGCTGGCCCGCCGGCTGGGAATGGACCCGGCGGAACTGCGGCGGCGCAACTTCATCCCGCCCGAGGACTTCCCCTACGAGACGCCCACCGGGCGGCGCTACGACAGCGGGAACTACGCCGCCGCGCTCGACCTGGCGCTGGAGACCCTCGACCACGACGGATGGCGGGCCGAGCAGGCCCGCCGCCGGACGGACCCGGAGTCCCTCCCCCTGGGGATCGGCCTGTCCTGCTACGTGGAACGCTCCGGTGGCGAACCCGGGGGGCTGCACGAGTTCGCCGGCGTCGAGGCGCACGAGGACGGCACGGTCACCGCCCGCTGCGGCACGGCCTCCAGCGGCCAGGGCCACGAGACGGTCTTCCCGGCGCTGGTCGCCGAGACCCTCGGTGTGGACGGGGCGCGGGTCCGGCTGGTCGAGGGCGACACCGACGAGCAGCCGGACGGGGTGGGCTCCTTCGCCAGCCGGTCGGCGCAGGTGGCCGGCGCGGCGCTGCGGAACGCCGCCACGCTCCTCGTCGAGGAGGCGCGGGCGCGGGCCGCGGCTCTGTGGGAGGTGCCGGAGGAGGAGGTGGCGTGGTCCGGCGGCACCGTGCACACCGTCCACGGCGGCTCGGCGGCGATGGACCTGGCCGAGCTGGTGAAGGCGACCGGGCCGATGCGGGTGGGCGGCCGGTTCGAGTCGGGCATGGCGTTCCCGTTCGGCGCCCACGCGGCGGTGGCGGAGGTCGATCCGGAGCTCGGCACCGTGCGCGTGCTGCGGCTGGTGGCGGTGGACGACTGCGGGGTGGTGCTCGACCCGGCCATGGTGCGCGGGCAGGCCTTCGGGTCGGCCGTGCAGGGCATCGGCCAGGCGCTGTACGAGGGCATCCCCTTCGGGGAGAACAGCGTGCCCCTGCTCGCCGAGGCGCTGCTGGACTACCTGCTGCCGACGTCCGCCGAGATCCCGCCCATCGAGCTCAGGGACACCCGCACGCCGAGCCCCAGCACGCCGCTGGGCGCCAAGGGGGCGGGAGAGTCGGGCTGCATCGGCACTCCGGCCGCGATCGTCAACGCGGTGGCCGACGCGCTGCGGCTGGCCGACCCCGGCCTGCTGCAGATGCCGCTCACCCCGGACGTGGTGTGGCGGGCGGCCCGCGCCCCGAAACTCCCGGAGGAGGTCCGGTGAAACCCGCCGCCTTCGACTACGTCGTGCCGCGCACGGTGCGCGAGGCCGTCGACGCCCTCGGTTCCGGGCGGGACGCCCGGGTCCTCGCCGGCGGCCAGAGCCTCGTCCTGGAGATGCGCCTGCAGCGCATCCGCCCCGAGCTGGTGGTCGACATCAACCGCGTCGCCGAGCTCGACCACATGAGCGTCGACGACGGCACGTTGCGGGTCGGCGCCCTGATCCGCCACGCCGCCTTCGAGCGGGAACGGGCCGTGCCGGGCCCGCTCGGCACCCTGTTCTCCCGCGCCGTCGTCAACGTCGCCCATCCGCCCATCCGCTCCCGCGGCACCCTGGTGGGCAGCCTCGCCTGGGCGCACCCGGCCGCGGAGTGGTGCGCCCTCGCCCTCGCCCTCGACGCCGCCGTCGAGGTGCACGGCGCCGGCGGCCCACGCGAGATCGCGGCTCGCGACTACTTCCTCGGGCCGTTCCTGACCTCGCGCACGCCGGACGAGCTCATCACCGCCGTACGGTTCCCGCTGCTCGCGGACGACACCGGCGTCGGCTTCGTCGAGCACCGGCGCACGCACTTCTGCTTCGCCCAGGTGGCCGTGGCGGCGACGCTCACCGCGCCCGACGGGGTGATCACCGAGGCGAGGATCGGGCTCGTCAACTGCGCCGACCGGCCGGTACGGGCCCGTGCCGCCGAGCAGGCGCTGATCGGCGCCGAGATCACGCCCCCGACCGGACGCCGGGTGCCCGGCGACCACCCGTTCGCCCGCGCGGGCCGCGTCGCCGCCGAGCAGGACGCCGCGCCCCTGCCCGAACCGTACGCCGACGTGGAGTACCGGCGCCAGGCCGTCGCCGTCCTGGTCGGCAGGACCCTGTGCGAGGCGGCGAGGGATCGGCTGTCGCGGGCCGGCACGTCCCGAGGAGGCCACCGATGAGGATCACCATCACGGTGAACGGCGAGGAGCGCGCGCTCGACGTGGAGCCCCGGCGCGTTCTGGCCGACGTGCTGCGCGAGGACTGCCGCCTCACGGGCACGCACCTGGGCTGCGAGCACGGCGTCTGCGGGGCCTGCACGGTGCTGGTCGACGGCGAGGCCGTCCGGTCGTGCCTCATGCTGGCCGTGCAGTGCGACGGCGGCTCGGTGCGTACCGTCGAAGGGCTGTCCGGCCCCGGCGGCGAGCCCCATCCGCTGCAGCGGGCCTTCTCCGCCGAGCACGCCCTGCAGTGCGGTTTCTGCACGCCGGGCTTTTTGATGGTGGCCGCCGGGGCGCTGGAGTCGGACCCGGCCCTCGGCGACGACCCGGAGCGCGTCGCCGCCCTGGTCGGCTCCAACATCTGCCGGTGCACCGGTTACGAACCCATCCGGCGCGCGATCGCGCGGGCCGCGGGCGAACGGCCGGAGAGCCCGTCCCGAGGTGACCTCCGATCCTGAGGTCACCTCGGCGAGAGCGGCGGGTGCCGGCCCCGTCCGTCGCCCTCCCCGTCCACACGCCGGCCACGGGCGCGCCTTCCCGGGGCTGGAGTCCCGCCCCCGGCCTGGGCGCCGGAGACGGTTCGCGATCCCGCTGGGTGAGCGGGCCCGTCGAAGGTCCCCGGCGCCGGCGTGCCGCGGGTACGGGTGATCGGACGCGGTCGGGTCAGAGGGGTGTGTTCATGTCGGCCTGGATCTGTGCCGCGGTGAGCGCGGTGGTGTAGACGCGGACCTCGTCGATCAGTCCCGTGAAACCGCTGTGCCCGATGAGCAGGGGGCTGAAGACGTCCGCCCTGACGGGGCCGACTCCCGGGTAGCTCTCGGCGACCGGTGTCCCGTTCACGTACAGCCGGATGACGTCACCGTCGAACGTCCCCGCCAGATGCACCCAGGTGTTCAGCGGGAGCGGCGGCCTGTTCAGGGTGGTGTTGGACGCCACTGACGCGTACGGCCCCTGCTCCGGATCCGAGGGACCCATCGAGAGACCGTACTCGCCGGAGCCCCAGGGAGGGCTCTTCAGAAGGATGCTCTGGCCGGCCGCGGACCCGGCGCCGGTCGGGTAGACCCACGCCTCCATGGTGAGCGCCGTGTCCGCGCGCAGGGACACCGAGTCGGGAACCCGCACCCCACCCGTGTGGGAACCACCGAACGACAGGGCCTTGCCGAACCTGCCGGTGGCCCAGGTCGTCTCGGCGGCGGTCCCGGTGTTGCCCGCCCCCGACGAGTCCCCCACCGTCGTGCCCGCGCCCTCGTTCATCCCGTACGCTGCCACGAGACAGTCGGCGGGAGCGCAGGTGGTGGGGTCGGCGGGGGCCGACTCGGACAGTTCACCCGGCTGATCCGCGTTGTCGATCGCCCGGACCCGGTAGTAGTAGTGCCCTGGCGACAGGCCGGTGTCGACCACGGAAAGCGTGGACGCGCCGGTTCTGGCCACCAGTATCGTTCCGCTGCCCAACTGGGCGTTCCAGGAGGTCGACCGGTAGACCTCGTAGCCGCTCACGGCCTCGTCGTCGGTGGCCGCGGTCCAGGTGACGACGGCCTGGCCGACGCCGCCCTGCGCGACCGCCGTCGGCGTGCTCGGCGGCAGGTCGGGGATCCGGGCCCGCAACTCGTTGGACGCGGGCCCGAACTGTCCCGCGCCGTCGACCGCGATCACACGGTAGTGGTAGGTCCCCTCGTCCAGGGGACGGTCGGTGTAGAGGGCCGTCTGGATGGTCGCGATCCGGGTCCGGGGGGTGGGCGTGAAACCGGCCGTCGGCGAGCGATGCACCTGGTAGGCGCCGACGCCCCAGTGGCCGTCGGCGAAGGTGAACCTCAGTTCGGCCCGGTCGGCACGGCCGCCGCCGATGAGCGGTCCCGGGGCCGAGGGCGGGTTGCCCGGGGCGGTGACCGTCACCTGGACCTGTGCCGACGGAGGGCTCGCCTGGGAGGCGGTGTCGATCGCGACGACGCGGTAGTAGTACACCCCGGACGGGGCGCCCGCGTCCCCGAGGAACGTCGCGTAGTCGAACGCGGGCGAACCGATCCAGGTGTCGTCCGACGGGGTGAACCCCGAGACGGTCGAGCGGTGGACGTCATACCTGCGCACGCCCTTGTCGTCGGTCGACCCCGTCCACTCCAGGCCCACATTGGCCTGGTACGCAGACGCGGTCAGACCGGTCGGGGTCGTCGGCGGCGCGTCGGTCCCGGTGACGGGATTGTTCATGTCCAGCTGTATCTGCGCCCGCGTCCTGGCCACGTTGTAGACGCGCACCTCGTCGATCGCACCCTTGAAGTACGCGCCCCACGCCGGATGGCCGCCGATGTGGAGGGGGCCGTCCCCCGCTCGCACGGCACCGGCCACCGGCACGGACCGGTCGAGTTCGCCGTCGATGTAGAGGCGCAGCCGGCTGCCGTCGTAGGTGGTGGCGAGGTGGTGCCAGCCGTTCAGCGAGAGGCCCCGCCGCGCCTTCACCGTGCGGACCGTGCCCGTGTTCACCGATGCCGAAGGAGGTCTGTCGCCGTACTCCGCGCCGTCGGACTCCGACAGCGCGTAGCCCGGCCGGCCGTCGGCGTCCTTGACCAGCACCGGGTGCCGGCCGGTGCCTGAAGGGTTGATCCACGCCTCGACCGTCAGCGCGGCGGTGGGACGCAGGCTCGCCGAGGAGGCGATCGTGACCAGGCTCGACGCGCCGTCGAAGGCGAGCGCCCTGCCGTACCTGCCCGGCACCCACGAGGTACCGGTGGCCGTGCCGTTGTTCGTGTTGCCGGACGCGTCGCCGACGACTGTTCCGGTCCCCTCGTTCAGTCCGTACGCGGCGACGAGACCTGGTTCGGGCACCACGGCGTGTGCGGTGGCGGGCGCGACGAGATTCGCGCACACGGTGATCGTGAAGACGATTGACATGCGGAAGCGAGACAGCCTTGCCATGAACTCCCCGTAGCGGTCGGAAAACCGTTGCGACGGCCCCCGCAGCCGCCGTTACCGATCGCAGTATGCGCCTTTTTATATAGAGAAATCACGACATAAGAACATTATTCTGATGTGGAGGCGATCGGCCGCGCCCTGACCGAACGCCGTCTCACCGACCTGTACGTGAGGCCGGGGAGGAGACGCGGCAGCGGCCCACGGCTCCACCCGGCCACAACGGGGAACGAGCGCGTCCGGCGCTCAGTCCTGCTCGCTCAGCGCGATCGCGGCGGCGGGGCAGACCGCGGCGGCCTCACGGACCAGGGTGTGCCGGTCCGCGCCGGGCTCGGGTTCGAGCAGGACGACGATGCCGTCGTCGTCGCGCTGGTCGAACACCTCGGGCGCGATCAGCACGCACTGGCCGGCGCCGCAGCACTTGTCCTCGTCCACGGTGACCTTCATACCGGGTTCCTCTCTGCCTGTCGGGTGGGGCGGTGCCCGGTCACCAGCGGACCGGTACCGTGCGCAGGCCGCCGACGGCCAGCCCCTCGACTCGTTCCAGCTCCTCCACCGGGACGGCCAGTTCCAGGGACGGAAGCCCGCGCAGCAGCACCTCGAGCACGACCTGCAGCTCGGTGCGCGCCAGTGACTGACCCAGGCAGGAGTGGGCGCCCGCGCCGAAGGCCAGGTGCGGGTTCGGGCTGCGGCTCAGGTCCATCTCGGCGGCGGCCTCGAAGACGCTCTCGTCCCGGTTGGCCGCGGCCATGCTGCACACCACGGTGGTGCCGCGGGGCAGGGCCGTACCGCTCACCTCGGTCTCCACGGGCAGGTAGCGCGGCAGGCCGAAGCCGGAGTTGGCGTCGAGCCGCAGCGTCTCCTCCACCGCCGTGCGTACCAGCGAGGGGTCGGCGAGCAGCCGCTCCCACCGGCCGCGGTCGGCCAGCAGCATGGAGACCATCTTGCCGATCATGTTGGCGGTGGTCTCGTGCCCGGCGACCAGCAGGCCCATGCCGGTGACCAGGATCTGGATGTCGGACAGCCCGCCGTCCTCGGGGCCGCCGGCCGCGATCAGCTCGCTCAGCAGGTCCTCGCCCGGCTCGGCGCGCTTGGCGGCGACGTGCTCGGACATGTACTGGAAGAACTCCACCTGGGCGGCCTCGGTCTCGGCCTTGGTGTAGCGGGTGAGGTTGAGCAGGGTGTCGGACCAGTACGAGAACCGGTCCCGGTCGGCGGCCGGCACGCCGAGCATGTCGCAGATGACGTACACCGGCAGCGGGAAGCCCAGGTCCGCCCTGAGGTCACCGGGGGCGCCGCGCTTGACCATGTCGTCGATGAGCTCCTCGGCGATCCGGGCCATCGAGGGCCGCAGGGCGGCCATCCGCTTGGCGGTGAACCACTTGCCGACCAGGCGCCGCCAGTGCTGGTGCTCCTCGCCCCCGTCGGGGATGATCTGCGCCATCTCGCTGCTGAAGACTCCGCCGCCCTCCGCCGACAGCCGCGCCGCGTCGGGGGCGGTGAGCTGGCGGGTGAAGCGCGGGTCGGCGAGCACCTGCCTGACGTCGGCGTAGCGGGTCAGCAGCGTCGCCCGGTCACCGCTGGGCAGCTCCACGTGCGCCACCGGGCACGTGCCGCGCAGCTCGGCCCATTCCGCGGGCGGCTCCAGAGCCCTGTCGTTGGGGATCGGGTAGCGCAGGACCTGCTCGTCGGCACTCATGCGTCATCTCCTTGCGAACGGATGGATCGGGCGGGCCGTGTGGTGCGTGCCTGTACCGTGCTCCGCTGTCACGCGGGCGTGAGAGGAGGAGCCGCACGCCGGGTGACGAATGCACCCTCACGCTACCCTACAGATGTCGGGAAACCTACAGATGTAGGTTGACGGTAAAGTAAGAACGTGGCCACGACCAAGAACAGCGACCCCCCCTCCGGTGACCGGCGCGTGCGCCGCACCCACACGGCCCTGGCACGCGCGCTGATCGAGCTCGTCGAGGAGCGGGACCTCTCCCGGATCACCGTCGCCGACGTCGCCGAACGCGCCGGCGTGAGCCGCTCGACCTTCTACGACCACTACCGCGACGTCCACGAACTCGCCGAGGCCGCCTGCACCGCGATGATCGACGGGCTGATCGAGTCCCTGCCCGGCCCCGGCCCGGAGACGGCGGACCCGGCGCCGGAGGCGACCCAGTCGCTGGAGGCGTTCTTCGCCAGCCTCGCCGAGCACGCCGGGCTCTACCGCACCCTGCTGGGGCCGCAGGGCAGCGCACGCGTCGTCGACCACATCCGCCGCCGCATCGCCGCGGCCGTCCACGAGCGCCTCCACCAGATCACCGCCGATGATCCGGTGGGATACTCCGGCCCTCCGTCGGACATCCCGCACGACGTCCCGGCCGCGTTCACCGCGGGAGCGCTCATCGGCGTGGCCGCGGACTGGCTCCAGCGCGGATGCCCGCGACCCCCCGCCGAGATGGCCACCCTGACCTGGCCGCTCTTCAGCGCGCTCTACCGCGTCGACGCCGGCACGCCCACCTGAGACCGCCCGCCGCGTCCCGGGGGTCCTCCCGGGGGAGCTTCGAGCCCATGCGGGCCGCCGGCGCGCCCGCGGCGGCCGGTGGCGTCCGGCGGCGGCCCGGCCCCTCGGATCAGCGGCAGAACGGCGCCATGCCGAGCACCGATCTCACCCCGCCGAGCAGGTGCTGGACGAAGTACCGGTCGCCCTCCATCGGCTCGTCGGTCCATGCCTTGACGTCGTGGCCGAGGGTCGTGAGCCAGGCCTTGCCGCCGTCGTAGTACTGGCACCAGCTGACCGGGTGGTCGTCTCCGTGCCCGGGGTGGCCGAGGCCGCCGCGCACCCCCCGGGCGAGTGTGCTCTCGTCCACCTTGGCCAGCACCCTGACCCGGGTCGGGAACGGCACGAGGTTGTACCACTCGTCGGAGAAGGCCCAGCGCTTCGGCAACCCCTGGGTTGAGACGTCCCGCCTGCCGACGGTCTCGACGACTCCGGGCTGGTTGGCGCTGTGGTCGTAGAAGTTGGCGTTGCCGAGCAGGCCCTCGTACCAGGGCCAGTTGTACTCGGTGCCGAAGGCGTTGTGGACGCCGACGAAGCCGCCGCCGGCGCGGACGTACTGCCGCAGGGCGGTCTGCGCGGCGTCGTCGAGGGTGTCGCGCGTGGTGCTGAGGAACATCACGGCGTCGTACGACAGCAGCCTGCCCGCAGAGGACAGCTGGGTGACGTCCTCGGTGTAGTCGACGGCGAACCCGTTCTCCGCCCCCAGCCCGACCATGGCCCTGACCGCGACGTTGTCGTCGTTGAGCGGCGGGTTCAGGCCGGGGCCGAGGGGAGTCCCCAGATGGGCGTGGCGAGGTCCGGCGGTGCGGCTGTAGACGAGCAGGCGATAGCCCTCGGCGGGGTCGAAGTTGCCCCAGTTGTGGTAGCAGCGGGGGTCGGTGCCCCGGCAGACGCCGTAGTCGGGGTCGCCGAGGTTCTCGGCCCCCCTGCCGTGGCCCGGCGAGACCGCGGAACCGGGAGAGGCCGCGGAACCGGGGGAGGTGACGGTGAGCAGGAGTGCCGCCGCGCCGAGGGCGGCGATGGACAGGGACGAACGCCTGACGCGCATGAGCACCTCACGTGCTTTGGTCCACTAGATGGATCGCTTGGTCCACTGGGAGGTCTCGAGCGTATCCAGCGCCGACGCCCTGAACAAGCTCTTGCTTCATCGCCGCGTCCGGCCTATCGTGCGTCCGTCATCCGGGTCCGGCGATCCGCCTGATGGATCGCCGCGAGGATGGCGCCGACGGAACGACGCGGCTTTTCCGTCAGCACGGCGGTCCCCGAAGCCTGAGGCCGGCAGGCGAGATGAGCGGTCACCGCGCCCTGAGGTCGGTGGGCAGGATGGAGGGAGGCATGGGCCCCTTGTTGCGCCGGCCCTGGCCCGACTCCTCCCAGGCGTGCGCGAGGATTCCCACGCTGCGGCTCAGCACGAACAGGCCGCGGGCCAGCGGCGCGGGGAAGCCCAGCTCGGCGTAGATGACCGCGGTGGCGCCGTCGATGTTCATCGGCACCGGGCTGATCAGCTCCTCCACCTGCCGGGCCGCGCGCAGGTGGGCACCGGCCACCACCCCGCCGGCCACCGCCTCGTCCACCAGGGCGAGCAGCGGGTCGCGGCGCGGGTCGCGGGTGTGGAAACGGTGCCCGAACCCGGGCAGATACTTGTCGCGGGCCCGCCGGCGGGCCACCGTGGCGGCCGCGTCACCGGTGCGTACGACCTCCTCCAGCATCTCCACGCACTGCTCCCCCGCGCCGCCGTGCACGTCGCCCAGCAGGTTGACGCCGGTGGCGACGGCGTTGTTCAGCCCGACGCCGCAGGTGATCGCCATCCGGGCGGCGGCGATCGACGGGGCGTGCGGGCCGTGGTCCACCGAGGAGACCAGCGCCGCCTCCAGCAGCGCGGCCTGCCGCTCGTCCGGCAGCCGGCCGCGGAGCATGAGCCAGATCATCTCGGCGAAGCCGACCTTCCCGATCAGCTCCTGCACCGGCCGGCCCTGCAGCTCGATGACGTCGGGCTCGATCCGGGACACCGCCGTTCCCCACCAGTCGGCTGCGTCGCTCATGTCGCCCACGCCGCTCATGACGTCACTCCGAACTCCACGTTGTGCTGGCCGAGGAGGGGAGCCGGAGCGCGCGGGCGCAACGCGGCGCCGTCGACCAGGACGCCGTTGCCCGTGACCGTCACGCGGCGCTCGTCGCCGCCGGGAAACGGCAGCTCCGTGAGGAAGCCGCGCCCGCGGAGCTGGCCGAGCGCCAGCGCCTGGGCCACGGTGAGGATGCGGGCGGCCGGGACGCCCCCTCGAGAGAGGATCTCCTCCCACTCCAGCGCCGTCCTGGTCCGCAACGCCAGGTTGAGCTCGTGGTTCAGGGCCCGGCGGTGGGTCTTGCGCGCCTCCCTCGCGGCGAACCGGGGATCGGCGGGCAGGTCCGGCCGCCCGACGAGGCGGCACAGCGTCTCGAACTGAACCTGCTGGTTGGCGGCGATGTTCAGCGGCCCGTCGGCCGTCTCGAAGGTGCCCGAGGGCGCGGCGGTGGCGTTCTGGTCGCCCATCGGCTCCGGCTCGACACCGCTGACCAGGTAGTTGGAGGCCGTCCAGCCCATCGCGGAGATGGACGCCTCCAGCATCGACAGGTCCAGGAAGCAGCCGGTCCCGCCGCGCGCGCGCCCGGCCAGGGCGGCGGAGATCGCCAGTGCGGCCATCAGCCCCCCGATCGAGTCGCAGATCGGGAAGCCGACGCGCAGCGGCACCGTCTCGGGGGTGCCGGTGACGCTCATCATGCCGGACAGCCCCTGGACGATCTGGTCGTAGGCGGGCGCCCCGCTCATCGGGCCGCTCTGGCCGAACCCGGAGATCGCGCAGTAGACCAGACCGGGGTTGAGCTCCCGCAGCCGGTCCCAGCCGTAACCGAGCCTGGCCAGGACCCCGGCCCTGAAGTTCTCCAGCAGGACGTCGGCGCCGGCCACCATGGCCTCGAACGCCTGCCTGCCCGCCGGGCTCTTCAGGTCGATCTCGACCGACTTCTTCCCGGCGTTCTGTGCCAGGAAGGAGGCGCCGAGCCCCTCCCGGTTGAGCTCGGGGTCCGGGCCGAGACGGCGGGCGAGATCCCCGTCGCCGGGCATCTCGACCTTGACCACCTCCGCGCCGAACAGCATCAGCTGGTAGCTGCAGTACGGCCCGGCCAGAACGTTGGTCAGGTCCACGACCTTGATGCCGTCCAGTGGCAACTGCTGCATTCACGCTCCATAAGGTCAGGTCAGGGGATGGTCGAAGCCGCGGTCCGACATGCGCTTGGCCGCCTCCCGCAGGTCCGCGGCGAACTCCTGGACACGTTCCTCGCCGAAGCGGACCGTCGGACCGCTCAGCGAGAGCGCCGCCACGGTCGCGCCCGCCGCGCCCGTCACGGGGGCGGCCACCGCCGACAGGCCCGGCTCGCGCTCGCCGTGACTTTCCGCATAGCCGTCCCCGGCCACTCCGGCGATCCACTCCCGCAACGTCGCCAGGTGCTCCTCGCCGTACGGCGAGAGCTGGCAGACCCTCGACAGCAGCCTCGCCGGGGCGTCCCTGAGCAGGACCTTCGAGGCGGCGCCCGCCCACAGGGGCAGCTCGTCGCCGACCCGCACGACATGGCGCAGCGGCTGCGGGCTCTCCTGCTGGGCGATGCAGATGCGGTGGACGTCCCGCAGGACGTAGAGGTTGACGGTCTCCCGGTGCCGCTCCCCCAGCTCGCGCATGAGCTGCACGGTCTCCGGGGGCAGCTCCCAGGCGTCGCGCGCGAGATGCGCCCAGCGCCACAGGGCCGGCCCCGCCGCATAGCCCTTGCGCGTGGCCCACAGCAGCCCCATGTGCTCCAGGGTCTGCAGCAGGCGCAGCGCCGTCGTCTTGGCCAGCCCCGTCTCGTCGACGACCTCGCGGATCGTCAGCGTCCGGCGGTCGTCGGTGAGCAGGGACAGGATGTCGAACGCCCGCTGGACGCTGCGCACGCCGCCACCGCTGTCACCGGAGACCGCCGGGTTGTTCATCGAAGGCACGGGTCCTCACTTGTGAGTCGAAGGTGAACCTTTTCCGCTCACTCTCGCATGCGGTCCGTACGCTAACACCAGTCCGCCCAGCGGTCCAGATGAACCACCATGCGGATCAATTGCCCCTTGCCAGAACCTTTACCCTCCTCATACCGTGAGGCAATCCACAGTGCGGTTCTTGAGAACCGCCAAGCGGATCTCTATGGAGATGACATGGACGCAGTCCAGGAAGCCGAATGCCTGATCGCCGGGAAGTGGCTGGGTGCGGGCCCCCGTTCCGACCGCGTCGGCCCCTACGTGCGGCGGGTCGTGAGCCGGGCCCGGCTCGCCGGTCCCGACGACATCGCCACCGCGCTCGACTACGCGCGCCGGAGTGCCGGGGCGGTCGCGCGGCTCGCCCCGGCCACCCGCGCGACGATATTGGAGCGCGCCTCGGCCGCGGTCACCGCCCGCGCCGAGGAGTTCGCCCGGCTCCTCGCCCTGGAGCTGGGCAAGCCGCTCAAGGACGGCCGCGGGGAGATGCTGCGGGTGGCCGACACGTTCGCCGTCGCGGCGGCCGAGGCCAGGGCGATCGGCGGCGAGGTCCTGCCCGTGGCGGGCTGGGCCCGCGGGGTGGGCAACACCGCGATCACGCAGCGCGCCCCGGCCGGCCCGGTGCTCGCGATCACGCCGTTCAACGCCCCGGCGAACCTGCTCGCCCACAAGCTGGCCGCCTCCTTCGCGGCCGGCAACACCACGGTCGTCAAGCCGCCGCCGCAGGCCCCGGCCGTCTCGGCCGCCCTGGTCCGGCTGCTGCTGGAGGCCGGGATGCCGGAGGAGGCCGTCCAGGTCCTGCACGGGGGCGGGGACGTGGGCGCGCGGCTGTGCGCCGCGCCGGAGATCGCCGTGATCAGCTTCACCGGCGGCGTCAGGGCCGGTGCCGCCGTCGCCCACGCCGCCGGGCCCAAGCGGGTGCTGCTGGAGCTCGGCGGCAACGCCGCCACCATCGTCTGCGAGGACGCCGACGTGGCGGAGGCCGCACGTATCTGCGCGCGCACCGGATACAGCAACTCCGGCCAGAGCTGCATCTCCGTCCAGCGCGTCTACGTGCAGCGCAGCCGGTTCGAGGAGTTCGCCCGTGCCCTGACCGGCGAGGTGCGGGCGCTGACGGTGGGCGACCCGCTCGACCCGGCGACCGACGTCGGCTCGATGGTGGACGACGAGGCCGCCGAGCGGGTGGCGCGCTGGGCCGAGGAGGCGGCGCGCGGCGGCGCGACCGTGACGACCGGCGGCGGCCGGACGGGCGCGGTGATGGAACCGACCGTGGTCGTCACGCCGCCCGCCGACGCGAGGGTCGTCCGTGAGGAGGTCTTCGGCGCGCTCGTCGCCGTGCTTCCCTACGACGCCTTCGACGAGGTCGTCCGGGAGTGCAACCGCAGCAGCTACGGCCTGCAGGCCGGGCTGTTCACCCACGACGTGCGCCGCATCGTCACCGCCTGGCGCGAGCTGGAGGTCGGCGGCCTGGTCGTGAACGGCTCGTCCAACTTCCGCCTCGACCACCTCCCGTTCGGCGGCGTGAAGGACTCCGGCATCGGCCGCGAGTCGCCCCGCTGGATGATCGAGGACTTCACCGTGACCAAGACCCTGCTCCTTCGCGGGCTGACCATCTGGGGAGACCAGTGACCGCCGACCATCCGGGGAAACCGGTGACCACCGACCATCCGGGGAGAGCAGTGACCGCCGACCGTCTGGGAAGACCGGTGACCACCGTCGCCCACGCGCTCGTCGCCCAGCTCGAGGAGCTCGGCGTCGAGTACGTCTTCGGCACCTGCGGGCACACCAACATCGCCGTGCTCGACGCGCTGGCCGACAGCCGTATCCGCTTCGTCATCGCCCGGCACGAGCAGGCGGCGGCGCACGCGGCCGACGGCTACGCCCGCGCCTCCGGCAGGCCCGGCGTGCTGCTCGTGCACGTCGGTCCCGGCCTGACCAACGCCGCCACCGGGGTGATGACCGCCGCGCTCGACTCGGTGCCGATGGTGGTGATCTCCGGCGACATCCCGTCCTACTACCACGGCCGCCACCCGCACCAGGAGATCAACCTGCACGCCGACGCCGACCAGGCGTCGGTCTTCCGGCCCTTCGTCAAGCGCGCCTGGAACGTGCGCCGGGCCCAGGACGTGGGCCGGTCCGTCGAGCGGGCCTTCTGGACGGCGACGACGGGCAGGCCGGGGGCGGTGCTGGTCAACGTGCCGATGGACGTCCTCTCCCGGCCCGCGGCGCCGTACCCGCCGGTCAGCCACGCCGCGCCGCCCGGCCTGCCCGCCGCGACGGCGGAGCGGATCGCCGAGGCCCTCGCGGGCGCCGAGCGGCCGCTGCTGTACGTCGGCGGCGGCCTGCGCGAGGACGCCGAGGCGCTGCTGTCGCTGGCCGAGCACCTGGACATCCCGATCGCGCACTCGCTGATGGCCAAGGGCACCGTCCCCGACGCGCACCCGCTGGTGCTCGGCATGCCGGGATTCTGGGGGCTGGAGCTGACCAACGCCTACGCCAGGGACGCCGACGTGGTGCTGGCGCTGGCCACCCGGTTCGCCGAGACCGACGCCAGCTCATGGGATCCCCGCTTCACCTGGACGCTCGGCGACCGCGGCAAACTGATCCAGATCGACATCGACCCGGCCGAGATCGGCCGCAACTACCCGGTCGAGATCGGCGCCGTCGCCGACGTCGGGCTCGCGGTGCGGGCCCTGGCCGAGGCCGTCACGTCACATCCGCGGGCGGACCGGCCCGAGCTGCGCGAGCGCATCCGCGAGGCCAGGACGGAGCTGTTCGCCGGGAGCCGGGAGCGGGGCCGCAGCGACGCCTTCCCGCTGCGGCCCGAGCGCATCCTCGCCGACCTGCGCGACGCGCTGCCGCCCGGCGCGACCCTGGTGACCGACGTGGGCTGGAACAAGAACGGCGTCGCGCAGTGCTACGAGCTGCCGGCCGAGGGCCGCTTCATCGCCCCCGGCGGCGCCTCCACCATGGGGTTCGGCCCGGCCGCCGCCGTCGGCGTCCAGCTCGCCCGCCCCGACGGCGTCGTGGTCGCGCTCATCGGCGACGGCGGCATGGGGGCCCAGCTGCCCGCCCTGCCACTCGCCGTCGAGCAGGGCGCACCGGTGATCTTCGTGGTGATGAACAACAGGGCGCACGGCACCATCTCCGACCTGCAGTCCGCGAACTTCGGCCGCAGCCACGGCTGCGACTTCACCGACCCCGCCGGGCTCCCCTACAGTCCCGACTTCGCGGCGCTGGCCGCCGCGTGCGACGCCGACGGCCACACCGTCGCCGCGCCGCACGAGTTCGGGGCGGCCCTGCGGGCGGCGGTGGCGAACCGGCGGCCCGCGCTCATCGACGTGCCGATGGTCAACGAGCCCGTGCCGACCCCCGGCCACTGGAACATCAAGGACATCTATCAGGGTGTTTTCCCCGACTGAAACCGTTGCCCGTTCGGTATTTCCCCGGGTTTCGCCAGGCCGTATAACTAACGTACTAGTCCGTGCATTACGGGGCCGTGTCGATCACCGCACTTTCCTCCACCCCCCAATGAGGTGAATCACTTGTTCTCCGCAAGAGTTTCCATTTCCGCAGTGGCCCTGACGGCCCTGACGGCGCTGATGGCGCTCGCCGCCTGTTCCGCCCCCGGCCAGCAGGCCGCCCAGGAGGCGGACGCCACCGGCCCCATCAAGATCGCCAACATCAACGCGCAGAGCGGGCAGCTGAGCCCGCTCGGCCAGTGGGAGCACAAGGGCGTCAAGCTCGCCGTCGACGAGGCCAACAAGGCGGGCGGCGTCAACGGGCGGCAGATCAAGCTCGACCTCTTCGACAGCCAGGGCGACCCCACGGTGGGCACCAACCTGGCCAGGAAGATCTCCAGCGAGGGCTACGTCGCGATGCTCGGCACCGCCGAGAGCGCGGTCACCCTGGCGATGGCCCCGATCCTCAAGGACGCCGAGATCCCGAACATCACCTCGGGGCAGTCGCCCAAGCTCGCCGACCTCAAGAGCCCGTTCCTGTTCCTGAACGCGCCGACCAGCGTCACGTTCGACGAGACCCTCGCCAAGTACCTGGTGGACGACAAGGGTTACAAGAAGATCGCGCTGATCAGCAACAACGGCGCGTACGGCGCCGGCGAGCACGACGCGTTCCTGGCCGCGCTCAAGTCCAGGAACGTCACCGCGATCGCCGACGAGGTCGTCACCCCCGACCAGAAGGACTTCAACGCCAACCTCGCCAAGATCCGCGAGCAGGAACCCGAGGTGCTGTTCATCGGCGCCGAGGAGGTCCAGTCAGGCCTGATCGCCAAGCAGTCGCGCGAGCTGGGCCTGAAGGCGCTGTTCGCGGGCGGCGCGCCGATGGGCACCGACGTGTACGCGACCACCGCGGGCCTGGACAACGCCGAGGGATCCGTCGTGAGCTCGCCGTACCTGAGCAACGAGGCCAGCGAGCCCATCAAGGCGTTCGCCGCCAAGTACAAGGCCGCCTACAACGAGGACGCCCGCATGCACGTCGCCAAGGCCTACGACGGCGCGTCGATCCTGATCGAGGCGCTCAAGCAGACCAAGGGCGCGGGCGGCCGGCCGCTCGCCGACGCCATCCGCGGCGTGAAGCGCGCCGGGCTGCTGGGCGACTACGACTACGACGAGTCGGGGGTCGGCATCCACGCCACCAAGATCGGCCTGGTCAAGGGCGGCACGGTCGTTCCCGAGGACGCGAGCTGACGTGCAGGTCTTCCTCCAGACCCTGATCGGCGGGGTCACGTTCGGAGCGGTATACGCGCTGGTGGCGATGGGCTTCTCGATCGTCTACCGGACGATGGGGCTGGTCAACTTCGCGCACGGCAGCGTCGTGATGATCGGCGCGTACGCCGCCTCCACGTTCTACCTGGCCACCCAGCTGCCGTTCGCGATCGCGGTCGCGGTGGCCATCGGGGTCACCGGCCTCATCGGGCTGGTCATCGAGCGCTTCCTGCGGCCGCTGGAGAACAAGGACTTCACGCTGATGCTGATCGGCACGATCGGCTTCGGCGCCGTCCTGGAGGCGGGCGCGGTGCTCGTCTGGGGGGCGACCGGGCACGCGGTCCCCTCCCCCGTCCCTACCGCGCCGCTGGACCTGGGCGGGATCCGCATTCCCACCTACAGCCTGCTGGTGATCGCCGTCGCGGCGACCGCCACCGGCCTGCTCGCGCTGTTCCTGCAGCGCACCAAGCGCGGCGCGGCCATGCAGGCGGTGGCCATGGACCACCAGGCGGCCACCGCGGTCGGCATCCACGTCGGCCGCAGCAACGCGATGGCCTTCGCGATCGGCGCGGGCCTGGCGGCACTGGCGGGCAGCCTGATCGGGCCGATGCTGTACGTCAACCCGACCATGGGCGGCACCCTGGGCATCAAGGGGTTCGCCGCGGCCATGCTCGGCGGGTTCGGCAGCATGCCCGGCGCGATCGTCGGCGGCATGACCTTCGGGCTGCTGGACGCCTTCGCGGCCGGCAACTTCCAGGAGTACTCCGAGCTGGTCACGTTCCTGGTGTTCGCGGTCATCGTGATGATCCGCCCCACCGGCATCTTCGGAGAGACGACGGTGAACCGCGCATGAGACGTCTGGCATACCTCGTCCCCCTCGCGGTGGCCGCCTGGCTGCTGCCGTACGGGCTCGGCGGCTACTCCATGCACGTGGTGAACGTCGCGATCATCTTCGCGATCCTCGCCATCGGCCTGGGTCTGACCATGGGCGTGGCCGGGCAGATCAACCTGGCCCAGGTCGCCTTCTTCGGCGTCGGCGCCTACACCGTCGCCATCCTGTGCACGCGGGCGGGCTTCGGCTTCTGGAGCGCGGCGGCTCTGGCCCTGGTCGTGTCCGTGGTCTTCGGCGTACTGGTGGGCGTCCCGGCGCTGCGGATGCAGTCGCACTATCTCGGCATCGTCACCCTCGGCTTGGCGCTGGCCTTCACCAACTGGGTCACCAACGCCCACATCGCGGGCCGCGCCGAGGGCATCAGCGACATCCCTGCGCCGGTGCTGTTCGGGCTCGACCTGTCCAGCGCGTACCTCTTCTACTACGTCGAGCTGGTGGTCTTCGTCCTCTCGCTGGCGTTCGCGCTGTTCGTCACGCACTCGCCGCTCGGCCGCAGGCTGCGCGCGATGCGCGACGACGACCTGGCGGCCGGCGCGCTCGGCGCGGAGATCCCGCTGCTGCGCATGACGGCCTTCGTGCTGTCCGGCCTGTACGGCGGCCTGGCCGGGGTCCTGTACGCCGGGCTCATCCGCTTCGTGGCGCCCGAGTCGTTCAACATCGCCAACATGTTCCTGCTGCTCGCGATGGTGATCATCGGCGGGCGGGCCAGCATCCTCGGCTGCGTCGTCGGCGCCGTCGCGCTGGCCATGGTGCGCGAGGCGCTGCTGGACGCCTCGGCCTACGCCCAGCTCGGCTACGGCGTCGTGGTGGTCCTCGTGGTGGTCTTCGCCCCCACGGGGCTGGCCGGGCTGCCCCGCCGGCTCCGGTCCCTGCTGCGGCGCCGCGACCCGGGAACGCGGGTGCGGCTGCACCCCTTCCAGCCCTACGACCGGGCCGCGGACAGTGCGGACGGCGCGGAGGGAACGGCCGGCGCGGAGGGAACGGCCGGCGCGGAGGGAACGGCCGGCGCGGAGGGAACGGCCGGCGCGGAGGGAACGGCCGACGCGGGCGTGCTGGAGGTCCGGGGCGTGACGATGCGCTTCAAGGGGCTGACCGCCCTCGACGACGTCTCCCTCGCGGTCACCGCCGGCGAGATCCGCGGCGTCGTCGGCCCCAACGGCTCGGGCAAGACGACCCTGTTCAACATCGTCAGCGGCTTCTACACGCCCAGCGCGGGCGCGGTGCGCCTGCACGGGGACGACGTGACCGGGGCGAGGCCGTACCGGCTCTCCCAGCGCGGGGTCGCCCGCACCTTCCAGAACCTGCGCCTCTTCGAGGACCTCGACGTCCGGGAGAACGTGCTGCTCGGCCTCGACCGCACCAGGACCTCCTGGATCTGGCGCTACCTGGCGCTGCCCTGGAAGGTGTTCGGCTACGAGCGGGCGCTCGGGGCACGCGCCGACGAGATCATCGCCAGGTTCGGGCTGACGGACTACGCCGCCGCCGTCCCGCGCTCGCTGCCGTACGGGATCCAGCGCCGCATCGAGATGGCCCGCGCGATGGCGATGTCGCCGTCGCTGCTCCTGCTCGACGAACCCGCCGCCGGGCTGAACGGCGAGGAGGTCCGCCAGCTCGGCGACATCGTCCGCTCCATCAGGGACTCCGGCGTCACCGTGGTGGTGATCGAGCACAACATGGGACTGGTCATGTCGCTGTGCGACCACGTCACCGTGCTGTCCGGCGGCAAGGTGATCGCCGACGGCACCCCCGCCGAGGTCGCGGTCGCCCCCGCCGTCGTGCAGGCGTACCTCGGCGACTCCATGGCCGCACCCACCGAGTCCGCCGTCGAGGAGGCGACCCGATGACGACCCCGACGACGAACCCGACACTGACCGTCGAGAACCTGTCGGTCCACTACGGTGGCGTCCGCGCCGCCCACGGCGTGAGCTTCACCGTCGGGCCGGGGCAGGCGCTGGGCATCATCGGCGCCAACGGCGCCGGCAAGTCCTCCACCCTCAAGGCCGTGATGGGCCTGGCGCCCCGCCGGGCCACGGCGATCCGTTTCGGCGAGCACGACCTGCTGCGCGCCGCGCCGCACACCCTGGTACGGCACGGGCTCGGCTACGTCCCCGAGGGCAGGCATGTCTTCCCCGGGCTCACCGTGGAGAAGAACCTGCTGCTCGGCGCCTACACCAGTAGCTGGAAGAGCACGCCCATCGACGAGGTGTTCGAGCTGTTCCCGGTCCTCGCCGAGATGCGCCACCGGCTGGCCGGCGCGCTGTCCGGCGGGCAGCAGCAGATGCTGGCCGTCGGCCGGGCGCTCATGTGCCGGCCCAAGATGATGCTGCTCGACGAGCCCTCGATGGGCCTGTCGCCGATTCTCGTGGCGGAGATCGCCGGCGTCCTCAAGCGGCTCAACGCCGACGGGCTGGCCATCCTGCTGGTCGAGCAGAACGCCAAGCTCACCTTCGACGTCACCACCACCTGCCTGGTGATGGAGAACGGGGAGATCGCCGCCACCGGCACCTCGGCCGAGCTTCGTGACGATCCCCAGGTACGGCGTATCTACCTGGGCCTCTGACGGCCCGGCCGGGGGCGCTGCCGGCCACGGGCGCGGCCCTGTTCGGGCTGCCGTTCGTCTCCCCCCGTCCGGCCGCCTCCGGCCGTCTCCACCCGGCCGGCCGCTTCCTCCGGCCGGCCCTCTCCGCTCGCCCGACCGTCTCCGCCCTCCCGCCGATCGGCGTGCTCGGCCCAAGCATCACCCATGGTCCGTCTGATGGAACCAATGATCCGCATACCGGCCCCAGAAGCATTGACCCCCCTACAGGCAAGATCTATCGTGCGTCCATCACTCGGAACTATCAATCCACCTGGTGGACTAGTGAGAGGATGATCATGATCCGTCGCAGAGAGCTGCTCATGGCCGCCGCCGCTGCCGTGCTCGCCCCGGCAGACCAGGCCACCGCGACCGTCCACCGGCGCGACACCGACTTCCCGAAGATCGGCGGGAACCTGGCGAACCAGAACTACAGCGGGCTGCGCGACCTGCACCGCGGCAACGTCAAACGGTTACGGGCCGCCTGGGTCAACAACATCGAGGGCGGCCTCATGGCGGGCAACAGCCAGAGCACCGCCGTGGCCGTGGACGGCGTGCTCTACATCGAGTCGGCCCTGGGCAACGTCACCGCGGTGGACGGCCGCACCGGCACCGTCAGATGGAAGTACCCGCAGACCCGCGGGGCGGTCACCCGGCGCGGCGTCGCGGTCGGCGCCGGCCGGGTCTACACCTGCGCCAACGACAACTGGCTCATCGCCCTCGACCAGCGCACCGGCCAGGTGGTCTGGGAGCGGCAGCACAACGGTTACGGCAACCTGGAGAAGGTCGCGGTCACCTACCACGACGGCATGCTGTACTGCGGCACCAACGACGGCCCGCGCGGTGCCGCGCTCGCCTTCGACGCCGGGACCGGCGACCTGGTCTGGCACTTCTGGGGCACTCCAGGCCCCGGCGAGTTCGGCCACGACACCTGGGAGGGCGACTCCTGGCAGACCGGCGGCGCCACCCCGTGGATGCACTGCGCCATCGACCCGGATCTGCGCCTGGTCTACTGGACGTTCGGCAACGCCAGGGGCGCCCGCTCCTCCCAGGACGGCTCGGAGCGCGGCGGCCAGAACCTGTTCGCCAACTCGATCGTGGCGATGGACCTGAAGACCGGCGCCCACCGCTGGCACTTCCAGTCCGTCCACCACGACATCTGGGACATGGACAACGTCATGGCGCCCGTCCTGCTCGACGCGCGCGTCCACGGCCGGACCCGCAAGCTCGTCGTCTACGGCAGCAAGACCGGCATGTACTACATCCTCGACCGGGCCGACGGCTCGGCCCCGCTGGGCATCGACGAGGTGCCCGTGCCCCAGGAGCCCCGGCAGAAGACCTGGCCCACCCAGCCCTTCCCCCGCCAGGGCGGCTGGACCGAGCTCACCCCCGCACGGCAGCCGCTGGGCACCGAGATCCCCGGACTCCCGCACCGCGCCGTCCCGAACTACCGGATCGGCTCCCTGTACACCCCGCACTGGGACGAGCCGATCCTCACCATCCCCGGGCACGGAGGCGGCGCCGACTGGAACCACCAGTCCTACAGCCACAGCACCCGGCTGGTGTACACCGGCTTCGGCTACGTCGCGGCGGCGCACTCGCTGACCGAGCCGTCCAACGGGCTGCGGCCGCCCGGCGAGTACATGACCGGCGGGGTGGTGGCCGTGGACCCGGGCACCAACCGGGTCCGGTGGAAGCGGAACATGCCGTACTCGCTGGCGCACGGCAACGGCATCCTCACCACGGCCTCCGACCTGCTGTTCATCGGACAGCCCGACGGCAACCTGCTCTGCCTGGACGCCCGCGACGGCCGCGAGCTGTGGCGCTGGCAGACCGGCGCCGCCGTCAGCAGCAGCCCGATCTCCTACGAGATCGACGGGGAGCAGTACATCGCCGTCTACGCGGGCGGCACCAGCATCCCCTACGGCGACTCGGCAACCCGGGGCGACCACCTGTGGGCCTTCAGGCTGGGCGGCACCGTGCCCCCCGCGGCCACCCCGCCCGCACCGGTGGTCCGGCGGCCGGTCTCCGGCGGCCCGGTCGACGGGAGCGCCGTGAACGACACCGTCGTGCTCGCCCGCACCTACAACGCCGCCACCGGCCAGGTCGGCGCCACCGAGTCCGCCGCGGTGAACGCGATGGCCCCCACCCACCTGCGGGTACCGGTCGGCACCACGGTCACCTTCGTCAACCCCGCGGACAACGTCAACGTCCACGGCGCCACCCAGTTCTTCGAGGGACTGTTCGACGTCAGGCTCAACCCGGGCGAGTCGTTCCGGTACACCTTCACCCGGCCGGGCGAGTTCTTCTTCAACGACCCCTTCAGCGCCCGCCCCACCGGCAAGATCGAGGTCCTGCCCCGTTGACCGTGCGGGCGGCCGGGTGCCGGCCCGCTCAGCCGGAGATCACCGCGACGTCGGGCCCCAGCTGCGGGAAGCGCTCCAGCACCTCCGGGTCGTGGCCGGCGACCACGAGATGCGGGCCGCCGGCCAGCTGCCCGATCCTGTCGAAGGCGCCGTACATGCCGGTCATGCTGTGCAGGATCGGGAAGGGGCGGTCGTCCTCCAGGTTCTCGTAGAAGTGGGCGGCGTCGGAGGCCAGGACGACGGCGCCGCGCGCGGTGTTGACGCGCACCACCTGCATGCCCGCGGTGTGCCCGCCGACCAGGTGGACGCTCAGGCCGGGCACGACGTCGGCGTCACCGTCCACCAGCGTCACGCGCCCGTCCTCGCGGGCGGCCAGCAGGTGGGCCAGGTCGTCGTCGTTCAGCAGCCGGCGTTCCCTGGTGAGGCGGTCCGCCCAGGGGCCGGTCCAGTAGTCGAGCTCCGCCCGCTGCAGGACGTAGCGGGCGGAGGTGAACTCGCGCGCGGTGCCGGTGTGGTCGTAGTGCAGGTGGGTCAGCACCACGTGGCCGACGGAGTCCGCGGGTACGCCCAGCGCGGCCACGGCCTCCACCGGCGAGGTGCGGTAGTCCAGCCCCTCGACGTCCTGGGCGCGCGTGCGGCCGATGCCGGTGTCGACGACGACGGTGTGCCGCTCGGAGACCGCGAGCCACACGTAGTACGAGGTGGGGTGCGGCTGCCCCGCGCGGGCGTCGTAGCCGTGGAAGTGCTCCCCGCGCCGGGCGTCGCGTACGGCGTAGCGCAGGGCGTGGACGCGGAACTCGTTCATACCTTCAACGGCTCCGCGCGCTTGAGGCCGAGCTGCTCGGTGGGGACCCGGTAGGTCTCCCGGCCGGTCGCCACCGCGGCCACGTTGACGAGGCACAGCACCGCCACGATGACCGACACGCCGAACCAGCTCTCCTTGCCCGTGCCCGCGAGCGCGGTGGCCACCGTCGGCGCGAAGCCGGCGATCGCGAAGCCGAACTGGGTGCCGACCGCCATGCCGGACAGCCGCACCTTGGTGGTGAACATCTCGCCGTAGAAGGAGGGCCAGACCGCGCTGGTGGCGCTGTGCACGACACCGAACATCGCGATGCCCAGCACGAAGATCAGGGCGTAGCTGCCGGTGGAGATCGACCACAGGTAGGCGAACATCAGCACCGCGCAGCCCAGCGACCCGCCGATGAAGACCGGCTTGCGGCCGACCCTGTCCGACAGCATGCCCCACAGCGGGATGGTGATCACCGCCGCGACGTTGGCCAGGACGCCCACCCACAGCATGGGGCCTCGCTCCAGCCCCACGGTGTTGACCGCGTAGGACAGGGCGTGCACGGTGAAGATCGTGCTCACCGAGGCGATGACCGCGGCCACGACCACCCTCAGCACGTCCTTCCAGTGGTCGCGGAAGAGCACGGCCAGCGGGAGTTTGGCGACGGTGTTGCCGGCGACCTCCTGCTCGAACGCGGGCGTCTCCTCCAGGGTGCGCCGGATGATCAGCCCGACCACGGCCACCACGATGCTCAGCCAGAACGGCACCCGCCAGCCCCAGCTCAGCAGCTGCTCCTCGGGCAGCGCGGCGATCGGCAGGAAGACGGCGGTGGCGATGATCTGCCCGGCCTGGGTGCCGTTGAGGGTGAAGCTGGTGTAGAAGGCGCGCCGTCCCTCGGGGGCGTGCTCGAGCGTCATGGAGTTGGCGCCCGCCTGTTCTCCGGAGACGGAGAAGCCCTGCAGCAGGCGCAGAAGTACCAGCAGGATCGGCGCGAGCACGCCGATCTCGTCGTAGGTGGGCAGGCAGCCGACCAGGAACGTCGACACGCCCATCATCACCAGGGTGACGACCAGCACCTTCTTGCGGCCGAACCTGTCACCCACGTGCCCGAGGACGAAGGCGCCCACCGGCCTGGCCAGGTAGCCGACGCCGAAGGTGGCCAGCGCCAGGAGCGTGCCCGTCGCGGGCGAGGAGGCCGGAAAGAAGATCTTGCTGAAGACCAGCGCGGCCGCGGTGCCGTAGATGAAGAAGTCGTAGTACTCCAAGGCACTGCCGATCCAGGCCGCCGCGGCCGCCTTGCGGGGTTTACCCTGCACTGTCACGGGCGCTCCTCACGTTGGGAGATCAGGGGGATGGCGCGATGGCAGGAAACTAACTCACTGGTTCGTACGTTACAAGGGTGTTGCCGATCGGTTACCTGCCGGATCCGTGCTCGCGTTCGTCCGCGGCGGCGCCCGGACGCAGGGTCACGCCGGACGCGGAGTCACACCGTCACGCCGAGGAAGCCGGCGCCGGGCGCCCCTCCCCGCCCTCCCCGCGCAGGTAGCCGACGACCATCTCGCCGACCATCCGGCGCAGCCTGGCCCGGTGCTCGGGCGCGGTCATGTCGCGGCCGAACAGCGCGCCGAACGTGTGCTGGTTGGCCACCCGGAAGAAGCAGAACGAGCTGATCATCATGTGCACGTCGATGGCGTCGGCCTCGGTGACGAAGTCGCCGGACTCCTGGCCCGCGTCGAGGATGCGTCCGATGAGATCGAGCACCGGAGTCGCGAGGCCCGCCAGCGCCTGCGACTTGCGGATGTGCTCGGCCTGGTGGATGTTCTCGATGGCGACGAGCTGGATGAAGTCGCGGTGCGCGTCGTGATGGTCGAAGGTCAGCTCGGCCAGCGTGCGGATCGCCTCGACCGGGGCCAGGTGCTCGACGTCGACCGTGCGCTCGGCCGCGCGGACCTCGGCGTACGCCTTCTCCAGCACCGCGATGTAGAGCCGCTCCTTGCTGCCGTAGTAGTAGTAGATCATGCGCTTGGTGGTGCGCATCCGGGCGGCGATCTCGTCGACCCGCGCACCGGCGTAGCCGTGGCGCGCGAACTCGTGCTGGGCGACCTTGAGGATCTCCGCTTTGGTGCGGTCAGCGTCCCGCTGGCGTTCGGTGGTGGCGGGCTGCGAGGTCATTGGCCCATCTTAGGATGGCCCGCGTGCTGTGCGGCGAGCCGGATCGGGGCGTTGACGGCGCCGTAGCCCCGGTAGCCGCCGACACGCTGGACGATCTCGAAGAAGACTCGTCCCACGGTGACCGTGTACATGTGCAGGAACTCGCCGTGCTCGTCCCGGTCGTACAGCACGCCCAGCCGGCGCAGCTCGGGATCGACGTCATGGCGGTCCTCCAGGTCGTCGTAGTAGTTGCCCGGGATGGGCAGCAACAGTTCCGGATGCTCGGCGCGCAGCCTGCGGGCGACGGCCAGCAGGTCGTCGCTGGCCAGGGCGACGTGCTGCCACGGGGTGTCGCCCGCACCGACCTGGGCGATGTTGAGCACCATCCGCACCTGTTCGGCGGCCCCGGCGGCTCCGGCGGCCTCTGTAGCCTCTGTGACCTTGTCCGTGACGCCCGCGCCGGACACCGGTGTCGTGGACATCGCCCGGCTGCGCAGCAGGCCGTAGGGGTCGGGCAGCTCCAGGCTCTCCTGCGGGTGCAGGCCCAGCACGCTGCCGTAGAACAGCGCGGCCTCGTCGAAGTGGTGCCAGGGCTGGGTGAGTGCCACGTGGTCGATGTGGGTGATCTGCCCGGGGACCGCCTCGACGGCCTCGACGGCGCCGGAGTCGCCGAAGTCGCCGAGCCAGGCGGTGTCGCAGAAGAAGAGCGCGGTGCCGTCCGGGGCGGCGATCGCGTCCAGCGAGGCGTCCTGCGGGGCGCGTTCGCGCGGGAGCACCGGCGCCAGCAGCGTCTCGGCGTGTCTGACGGCCCGCGCGGGGTCGGGACTGTCCAGTCCGATGGCGACCAGGGCGGGGTCGGCTCCGGTGGCGTTGAGCAGCATCCGGGCCCCGCCCTGGCTCCACAGCTCGACCGGTTTGCCGGCGTGGGAGCCGGTACGGGTGAAACCGAGCGCGTCCAGCACGCCGCTCAGGGAGCCCGCGTCGGCGAGCTCGGCGAAGGCGAAGCCGGTGGGCACGGCGGGGTGCGCGGCGCCGTGCAAGGTCTGTTCCAGGGCGATGAGCGAGCGCATGCCGTCCCGGGCGGTACGGCCGGTGTCGGCCTGGCGGAAGTGGTCGTTGAACACCTCCAGCGACAGCGGCCCGGCGTATCCGGTGTTCAGCACGTGCTGGACCAGGCCGGCGACGTTCATGGTGCCCTGGCCGGGAAAGCAGCGGTAGTGGCGGCTCCACTGCAGCACGTCCATGGCCAGCATCGGCGCGTCGGCGAGCTGCAGAAAGAAGATCTTCTCACCGGGGATGGCCTCGATGCCGATCGGGTCGGAGCCGCGCGACAGGATGTGGAAGCTGTCCAGGCAGGTGCCCAGGTTGGGGTGGTCGGCCATCCGGACGATCCGCCAGGCGTGCAGGTACTCGTTGACGTGCCGGCCCCAGGCCAGCGCCTCGTAGGCGATCCGGATGCCGTGTTCGGCGGCCCGCTCGGCGAGCCGCCGCAGTTGCTCCGCGGCGAGGGCGTCGTCGCCGATCGTGGCGGGCGAGACGTTCGAGCAGACCAGCAGCAGGTCCGCGCCGAGGCGCTCCATCACCCGGAACTTGCGCTCGGCCCGCTCCAGGTTGGCCGCCAGCGCGGGGGCGGGCACGGCCTCGAAGTCGCGGAACGGCTGGTAGAGGTCGATGCCGAGGCCCAGGTCGGCGGCGCGGGCGCGGATCTCCTCGGGTGGGTGCGGGCAGACGAGCAGGTCGTTCTCGAATATCTCCACACCGTCGAATCCGGCGGTGGCGATCGCGATGAGCTTCTCGGTGAGGATGCCGCTGACGGAGACGGTGGCGATGGACGTGCGCATGGCTCCTTCTCGGGTGATGACCGGGCCGCTCGGGTGAGCGAGGTCTCGGGTGACGACCGGGCCGGTCGGGTGGGCGAGGTCTCAGGTCGCGACCAGGTCGGTCAGGTGAGCGAGCATCCGCTCGCTGTCCGGGGTGCGGCCGGTGAAGAGGCGGAAGGCGTGGGCGGCCTGGAAGACGACCATGCCCCCGCCGTCGAGCGTCCGGCAGCCCAGGGCGCGGGCCTGTTCGAGCAGCTCGGTCTCCAGCGGCCGGTAGACGATGTCGGCCACCCACAACCCGGGGTGGAGCAGCTCGACCGGCAGCGGCAGCCCGGGATGGAGCGCCATGCCGGTGGGGGTGGCGTGCGCCAGGCCGTCGGCGCGGGCGAGCAGCCCGGGCAGGTCGTCCCGGGTGGCGGGGCGGGCCCGTTCCGGCCCGAAGCGGTCGCTCAGCCGGGCGGCCAGCGCCGTCGCCCGCGCGGGGTCGGCGTCCACGACGGTGACCTCGCCGGCGCCCATGGTCAGCAGCGCGTGCGCGATCGCCGCTCCCGCGCCTCCCGCGCCGAGCTGGACGATGCGCCGGGTGGGCGCGTCCGGCAGACCGCGGTCGAACGACTCGGCGAAGCCCGTCCAGTCGGTGTTGTGGCCGACGGCCCGCTCGCCGTCGAAGACGACCGTGTTGACGGCGCCCAGCATGCGGGCGTCCGCCGACAGCTCGTCCAGGTGCGGGATGACGGCCTGCTTGCACGGGTGGGTGATGTTGAGCCCGTCATAGCCGAACCGGCGGGCCGTACGGACCAGCTCCCCCACGTCGTGCCCCAGGCTGTCGGTGTCGAGCAGCCGGTAGACGTACCGCAGCCCGTGGTGGGCGGCCTCGCGCTCGTGCAGCGGAGGGCTGAGCGAGGGGCCGATGCCCGAGCCGATCAACCCGGTCAGGTACGAGGCCATCAGTTCTCCCTCTTCAGCAGGTGCGCCAGGTGAGTCAGCGCGAGGACGTATCCGTGCGCCCCGGCGCCGCAGATCACGGCGTCGGCGGCCTCGGAGACGAACGACGTGTGCCGGTACGGCTCACGCCGGTGGATGTTGGTGAGGTGGACCTCGACGGTGGGCAGGGCGACGGCCGCCAACGCGTCGCGCAGGGCGACGGAGGTGTGCGTGTAGCCGCCCGCGTTGATCACGATCGCGGCCGGGCCCGGCTCGTGGACGGCGTCGATCAGCACGCCCTCGTGGTTGCTCTGCCGGAAGTCCACCTCGAGCCCGAGCGTGGCGCCGGTGCCGTGGCAGCGCGCCCGGATGTCGGCGAGCGTCGCGCCGCCGTACAGGTGCGGCTCGCGGCGGCCGAGAAGGTTGAGGTTGGGCCCGTTGAGGACCAGGACGCTGGGCATCGCCCTCCAATGTACGTACTAGTACGTTAGCTGACTAGACAGGGGCGGGCACGGGGCCGGAGCGGCCACGCGGACAGCGGCGGGGACACCCTTCCCGTTCACGTCTCACCTCATGTACGAACTAGTGAGTTCGTTATAGCGCATGACATCCCGGCTTTCCAGTCGTCCGGCCACCGGCCGGCCGTGCTGGTGTTACGCCCGGGCACCGCTCCGGATCGCGGTCCGGCCCTGCCGCCGGTATCTGCCCGGCGCGGTGCCGTACTCCCGTTTGAAGGCGTTGGCGAAGGCGAACTCCGAGGTGTAGCCGATCCGGGTGGCGACCTCGCCGAGCGAGGCGTCGGACTCGCGGAGCAGCCGGGCGGCGGTGGTCATCCGCCACCAGGTCAGATACGTGAGGGGCGGCCGGCCGACCAGGGTGGTGAAGCGCCGGGAGAAGGCCGCCCTGGACAGTCCCGCCCGGGTGCCGAGCGTCTCGACCGTCCACGGGAGCGCGGGGTCACGGTGCAGGGCGTGCAGCGCGGCGCCGATCGCCGGGTCGGCCAGGGCCGCCGCCCAGCCGGTGGCCGTACCGCGTGCGGACTGCTCGTCGAACCAGGCCCGCAGGATGTAGAGCAGCAGCATGTCGAGCAGAGCGGGCACGATGGTGTCCACGCCGAGGCGGGGAGCGTCGAGCTCGCCGCCGAGGAGGTCGACGGCGGCGCGCAGCTCGGGGCGGTGCCCGAGACGGGCGGGCAGATGGACGATCTCCGGCAGGTCGCCGAGGAGCGGGTGCGCCCGGCCGGGATCGAGCCGGTATCCACCGCAGAGGGTCACGGTGACCGCCTGCGAGCCGTCGCGCCCGGCCTCTCCCACGGTCGCGGAGGCGTAGCGGTCCTCGAACCGGGAGTCGTTCAGCGGGTCGCAGGCGGGCTCGGTCAGCGGGGTGGCGGGGCTGTCGGCGAGCGCGTAGCCACCTCCGTGCGGCAGGAACACCACGTCGCCGACGTTCAGCGTGATGGGGTCGCCACCGTCCGGGGGGACCAGCCGGCACGACCCCTGCAGGACCACCTGGAAACCGGCGGAGCCGCGCACGGCGGGGAAACGCTGCCCCCAGGGGGCGTACCACCGGACGCGTGCCGAGCGGGGCTCCCCCGCGCGTATCGCGGCGATCACGTCGCTGAGCACGTCCATCGGGAAAGTCTATCCAGGCTGTTCCTCCGAAGACGTACACGTATGAAGACAAGATTCACACGCATTGGCTGTCTCTGCACGGGCTCATACGGTTGACGCACAGTGTGATCAACCGTGAGAGGAGTCTTCATGGCAGGTCGGCGCAGGATCCTGGTGATCGGGGCGACCGGCACGATCGGCCGGCAGGTCGTGGCCCGGTCGCTGGAGGCCGGCGCCGAGGTACGCGCGGCGGCCCGCGATCCCGAGACGGCCGGCCTTCCCGACGATGCCGAGGTCGTGCGCGCCGACCTGGCCGATCCGGACAGCCTGCGCGCGCCCCTGGACGGGGTCGAGGCCGTGTTCCTCCTCTGGCCGTTCGCCACGGCCGAGGGGATGCCCGCGGTCCTGGACGCGGTCGCCGCGCGTGCCCGCCGCGTCGTCTACCTCTCCTCGGCGGCCGTACGCGACCACGAGCGGCGGATCGAGCGGATGATCGAGCGATCCGGGCTGGAACGGACGTTCCTGCGACCGCACGCCTTCGCGGCCAACGCCCTTCGGTGGGCCGGGCGGATCCGCGCCGAGGCGGTCGTGCGCGAGCCGTACGGCGCGGCCGCCATGCCCCCGCTGCACGAGCGGGACCTCGCGGCGGTCGCGGTGCGCGCGCTCACCGGCGACGGGCACGACGGCGCGGCCTACGAGCTGACCGGGCCCGAGACACTGACCCAGGCCGAGCAGGCGGGCGTCATCGGCGAGGTGATCGGCCGCCCGGTGCGCTGGGAGGAGACCTCGCCGCGGACCGCGCGGCGGCGGATGCTCGACCTCGGCTGGCCCCCCGAGGCCGTGGACGGCGTCCTGCGGGCCCAGGCCGAGATGGTGACCGAGCCGGTGGCGGCCACCACCACGGTGGAGGAGGTCACCGGGGTCCCGGCACGCACGTTCCGCGCCTGGGTGACCGACCACGCGGACCGGTTCCGCGCCCCGTGAAGGCCGCACGCCTCCACGAGATGGCGGCCCGGAGTCAGCCGAAGTCGAAGAAGATCGTCTCCTTCTCACCCTGCAGGTGGATGTCGAAGCGGTAGCGGTCCTCCCCCTCCCGCGCGGCCAGCAGCGTGCGCGCGCGCTCGGGCGGCAGCGAGTCGAGGAAGGCGTCGTGGGCGAGGTAGACGCGGGTGTAGAGATGGTGCAACAGGCCGCGGGCGAACACGCACACGCTGATGTAGCCGTTGCCGGGCACGAGCGTGCGCAGCGTCCAGCGGCCGTCGGCGTCGGTGGGCACCCGGCCGAAGCCGGTGAAGTCGACACCGTGCCTGCCGATGACCGCGCCGGTCACCGGGTCGCGGCGCAGCGTGCCCGGCGCGCCGGTGAGGTCGCCGGACGGGGCGGCCTGCCAGAACTCCAGCAGCGCGTCCGGCACCGGAGCGCCCGCGCCGTCGTAGACGTACCCGTGCACGGTGATCCCGCCGGTCGCGATGTCACCGCCGCCGGGAAACGGGAGCGCGTAGCCGTAGAAGGGGCCGACGGTCTGCGAGGGGGTGGGGTTCACCGGCCCTCCTCCGTCCAGGTGGCGGCGGGGCCGTCCAGGACGATGTCCCACCGGTAGCCGAGGGACCACTCGGGGACGGACAGGTCGTGCTCGTAGGCGGCGACCAGGCGCTGCCGGGCTCGCTCGTCGGTGACGGAGTTGAAGATGGGGTCGTGGGCGAACAGCGGGTCGTTCGGGAAGTACATCTGGGTGACCAGGCGCTGGGTGAAGGCGGTGCCGAAGACCGAGAAGTGGATGTGCGCGGGGCGCCAGGCGTTGGTGTGGTTGCGCCACGGGTAGGCGCCGGGCTTGATCGTGGTGAAGGCGTAGCCGCCGTCGTCGCCGGTGAGGCAGCGACCGACGCCGGTGAAGTTGGGGTCGAGCGGGGCCGGGTGGTCGTCGCGCTGGTGCGGGTAGCGGCCGGAGGCGTTGGCCTGCCATATCTCCACGAGCTGGCCGCGCACCGGGCGGCCGTCCCTGTCGAGGACGCGGCCGTGCACGGTGATGCGCTCGCCCAGCGGCTCGGCGAGGTGCTGTCTGGTCAGGTCGGCGTCGAGCGCGGTGACGTCGGTGACACCGAAGACCGGCCCGGCCAGCTCGGCCGCGTCCGGGTCCTTGAGCGCGATCAGCGGTTGTTTCGGGTGGCGGAGCACGGTGCTGCGGTAGGGGCCGTAGTCGCGGGACGGGTGGTGCGCCTCCCGGCCGTCACCGGCGTTCCGGAGCTCGCGGAGCTCGCGGAGCTCGGCGATCTCGCGGTCGATGTCGGCCTGCGTGAGGGGTGTGGACATGAACTCCTACCTTTCGGGAACGACGGCCGGGCCCTGACCGGCGCCGACGCGAGGGGAGGCGAGACCGGAGCGGGCCGTCCCGGCCACGGCGGAGACGCTCCTCACGCCCTCACCTCCGCGTCCGTACGATCGCGCAGCTCCGCCAGGCTCACCCCGGGGGCGGTCTCCACCAGCGCCAGCCCCTCCCCCGTGACGTCGAGGACGCCGAGGTCGGTGATGATCCGGTGGACGCACCCCTTCCCCGTGAGGGGCAGCGAGCACTCCTCGACGATCTTCGGCGAACCGTCCCTGGCGACGTGATCCATGATCACGATGACCCTGCGGGCGCCGTGGACCAGGTCCATCGCGCCGCCCATGCCCTTGACGAGCCTGCCGGGGACCATCCAGTTGGCCAGGTCGCCACGGGCCGAGACCTGCATCGCGCCCAGCACCGCCACGTCGATGTGACCACCGCGGATCATGCCGAACGACAGCGAGGAGTCGAAGAACGACGCGCCGGGAAGCACGGTCACGGTCTCCTTGCCCGCGTTGATCAGGTCGGGGTCGACCGCGTCCGGCGCGGGGTAGGGGCCGACGCCGAGGATGCCGTTCTCCGAGTGCAGGATCACGTCCGTGCCCGCCGGCAGGAAGGAGGGGATGCGGGTGGGCAGGCCGATGCCGAGGTTGACGTGGTCACCGTCGCGCAGCTCGGCCGCCGCGCGCGCGACCATCCGGTCACGGCTCCAGCTCATGAGGTGGTCCCCCCTCGCTCCGCGGGCACGGAGGTGGTACGCCGCTCGACAGCCTTGTCGGCGGCCTGCTCCGGGGTGAGCGGCACGACGCGCTGGACGAACACCCCGGGCAGGTGGATCTCGTCGGGGTCGAGCTCGGTCAGCTCCTCGACCTCGGCGATCGTGACCCGCCCGGCCATCGCGGCCAGCGGGTTGAAGTTCCTGGCGGCCTTGCCGAACACGAGGTTGCCGTGCCGGTCTCCCCTGGCCGCCCGCACCAGCGCGAAGTCGGTGGTGATGCCGCGCTCCAGCACGTAGGCCCGGCCGTCGAACTCGCGCACCTCCTTGGGCGGCGAGGCGAGCACCACCGAGCCGTCCGGGCCGTGCCGCAGCGGCAGCCCGCCGTCGGCGACCGGCGTGCCGACCCCGGCCGGGGTGTAGAAGGCGGGGATGCCGCAACCGCCCGCGCGCAGCCGCTCGGCCAGGCTGCCCTGCGGGGTGAGCTCCACCTCCAGCTCCCCCGTCAGGTACTGCCGGGCGAACTCCTTGTTGTCGCCGATGTAGGAGGCGGTCACCCGGCTGATCCGGCCCGCCTCCAGCAGGACGCCCAGGCCGCCGCCGTCCACGCCGCAGTTGTTCGACACCACGCCGATCCCGCGCACCCCCGTGTCGTACAGGGCCTGGATCAGCACGTTCGGGATGCCGCTCAGGCCGAACCCGCCCACCGCGAACGACGCGCCGTCGCGCACGTCCGCCAGGGCCTCCGCGGCCGTGGCGATCACCTTGTCTCCGCGCACGGCACTCCGTTCGGCCATGTTCGCTGTGCGAACTTTAGTTCATTATCGCGCACTTGAGTATGTGTACCGGCGACCGTCCTGTCAAAGCGCCCTCGTCGGCGCGGGGAGGAACCGGCCCGCGTTACGGGAGGGACGGCGCTCCCTTTTGGAAGGCGGGCCGGCCGCCGTGCCGCGCACGCCGGCCGCGTCAGGCCGCGCCGGTGCGCGCGGCGGTGACGACCACCGTGGTGTAGGGCATCGTGAAGCCGCCCCCCATCGCGTCGACGGCGGCGCCGGCTCCCTCCAGCACCTCCGCCAGCCTGTCCTGCGGGAGCCGGGTGAGAGCTCCGGAGGTGGGCAGCTGGTCCAGCCACGCGTCCCGGGTGTAGAAACACTCCCAGTCGAACCGCCACTGCTCCGGGTCGCCGAACCCGCCCACCTCCCGGATCCCGTCGGCGGCCCTGGCGAACAGCGCCTGGTATCCCTCCAGGGCGTTTCCCGCCCCCTGGAAAACGAACGGCGAGTCGGGCACCACCCGCCGGTAGACAGCGGCGAAGGCCTCCACCAAGCCCGGCGGAAGCTGGAACACGTGCCAGAACGCCGCCAGCCGCCCGCCGGGCCGCAGCACCCGCGCCGCCTTGGCGGCTCCCGCCACCGGGTCCACCCAGTGCCAGGCCGTCCCGGCGACGACCGCGTCGAACATCCGGCCGGCGGGGTCCCAGGCCTCGAACGTCGCCACCTCGACCTCGACCCCGCCGCGCCGCGCGAAGTCGGCCATCCGCGCGTCGGGCTCGACGCCGAGGACCTCGCAGCCGGCCGCCTGGAACTGCCGGGCCTCTATGCCGGTGCCGCAGCCGACGTCGAGGACGCCGGGCCCGGGGCAGGCGGCGACGATCCGGTCCACCATGGCGTCGGGATAGCGGGGCCGGGTGCGGTCGTAGCGTTCGGCGTCCGAGCCGAACGACTCCGCCACCTGCCGGTGTCGATGAAGGTCGTTCCCAGGAAGCGGCGCTCCGGCCGGCGGTATAGTGGGCATGCGCCCACGCTAGTGGGCACATGCCCACTCGTCAACGGGCGGGCTCCTCGACCGGGAAGAGGGATGCACGGTGCCGACGGGGGTGGCCATGCGCGACGCGCGCGAGCAGCTGTTCGACGCCGCCGAGCGCGTCCTGCTCAGGGACGGGCCGAACGCGCTGACCAGCCGGGCGGTCACCACGGAGGCCGACTGCGCCAAGGGGGTCCTGCACCGGCACTTCGCCGACTTCGACGCCTTCCTCGCCGAGCTCGTGCTGGACCGCGCCGCCCGGATCGGCCCTCAGGCCGCCGCCCTGTACGACTCCGCCGGGACCGGCACCGTCGCCGGCAACCTCACCGGCGCGCTGACGGAGCTGTTCGAGACGGTCGCCGTGGCGATCGTCGGCCTCGTCATCTCCCGGGACGACCTGCGCGCCCGGCTGCGCCGGGCCGGGTCCACCGGCGTCCCGGTCCTGGCGGAGGCCGGGGCCATGCTCGCCTCCTACCTCACCGCCGAGTGCGAGATGGGCCGCATCGCGGCGGACGCCGACACCGACACGCTCGCGTTCACGCTGGTCGGGGCCGGGCACCTGCTGTACGCCGGCGCGGGGGGCGTCCCGCCCGAGGCCGGAGCCGTCCACCGGATCGTGACCACGGTCATCGCCGACGTGGTGCAAAGACGGCTGCTGTGAGCCGCCCGCCCGCGCCGGCGATCCGCTGGGAGCGCGGCGCGGCTCACCGCCTCGCGAAGTGACGCCGGACGCGCGGCCGGCCGTCGTGGTCGAGGGCGGACGGGGACGTGGACGTGGACGTGGACGTTCTGGCGTACCGCGGACAAGGCGGTCACAGCCGTGAGACGTGAGCCGGAGGGACCGGCCGCCGGGCGGCCGGTCCCCGCCTCAGGTCCGCCGGACGCCGATGAGCCGCTGCAGCAGGATGAAGGCGAACAGCAGCAGGCCAATGAAGATCTTGGTCCACCAGGAGCTGAGGGTTCCCTCGAAGCTGATGATCGTCTGGGTCAGGCCGAGCACGAGGATGCCCAGCACGGTGCCGAAGAGATAGCCCGAGCCGCCGGTGAGCAGCGTGCCTCCGATGACCACCGCCGCGATGGCGTCCAGTTCCATGCCGACGGCGTGCAGGCCGTATCCGGACAGCATGTAGAAGGACAGCAGGATCCCGCCGAGCGCGGAGCACAGCCCGCTGATCGTGTAGACGGCGATCTTCGTCCGCCCCACCGGAAGACCCATGAGCAGCGCGGACTGCTCACTGCCGCCGACGGCGTAGACCGTGCGCCCCAGACGCGTGTGGTGCAGCACGTACGCGGCCACCAGCACCACGATCGCGGCGATCACCACGCTCGGCGAGATCCACATCTCGCCGCCCAGGTCGATCCTGGTCTGCGCGAAGGCGGTGAAGATGCCGTCGGTGATCGGGATCGAGTCGGTGCCGATCGTGTAGCACAGCCCGCGGGCCAGGAACATCCCGGCGAGGGTCGCGATGAAGGGCTGGACCTGGAAGTAGTGGATGATCGCCCCCATCCCGAATCCCAGCGTCGCGCCGATGGCCAGCACCAGCACGATCACCACCGGCGCCGGCCAGCCCTGGTTCGTGACGAGGCTGGCCGTGACCATCGTGGACAGCGCCACCACCGCGCCCACCGACAGGTCGATGCCGCCGGCGAGGATCACGAACGTCATGCCGACGCCGACGACGAGCAGGAACGCGTTGTCGACGAAGACGTTGAGGATCACCTGCCCGCTGGCGAACCCCTCGTACCGGATGCCGCCGGCCACGAACATCGCGATGAGCAGGCCCGCGGTCACCGCGACCGGGACGTACCTGCGGGGGATCGCGAGCCGCCCGGCCGGGCCGGCCAGGATGGTGTCCGTCATCTGTTCCTCACCGTCTCTTCCCGTACCTGCTCGCCGGTGGCCGTGCCCGTGAGGGGGCGGCCGGGACCGTCCCCCGAAGCGGGAGGCGGCGGAGCGGGATCCCGCTCCCACTGGAACACCTTCCGCCGGAAGGCCGGCGACTGCAGCAGGCACACGATCGTCACCACGAGCGCCTTGAACAGCAGCGTCGTCTCCGGCGGCACGCCGATCGAGTAGATCGTGGTGGTCAGGGTCTGAATGATCAACGCTCCCAGCACGGTGCCGCCGAGGGAGAACCGGCCGCCCGCCAGCGAGGTGCCGCCGATGACGACGGCCAGGATGGCGTCCAGCTCGATCCACAGGCCGGCGTTGTTGCCGTCCGCGCTGGACACGTTGGAACTGATCATCAGTCCCGCGATGCCCGCGCACAGCCCGCAGAAGGTGTACGTCACGATCAGCACGCCCCGGGAGCGGATCCCGGACAGCCTGCTGGCCTCGGCGTTGCCGCCGACGGCCTCGATGAACATGCCCAGGGCCAGCCTCCGGGTGAGGAAGGCGGTCAGCGCCGTCAGCGCGATCACGATGAGGATGCCGAACGGCAGCGTGAGCCAGTAGCCACCGCCGACCAGCTTGTACGGGGCACTGTTGACCGTGATGATCTGCCCGTCGGTGATCAGCTGGGCCAGGCCCCGTCCCGCGACCATGAGGATCAGCGTCGCGATGATCGGCTGGATGCCCACGGCGGCCACCAGGAACCCGTTCCAGGCTCCGAGCGCGAGCGCCACCACCAGCGTGACGCCGATCGCCGACAGCACGCCGGCGACGGAGTTCTGGTCGGCCAGGCCGCTGATCTGCATGCAGGCCAGTGCCCCGCCGATCGCCACCACCGAGCCGACCGACAGGTCGATGCCGCCGGTGGCGATGACCAGCGTCATGCCCAGCGCGACCAGGATCAGCGGCGCCCCGAAGCGGAGGATGTCGATGAGGCTGCCGTAGAGGTGCCCGTCCCTCATCTGCACGTGCAGGAAGTTGTCGGTGAACACCACGTTGAGCGCCAGCAGCGCGACCAGGATCACGCCGGGCCAGAGCAGCCGATGCCGGGCCAGGGCGCCGACGCGGTTTTGTACAGAACTCATGCCGGCGCTCCGCTCGCGATCTTCTGCATCAGGATGTCGGTGGTGAGCGCGTCGTCGTTGTCGAGCTGGGCGACCAGCGCGCGGTCGCGCAGCACCCCGACCCGGTGACTGAGCCGCAGGACCTCCTCCAGCTCGGCGGAGATGAACAGCACGGCCATGCCTCCGTCGGACAGTTCGGCGACCAGCCGCTGGATCTCCGCCTTCGCGCCGACGTCGATCCCCCGGGTGGGCTCGTCGAGGATGAGCAGCCGGGGCTCCATGATCAGCCAGCGGGCCAGCAGCACCTTCTGCTGGTTGCCGCCGCTGAGGGTGCGGACCGGCTGCTCGGGGTCACCCGGCCGGATGTTCAGGGTGGCGATGTACTTGGCGACCAGCTCGTCCTGCTTGCGCCGGGACAGCGGCCTGCTCCAGCCGCGCGAGGCCTGCAGCGCGAGGACGATGTTCTCCCGCACCGTGAGCTCGTCGACGAGCCCTTCCGCCCGCCGGTTCTCCGAGCAGAAGGCGATCTTCCGGTTCATCGCCGCCCGCGGTGTGCGCAGCGCGATCTGCTTGCCGCCGACCTCCAGCGAGCCGCTGTCGGCGTGGTCGGCGCCGAACAGCAGCCGCGCCAGCTCGGTGCGGCCCGAGCCGAGCAGGCCGGCCAGCCCGACGACCTCGCCCTGCCTGATGGTCAGGGTGAAGGGGGCGATGGCGCCCGCCCGCCCGAGGTCGCGAGCCTCCACCAGCGGCTCCGCGACCCGGGCGGGCGGCTTCTCGTCGAGTTTCTCCAGGTCGGCCAGCTCCCGCCCGATCATCTTGGCGACCAGGTCGACCTGGGAGAGCTCGCGGGTGAGGTACTCCCCCACGAGCTTCCCGTCGCGCAGGATCGTCATGCGGTCCGACACCTCGTAGATCTGGTCGAGGAAGTGCGAGACGAACAGGATGGCGATGCCCTGCTCCTTCAGCCGGCGCATCACCCGGAACAGCTGGGCCACCTCGCCGGCGTCGAGGCTGGAGGTCGGCTCGTCGAGGATCAGCACCTTGGCGTCGATGTCGATCGCCCTGGCGATCGCGACCATCTGCTGCACGGCCAGCGAGTACGACGCCAGCGGCGCCGACACGTCGACGCGCAGGTCCAGGCGGCCCATCAGTTCCTTGGCCCGCCGGCGCATCTCCTTCCACCGGATGCGGCCGAACCTGCGCGGTTCCCGGCCCACGAAGATGTTCTCCGCGACCGAGAGGTTCCCGCACAGGTTGACCTCCTGGTAGACCGTGCTGATACCGGCCTGCTGGGCGGCTGACGGGCTGGAGAAGGCGACCGGCTTCCCTGCCAGCTCGATCTCGCCCTCGTCGACGCCGTACACGCCGGTGAGGACTTTGATCAGCGTCGACTTCCCCGCGCCGTTCTCTCCCATCAGCGCGTGCACCTCGCCCGGCAGCAGCCGGAAGCCGACGTCGTCCAGGGCCTTGACGCCGGGGAATCGTTTGCCGATCCCGCTCATCCGTACGATCGGTGCCGGTGCGTCCATGCCGCGCTCCTTTCTTCTTTCCGGGGTGGGCGGCTCAGTACTGGCGGGTGGGCAGGGCTTCCTTGGCCTGCTCCTGGGTGAAGGTGGTCTCCTCGGTCACCACCCGA
>NZ_JBRIQO010000041.1:0-69779 GCF_052983175.1 Streptosporangium sp. G12 | reverse complement strand
CTTCAAGATCCGCGTCTGCGAGGGCACCGACAAGTTCGACGACTGCGGCCGCTGGGGCGACGCCTTCTAACCCCCTCTCCGCACACCGACCCGACACCGACCCGATCGGTCTCCCACGCTCGAACCCGGCCGGCTCCCCAGGGGGCCGGCTTCGTGCTGTACCCGGCCTGTGCCCGGCCTGCATCCCGGCCCTGCATCCCGATGCCGTATCCCGGCGCCGTTCTCACCTCCGCGTCCACTGCCGTGCCGGACGGCACCCCGCGGGGAACCGTGCGTGCGCCACGAACCCGGGCCCCTCTCGCCCGCGGACCGGACACCACGCGAGATCGGCGGAAGGCCGTGGGCTAATTTCATCACTTGTTGACTTCTCCTCCCCTCCGGCTTAGCCTTGCGACAACGCATTAGTTGCATTGATGCAAGGAGTTGTCCGATGGACCCCGTGGACGGCGCGGAGCGCGACCGGCTGGCCGACGACATCGGCGACTTCCGGCGGGCGCTGATCCCCGGCCTGCTGCTCCACATGCTGAACGGCTTCGAGGGCGACGAGCCCTCCATGATCCAGATCGCCACGCTCTACCTCCTCGACGAACCGGTCGCCCCGACGCTCCGCGAACTCGCCGAGCGGGTCAGCCGGTCCGTCTCGGCCACCAGCCGCCTGGTCGACCAGCTCGTACGGCGAGGGCTGGCCGACCGCCGGGAGGATCCCGGCGACCGGCGGGTGCGGCGAATCACCCTCACCCCGGCCGGAGCGGACTTTCTCCGCACGTTCGAGCGCGTCCGGGCCGACGCCCAGCTCGAAGTCACGGCCCATCTGACCGCCGAGGAACGCGAGCTCGTGACCCGGGCCATGACGCTTCTCGGCGAAGCCTCAAGGAGACGACGCACCCATGCCCAAGCCGCTCATCCTGAGATTCGATGACATCGGGGCGGAGATGCTGCCCCTCGTCGGCGGCAAGGCCGCCAATCTCGGCGTGCTCACCACCGCCGGGTTTCCCGTCCCCCCCGGCCTGTGCGTCACCACCGAGGCCTACCGCAGGGTCACCGAGCGAGCCGGGCTGGAGGAGGTGCTCGCGACGCTCGCCACGACGGCCGCCGGGGACGCCCCCGCCCTGAACGCGCTGGCCGCGAAGGCCCGCGAGCTCGTGCTCACCGCGCCGGTCCCCGACGACATCGCGAGCGCCGTACGCGACAGCGCGAACGGTCCCGTCGCGGTCCGCTCCTCCGCGACCGCCGAGGACCTGCCGCACGCCAGCTTCGCCGGGCAGCAGGACACCTACCTCAACGTGATCGGCGCCGACGCCGTGCTGGACGCGGTCCGGCGGTGCTGGGCCTCGCTCTGGACCGACCGGGCCGTCGCCTACCGGGCCGCGAACGGCATCGGCCACGACACGGTGCGCCTGGCGGTGGTCGTCCAGGAGATGGTCCAGTCGGAGGTGGCCGGGGTGATGTTCACCGCCAACCCGGTCACCGGACGGCGGCGCGAGGCGGTGATCGACGCCAGTCCCGGTCTCGGCGAGGCAGTGGTCTCCGGCGCGGTCAACCCCGACCACTTCGTGGTCGACACCGCCACCGGCCGGATCACCGAACGCCGCCTCGGCGACAAGCGGCTGGCCGTACGGTCGCTGGCGGGCGGCGGCGTCGAGCACGTCGAAGCACCCGCGAACCCCGCGGCCTCCCCGGAGTCCACGGAGTCCACGGAGTCCACGGAGTCCACGGAGTTCACGGAGAACGCCTGTGTCACCGACGCGCAGCTGGCGGCGCTGGCCGAGCTCGGTGACCGGGTCGAGCGGCACTACGGTGCGCCCCAGGACACCGAGTGGGCGATCGACTCCGATGGCGTCCTCTGGCTGACCCAGTCGCGTCCCATCACCACGCTCTATCCGATCCCCCACCACGCGGAGCCGCCCGCGGACCCGTTGTCCGTGCCGGGTGACGCGGGCGCGGGGGAAACCGGCGCCCTGGACCCGCGGCGCGGAGGCTCCGAGCCCGGCGGCGCGCGGATCTACTTCTGTTTCAGCCTGGCGCAGGGCCTCTACCGGCCGATCACCCCCATGGGCATGTCGGCCTTCAGGCTGCTGTCGTCGTCGGTGTTCGAGATGCTGGGGATCCCGGTGGCCGACCGGGTGGCCGGTGCCCCCGTCATCGCGGAGTCGGGCGGGCGGCTGTTCTTCGACATCACCGGATTGATGGGCGGCAGGGTGGGCCGCGTGGCCTTCCCGAAGGTGCTCGACGTGATGGAGGCACGGTCGGCGAAGGTGCTGCGCGGCCTGCTCGACGATCCCCGGTTCGGCGTCACCCAGCCCTCGCTCCGCCCGCCCCTGCGCCGGGCGTTCAGGATCGCGTCCCGCTTCCGCGTCCCACAGCGCGCCGTACGGGCCCTGCTCGACCCCGCGTCGGCGCACCGGGACGTGAAGGTGCTGGACGCGCGCCTCCGGAGGGAGCTGGCCGCGCCCGGGGACGCCACCCCGGCCCAGCGTCTCGACCACGTCGAGCGGGTGCTGAGCCACCAGGTCTTCCCCCTGCTGCCGACCGTCGCCCCGGCGGCGGCGGCCGGGTTCGCGATGCTCGGGCTGGCCGCCAAGGCGCTGGGTGACCGGGTCGGGCCCGGCGAGCTGCAGACGGTCCTGCGCGGGCTCCCGCACAACGTGACCACCGAGATGGACCTGGCGCTGTGGCGGCTGGCCACCCGCATACGCGAGGACCGCGAAACCACCTCCCTGCTGCTGGGCACCCCCGCCGCCGAGCTGGCCGAGCGCTTCCGCGCCGGATCGCTTCCCGGCGTCGCGCAGAGGGGCCTGGCGGACTTCCTGTCCGTCTACGGCGTCAGGGCGGTCGCCGAGATCGATCTCGGGCTACCGCGCTGGTCGGAGGATCCGACCCACATCGTCGGCGTCCTCGCCAACTACCTGCGGTTGGAGGACCCGGCCCTGGCTCCGGACGCCCTGTTCGCCAAGGGCGCCGCCGAGGCCGTTCTCATGATCAAGACCTTGAGCGGACGCGCCGGAGGCCTTCGCGGGCGGTTCGTCCGCTTCGCGCTCGGCAGGACGCGGGCGCTGGCGGGTCTGCGCGAGATGCCCAAGTACGCCATGGTGACCGCGCTGGCCGCGATGCGGACCGAGTTGCTGGCCGTCGGCGTCGAGCTGGCGGCGCGCGGGCTGCTGTCCCGTGCCGACGACGTCTTCTTCCTCACCTTCCGCGAGGCCAGGGCGGCCCTCGCCGCGCCCTCCCGGGAGGCCTCGACTCCGCCCTCCCGCGAAGCCCCGGCCACGGCCGGTGCCGCACGACCCGCGCTGACGGACCTCGTGGCGCGGCGGCGCGAGGAGGCCGCCCGCGAGCTGCGCCGCAGGCACGTCCCCCGCGTCCTGCTGTCGGACGGCACCGAGCCGGAGGCCGTCGCCGTACGGACACCGGTGGACGGGGCGCTGACCGGCACCCCGGCCTCGGCGGGCACCGTCACCGGTGTCGCCAGGGTCGTCCTCGACCCGGTCGGCGCGCACCTGGAGCCCGGGGAGATCCTGATCTGCCCCTCCACCGACCCCGGCTGGACTCCGTTGTTCCTCACCGCGGGCGGCCTGGTGATGGAGATGGGAGGCGCCAACTCCCACGGCGCCGTGGTGGCCCGCGAGTACGGGATCCCGGCCGTGGTGGGGGTGAGCGGGGCGACCGAGCACATCACCACCGGCCAGGAGGTCACCGTCGACGGCACCTCCGGCGCCGTCACCGTCACCTGACCGGGCGCGCGACTCGTTCATGGCTCGCTCATGCCTCGCGTCGTTCCCGGCTCGCCCGTGGCTCGCGTCGTTCATGGCTCGCTCACGGCTCGCGGCGGCTCCTTCGCCGCCCTCCCGCACGCACCCCGGCGCCTTCCGGGCGCACCGGCCGGGAGAGTGAAAATTACAAACATAACAACTTGATAACAAAACCCTCACGCCATCTACCTGCGCATGTTCGAAGATGTCAACTCGTTACCTCTCAACAAGGTGCACATCGGACACATGCATGTTAAAAACCCCAATAGTTGATCGCTGAGACAAACGAAAGGCGGTGACTCGCGTGACCCAGGAGTACAACGTCATGTACGCCGCCGGCACCGCCCTACCGACCAGCTCGCCCATGATGCGCCAGACGAACCTCTCGTTGATCTTGCGCCACCTGCGTGACCGCGCGTCCCAGTCCCGGGCCGACATCGCGGAGGTGACGGGACTGCACCGGGCCACGGTCTCCAACCTGGTGTCTCAGCTGATCGACCGACGACTCGTCCAGGAGATCGACATGGAGCACGTCGGCGCGATCGGCCGTCCCCGGCGCCCCCTGGCGCTGCACGGCGCGCATGTCGGCGCGCTGGGTTTGGAGATCAACGTCGACCACATCTCGATTCACGGGTCCGACTTCGGCGGCCGGGTCCTCGTGGAGCGCAGAACCGGCTTCGACGCGATGGCCGGCGGGCCGGACCGCGCACTGCGCGTGCTCGGCAGGATGGCCCTGGAGGCCGTCGAGGAGATGAAGCGGGCCGAGGCCGTCCCCGCCGGTCTCGGGGTGGCGGTCCCCGGCCTGGTCGACGTGGCACGCGGCGTCGTCACGTTCGCACCCAACCTGGGCTGGCGCGACCTGCCGCTGGCGGCACGGCTGTCGGCCGCACTCGGCCCGTGGAGCGTTCCAGTGCTGGTGGACAACGACGCCAACCTCGCGGCCGTGGCCGAGCACACCTCCGGCGTCGCCGCCGGCACCCCCCATCTCGTCTACCTGACCGGCGAGGTCGGCGTGGGCGGCGGCATCTTCGTCGACGGCAAGCTGCTCCGTGGCGCGGACGGCTTCTCCGGCGAGGTCGGGCACCTGCCGGTCGACCCGGGCGGCGCCCGCTGCGGCTGCGGGCGGCACGGCTGCTGGGAGACCAAGGTGGGGTTGGCGGCGCTGGTACGGACGGCCATGCCCGACCATGCCTACCGGCCGGCCGACCTGCCGGTGTCCGACCCCGAGGAGCACGCGACGGAGATCGCCAGAGGATTGGCCGCGGGCGACCGCCGGATGATGGACGCGGTCGCGCAGGTGGGGCGGTGGCTCGGGCTCGGCGGCTCGATCCTGGCCAACCTGTTCAACCCGCGAATGATCGTCGTCGGCGGCTACTTCGCCACGCTCGCCGAATGGCTGCTGCCCCACGCACAGGCGGAATTGGAACGGCTCGTCGTGGCCCGCTCCGCCAACCGGTGCCGGTTCGTCGCCTCCGACCTCGGCTTCGGCGCCGCCTCACGGGGCGCCGCGGACATGGTGATCAACCGGCTCATCGACCACCCGACCCTCATCACGGATCCGCTACCCCGGCTGTCGACCGGCTGACGGGTCCCCCACAAGCCTGGAGGCGGCACCCTCCAGTCACCGCAGTACCCAACCTCATGCAACAAGTGGCACCAGTGCGGCGGCGCGCGCTTTGCCTGACGACCCCCCAAGTCAGGAAAGGGATCATCATGTCACCACGTTCTCGAACGTGGGCCAGGCTCTCGAAGAGCCTGCCGATAACCGAAAACCGCTCCCTACGCCGGATGGCGGCGGCGATGGCCCTGGCCATCGTCGTGCCCCTGATACCCGTCTTCACATTCCTGACGCCGCCGGCGAACGCCGCCGGCGGGCCGGCCCTGGCGTCGTCGGCGAACGCCGCCGACCCCGCCTTCAAGGTCCTGGTCTTCTCCAAGACCAGCGGCTTCCGGCACGACTCGATTCCCGAGGGAATCGCCGCCGTCCAGAAGCTCGGCCAGGAGAACAACTTCGCGGTCGACACGACCGAGGACAGCGCCCAGTTCACCGACGCCAACCTGGCGCAGTACCAGGCCGTCATCTTCATGTCCACGACCGGTGACCCCGTCACCACGCCGGACCAGAAGGCCGCCTTCGAGCGCTACATCCAGAACGGCGGCGGCTTCGCCGGCATCCACGCGGCCTCCGACAGCGGCTACAACTGGGAGTGGTACGGCAAGCTCGTCGGCGCGTACTTCAAGTCGCACCCGGCGACCCAGCAGGCGACGGTCCTCACCGAGGACCTCGCCCACCCGTCGACCTCGCACCTGCCGACCTCGTGGACCCGCGTCGACGAGTGGTACGACTTCCAGGCCAACCCGCGCAACAACGTGCACGTGTTGCAGTCGATGAACCAGAAGTCCTACACCGGCTCCACGCAGGGCATCGACCACCCGATCTCCTGGTGTCAGGACTACGACGGCGGACGCTCCTGGTACACCGGCCTCGGCCACACCAAGGAGAGCTTCGCCGAGCCGAACTTCCTGAAGATGCTCCTCGGCGGGATCAAGACCGCCGCGGGCGCCGAGAAGGCCGACTGCTCGGCCTCGCAGAGCGGCAGCTTCGAGAAGGTCACCCTCGACGACAACACGGCGAACCCGATGATGACCGACATCGCCAAGGACGGCCGGGTCTTCTACATCGACCGCCTGGGCGACGTCAAGATCATCAAGACCACCGGCTCGACCGTGACGGCCGGTCGCCTGAACGTGTTCACCGCCAACGAGAGCGGCCTGCTCGGCCTGGCGCTGGACACGGACTTCGCCACCAACAACTGGCTGTACCTCTTCTACTCGCCGACGGGCCAGAACGTCGACCGGCTGAGCCGGTTCACGGTCAACGGCGACACGCTCGACCTCTCGAGCGAGAAGGTCGTCCTCAACGTGCCGGTGCAGCGGGCCGAGTGCTGCCACCACGGTGGCGGCATGCTCATGGACCACAAGACCGGCGACCTGTGGCTGGCCACCGGTGACAACACCAACCCGTTCGCCTCGGACGGCTACACGCCGATCGACGAGCAGGCCGGCCGGTCCTCGTGGGACGCCCAGCGCACCTCGGGCAACACCAACGACCTGAGCGGCAAGCTGCTGCGCATCACCCCGCAGGACGACGGCACCTACACCGTGCCGGCCGGAAACCTGTTCCCCCCGGGCACGGACAAGACCAAGCCCGAGATCTACGCCATGGGCTTCCGCAACCCGTTCCGCATGGGCCTGGACCCGAAGACCGGCTTCCCGATGGTGGCCGACTACGGACCCGACGCGGGCTCCGCGAGCGCCACCCGCGGTCCGCGGGGCACCGTCGAGTGGAACCTGGTCAGCAAGCCGGGCAACTACGGCTGGCCGTTCTGCGTGGGCGACAACACGCCGTACATCGACTACAACTTCGCCACCAAGGCGTCGGGCTCGGCGTTCAACTGCGCCGCGCCGGTGAACGACTCGCCCAACAACACCGGCCTGACCACGCTGCCCCCGGCGATCGCGGCGTCGATCCCGTACACCAGCGCCACCAACCCGAACTCCTTCCCCGAGCTCAACGGCGGCGCGCCGATGGCGGGCCCGGTCTACCGCTACGACGCCGACCTGCAGTCGACCGTCAAGTGGCCGGCCTACTGGGACGGCAAGGCGATCTTCGGTGAGTGGAACACGAACAAGATGTTCTCGTTCCAGCTCAACGAGGCCGGCAACGCCCAGATCAAGATCAACCAGATCCTGAGCGCCATGAGCTTCAAGCGCCCCATGGACATCAAGTTCGGTCCCGACGGCGCGCTGTACCTGATCGAGTGGGGCTCCGGCTTCGGCGGCGACAACGCCGACTCCGGCATCTACCGCATCGAGTACGTCAAGGGCGTCCGCCCGCCGGTCGCCCGCGTCTCCGCGGACAAGACCGACGGCCCGGCCCCGCTGACCGTGCAGTTCTCCAGCCAGGGGTCGAACGACCCGGACGGCAGGCCGATCACCTACGCGTGGGACTTCGACGGCGACGGCACCACCGACTCGACCGACGCCAACCCCTCGCACACCTACACCCAGGCCGGGCAGTACAGCGCGGTCCTGACCGTCAGCAACCCCGACGGCCTCACCGGCACGGCGAACCTGCCGATCACGGCGGGCAACACCCGCCCGAAGGTGACCTTCGAGCTGCCGCCGAACGGCGCGTTCTTCGAGTTCGGCGACCAGGTGAACTACAAGATCGTGGTCACCGACGCCGAGGACGGCACGATCGACTGTGACAAGGTCCAGATCCAGGCGTACCTGGGTCACGACAGCCACGGTCACCCGCTCGACCAGCACGAGGGCTGCGAGGGCACCATCCAGACGCTGTCCGACAGCGGACACGGCATCGACGACAACCTGTTCTACATCCTTGAGGCCACCTACGCCGACAAGGGTGGCGCGGGCGGCGCCCAGTCGCTGACCGGGCGGGCCGAGGCCATCCTCCAGCCCAAGCGCAAGCAGGCCGAGCACTTCTCGTCGACCGGCCGGGTCGCGGACGGCACGGGCACCGACACCCCCGGCGTCCAGGCCGAGGCCGCCACCGACCCCCAGGGCGGCAACCAGAGCATCGCCTTCACCAACGACGGCGACTACTGGGCCTACACCCCGATCAACCTGAGCGGCATCACCCAGGTGCGGTTCCGGGTCTCCTCGGGCGGCGCCGGCGGCACCGTGCAGATCAAGACGGGCAACGCCGACACCGGGACCCTGGTGGGCTCGGTCGACATCACGCCGACCGGCGGCTGGCAGACGTACAAGGACGTCACGGTCGACCTGACCGACGTCCCGGCGACGACCGGCCCGCTGTTCTTCATCGTGCGCAAGCCGGCGAGCGCGGCCAACGACGCCTACCTGCTCAACGTCAACTGGGTCGACTTCATCGGCCAGGGCGCCACCGACAACCAGCGCCCGACGGTGACCGCGTCGGCGACCCCGGTCACGGGCGTCGCCCCGCTGAAGGTCGACTTCACCTCGACCGCCACCGACCCCGACGGCAACATCCCGCTCACGTACAAGTGGAACTTCGGCGTGAACGGCTCGCCTGAGCCGGCCACCGCCGACGCGAGCCACACCTACAACGCGCCCGGCACGTACACCGCCACGGTGACCGTGACCGACACCAAGGGTGCCTCGACGAGCAAGACGATCTCCATCAAGGTGGACCCGCCGAGCACCGCGTGCCTCACCGGTCGTTCCGACGACTTCCTGGGCGCCGAACTCGACCGGGACCGCTGGTCGGTCGTCCGTGAGGACCAGAACCTCAAGGTCGCGGACGGCAAGCTCGTCCTGCCGACATCGCTCACCGAGATCTACGGCACCGGTGCCGGCACCACGACCAACATCGTCCTCCAGCCCGTGCCGCAGGGAGCCTGGACGGCCACCACCAAGGTCACGCTGAACGCCCGCGACATGTACCAGCAGGCGGGTCTGATCGTGTACGGCGACGACAACAACTACGCCAAGATGGTGCTCCAGGCACGGGGGACCAACGACCACGCCGCCCGCGTCTTCCAGTTCATCCGGGAGGAGAACGGCACCCCCAACGAGGTGACGCAGAGCAACACGGCCAACCTCGGGGACGCCTACCCCGACACGGTGTACGTGCGGTTCATGAGCGACGGCACCAACCTCACCGCCCACTACTCGCCGGACGGGACCACGTTCACGGCGATGCCGCAGACCAAGGCGCTCGCCGGGATCACCAACCCGAGGATCGGCCTGCTCTCCCTGGCGAGCACGGGCACCCGCCCGGTGGTCGACGCGTCCTTCGACTGGTTCCACATCAGCCCCGACGACACCGCGAGCAAGCCCGAGCCGAGCGACGAGTTCGACGGCTCGTCGATCGACACCTGCCGCTGGGACGCGATCGTCCGTGGTGACAGCTCGACCGCCAGGGTCACCGGCGGCAACCTGGAGATCGACACCCAGACGGGCGACATCTTCGGGACCGGCAACTCCGCTCCGAAGAACTTCATCCTGCAGACGGCGCCGAGCGGCGACTGGACGCTGGAGACGAAGATCGACGGATCGGCGCTCAACGAGCAGTACCAGCAGGGCGGCCTGATCGTCTACGCCGGTGACGACGACTACGTGAAGCTCGACTACGTCATGGACAACGCCGCGGGCTCCGCGGTGTCGCGGCGGATCGAGCTGCGCAGCGAGGTCGCCGGAACCGTCCTGAACCCGCAGCCGCAGATCGGCTCGCTCACCCAGGGCGTCTGGCACCTCCGCCTGAAGAAGGAGGGCACCGCCTTCAAGGGGTCCTACTCCTCCGACGGCACCACGTGGACCGAGTTCGCGGAGGCGGTGACCAACACCGCCGTCGGCGACGGCAAGATCGGCGTGTACGCCATCGGCACCTCCCAGCAGGCGTCCAAGACGGTCAAGTTCGACTACTTCCGCCTCAACGGTGGCGGAACGGCCGACTCGACCGCCCCGGTGACCACGGCCACCCCCGACCCGGCCCAGCCGGCGAACGGGTGGTTCACCGGCCTGGTCCAGGTCGCGCTGGCCGGCGCCGACGAGGCTCAGGGCAGCGGCGTCGACAAGACCGAGTTCCAGCTCGACGGCGGCGCCTGGACCACGTACCTGGAGCCGGTGGTCATCACCGGTGACGGTGACCACACCCTGGCGTACCGTTCCGTCGACAAGGCGGGCAACGTCGAGGAGGCCAGGACGCTCGCCGTCAAGGTCGACGCGACCGCGCCCGTCACCACCGCGGACTTCCTCCCGGTCGGCCAGGACACCGTGCCGGTGACCCTCGCCGCGACGGACGCGACGTCCGGCGTGGAGAAGATCGAGTACGCCCTCGACAGCGGTGACTGGACGCCCTACACCACGACGGTCGACGTCATCGGTGTCGGCGACCACGAGCTGCGCTACCGCGCCACCGACAAGGCCGGCAACGTCGAGGAGACCAAGGCCGCGACCATCAAGATCGAGGACGGCGCCGAGCCCACCATCCTCATCTCCGGTGTCGCGGACGGCACCGAGTACGGCGACAGCAAGGACCTGACCATCGCCTGGGAGGTCACCGGAACCGGGGTCAAGACCGTGACCGGCAAGCTGGACGGCCGGCCGTTCACGTCCGGGACCGTCCAGCCGCTCCACACGCTGGCCCTGGGCGAGCACACGCTCACCGTCACCGTCGAGACCCAGTCCGGCGGCGTCCACGAGCAGTCGGTCGCGTTCAAGACGGTCACCTCGACCAAGGACATCTCCGCCCTGATCGAGCGCTTCAAGGCGGCCGGGCAGCTGTCCGCCAAGAGCGCCAAGAAGCTTCAGGACAAGATCTGCAAGGTCATGAGGGCCGAGGACAAGAAGCACGGACCGGACAAGAAGAAGGTCGTCAAGGAGCTCGAGCACTTCATCAAGGAGGTCAAGGACCGGAAGGTCGTCTCCGACCCGACGGTGAAGGCCACGCTTCTGCGTGACGCCAACGCCCTGATCGTCGCGAACGGCGGCAAGCCCGTATAAGTGGGGTCACGGCCCCGACCAGGGGGTGCCGGGCTCTCTCCATGAGCCCGGCGCCCCCGATGGATCCGTAGTCGGGGTGCCCCGCGACGCGGGCACCCCGTTTCGCGCTCCGGCGGCGGCGGGCCCCACCGGACCCGCCGCCGCCGAACCCGGAAGGAAACCACGCCAGTGAACAAGGCCCTGAGATACGCCGCGGCCGTCCTGCTGGCCGGGCTCGGGCTGCTGCTCGGCGCCCCGGCCGCCTCCGCCGCGTCCGGCTCACCCCTCGCGCTGGAGGTCGTCGGGGACGGCGGCCGCAATGTCAACGTGCTCATCACCTGGAAGAAGGACGGCCGCCCGGTCACCGACATCGTCGCGGCGACCCTGCTCGCGACGGCACCCGACGGCCGTACCTTCGGCCCGATCCCGCTGAAGTCGGCGCCCGAGGGCCAGAACCTCTACAACGCGGCCGAGCCGCTCCCCGTGGGTGAGTGGAAGGTCGCCGTGACCGTCACCAAGCCCGCCGAGGTCCGCAAGTCGGCGACCGTGAAGGCCCAGGACATCGTGCTCCCCAAGGCGGCCGCGCCGGCGTCCACCACGGCACTGGCCGAACGCGCCGCCCAGGAGAACTCGTCCGACGACCTCCCTCTCCAGATCGGCATCATCGCCGCCGCCGCGGTGGCCGCCATCGGGATCATGTTCGTTCTCGTCCGCCGCCGGAACGTGTCCGGCTGACCCGCGGGCCGGAGGATCACCGTGCCCCCGGCCCATCCCATGACGATCGTGTGCGCCGTCATCGAGCACGCCGGTGGGCGCCTCCTCCGGCACGCGAGCCGACCGGATCCGGCTCACGCCAGGCGTGTCAGGGATCTCGTTCCGCCACCGGAACATCCTCCTGCCAGGAGAAGTTCACCTCGGACCCCGTTTCCCTCCCTGGGGCGGGGTAAGTGGCCCGGCATGCGCTATCACGTTCTGGCCTGTGACTACGACGGAACGCTGGCCGCCGAGGGCCACGTCGACGACGACACCCTGGACGCGCTCGAACGCCTCGCCCGATCGGGGCGGCGGCTGGTGATGGTCACCGGCAGGGAGGTCGACTCGCTCACCCGGGACTTCGAGCGACTGGACCTGTTCGACCTGGTCGTCGCCGAGAACGGGGCCGTGCTCCACCGTCCCGGCGAACAGGAGAGCTCGACCCTCGCGGAGGCGCCGCCCGAGGCCTTCGTCGAGCGGCTGCGCGAGCTGGGCGTGGAGCCGCTCAGTGTCGGTTCGGCGATCGTCTCCACCTTGGAACCCCACGCCGAGACCGTTCTCACCGCCATCCGCGAGCTCGGGCTGGAGATGCAGGTCATCTTCAACAAGGGCGCGGTGATGGTCCTGCCCTCGGGTGTCAACAAGGCCACCGGCCTGGCCGCGGCCCTGGCCGAGCTGGAGATGTCGGCCCACGGCGTGGTCGGCGTGGGCGACGCCGAGAACGACCACGCGTTCCTGGCCGCCTGCGAGTGCGCGGTGGCGGTGGCCAACGCGCTCCCCGCCGTCAAGGAACGGTGTGACCTGGTGACCGAACGGGAGCGCGGCGCCGGGGTCGTCGAGTTGATCGACCGGATCGTGGAGACCGACCTGGCCGACGTGGACGTGACGCGCCACCACCTGCTGCTGGGCACCGACGACGGCGGAGAGGTACGGTTCCCGCCGCACGGCGTGCGCATGCTGGTCGCCGGGCCCTCGCACAGCGGCAAGTCCACCGTCACCGCCGCGCTGCTGGAGCGGATCACCAGGGCGGGCTACCAGTTCTGCCTGATCGACCCCGAGGGCGACTACACCGACGGGGTCGAGGGCGCGTCCGTGCTCGGCGACGTCCGGCGCGCGCCCACCCAGGAGGAGATCCTCCAGGTGCTGCAGGACCCCGAGCAGAGCGTCGTGGTCAACCTGCTGGGCGTACCCCTCGACGACCGGCCCGGTTTCTTCCAGGACTTCCTGCCCCGCCTGTCGGCACTGCCGGCCGGCTCCGGGCACCCGCACTGGCTGGTGGTCGACGAGGCCCACCACATGATGCCCGACGGGTTCAAGCTGCGGTCGGTGGGGATGCTGCGCGAGATAGGCGGGATCCTGCTGGTCACCGTGCATCCCGAGGCGGTCAGCGAGGCGGTCGTCCAGACCCTCGACACGGTCGTCGCGGTCGGGGACGAGCCCGGGGGCGTCCTGGGCGCGTTCGCCGCCGCCACCGGCCACGACGCTCCCGGCCGGGATCTTCCCGACCTGCCGACCGGGGAACTGCTGTTCTGGCGGCTCGGCGGCGAGCCGGTCAGGGTGAGGCTGGCCCCGCCGGAGGAGGAACGCCAGAGGCACCGCCGCAAGTACGCGGCCGGCGAGCTCGGGGAGGACGCCAGCTTCTACTTCCGCGGCCCCGAGAACGTGCTGAACCTGCGGGCCGGCAACCTGACCGCGTTCTGCCGCATCGCCGACGGCGTCGACGAGGAGACGTGGACCTACCACCTGCGCCGGGGCGACTACTCGCGCTGGCTGGCGGACAGCGTCAAGGACGAGGAGCTGTCGGCCGAGGTGGCCGAGGTCGAGCAGGATCCCGGCGACTCCGTCGACGACGCCAGGAAACGGGTACGCGAGCTCATCGAGGCCCGCTACACCGCCCCCGCCGAACCGAGCGGAATCACCTGATCCCCCAGCCGGACCGGCGTGTCGGGCGAGGACGGCGTGACCTCGCCCGACACGCCGTCCTCATGCCGTGGCACCGGTGAGCTGGGCGTGAAGGCGCTTGCACTCGTGGACGAAGCGGATCGTCCGGCGGCTGCGCGCGAACTCGGCGACGACCGGGATCTCCCCGCGCGCGCCGGTCCAGCGTGCCACGTCGGTGGCGAAGGCGACGAGTTCGGTGTGGGTCACGGTGATGCGCCGCCCCTCGCCCGGCAACATCCCGGGCAGCAGAGCCCGCAGGATGCGCCACACCTCGTGGTGGCCGCCGGCGTCGGCCAGCTCGGTCAGGGCCGCGATGGCGGGGCGGGTCTCCAGCCAGGTGCGGCGCAGCACCAACGCGAGCTGGCGGCCGATCGTCTCGGCGGGCAGGTCGCCCCTGGCCGCCATCCGCAGCACCACCGGGATCGTCCTGGGCACGCCGCTCCCCAGCAGGAAGGCGATGATCACCGCCGTCGCCTCGCTCACGGGGCCGTCGCAGGCGGCCAGGCGGGACAGTTCCGCCGGGGTCACGCTCGCGTACCAGCGGCCGCGGAGCACGAACGGCAGCATGTTCACGACCACCACCTCGCGGTGCGAGGGCAGCATGGCCGACCACCCGTCGATCCCGCTGCCCAGGCCCTCGCCCGACCAGTCGAACGGCTGCCGCAGCAGCACCTCGTCGATCAGCTCGTCGCCGGTGGGCGTGGCCCGTAGCGCGGGTGTCAGGCGGACCTCGGTGAAGTACTCGGGTTCGCCGTCGCCGAACTCGACCATGGACGCGTCCACCATGTGAGTCCACCGGAGACCGCACTCCGGGTCGGGCATGCCCTGCCCGGCCAGCCATTCGGTTAAGATTCTTTATTAAAATCTTGACATCCGTGATCTTCCATGCCGACCGTGCCTGGCGAGCTGGTCGGCGACCGGACAACGGCCCGGCCGAGGGAGGTCCTGCCAGGATCGGTGTGGTCCAGGGGGATCACGGGACGGATGGTCGTGTGGCGTCAGCGCCGGCCTTGGCAGTGGTGAGGGCCGCCAGCAGGTAGGCGGCGAGGGCGTAGGCCGGGGCGTAGAGGAAGAACGGTGTCGCCCCGGCGCCCCGGTAGCAGGCGGAGTCATGGTCACCCAACGGCGGGCACACCGACAGATCCGAGAAAAGGGCAACCAGGTTGGCGCCGAGATTCGCCACTGAAAGGACGACCAGCAGCCAGACCACGAGCCTGGTGAAGCGACGTTCCCGCCACAGCAACGCCGCGACAACCAGAACCGCCGGCACCGCGAAACCGATCGTGAAAATTTCCACGCGCAGCACCGCCACCGCCACATCGAAGACCGCCGGGTTCAGGTACCCGACGCCGAGTCCTTGCGCCAGCGCGAATATCCCGATCCCATCACGCACGGACATGTCATAATAAAACAGCCCGGTAATCGAGATAAGTGCTCCCCCGAAATACGCCGACACCGTCGGAAACAACACGAAAATCACGGCAGCCGACCAACGCATCCACATGCGTCGAAATCATAGGTCCAGCCCCGTCGCTCCACCCACACCCAGGCTTGTCATCCAGGGCGCCGGCACCGCGGTCCGGTCATGAAGCGCCGTGCTCGCATATGCCGGAAGAAGCGGCCCGGAAGGCCGCCCGCTGCGCGCTCTGTCCGTGCTCTCGTTCTACGGCTGGTTGAAGAGAATCCGTCATGGGGTCACCGGCGCGTGCACGGCGAACCGGCCATCCTCGGTATCAAGGTCGCGCCCTCTGCCATCTGGGAAATTCTTAAGACGGATCCGGAGGACGCGGGCTGCCGAGCGCGCCACCTGATCCAAGAGCGGGACGGGAATTGCCCGGAACTCATGGACGAGATCCCGGCCGAGGCCGGCATCCATACGGTGCTCACCGGCGTCCGCATACCGCGCGTCAACACGGTCACGGAGAGGTGGGTGAGGTCCTGCTGTCGTGTGCTTATGGATCGATGCCCGCTCCGGAGAGGGGCCTCGACCCGGGAGTCCGGGAAAGAGCATGATGGCCTGATGTCGTACGCTGACGCCTTCGCCCGCAGCATCGCCGATCCCGAGGACTTCTGGGCCGAGGCCGCCGAGGCGGTCACCTGGAGCAGGCCGCCGCGCGAGGTGCTGGACGCGGGGGCGCCGCCCTTCTACCGGTGGTTTCCCGACGGGGAGCTGAACACCTGCCACAACGCGCTGGACCGGCACGTCGAGGCAGGTCACGGCGACCGGCTCGCGCTGGTCCACGACAGCCCGGTGACGGGCACCGGCAGGCGCTACACCTACGCCGAGCTGCGCGACGAGGTCGCCAGGTTCGCCGGCGTGCTGCGCTCGCTCGGGGTGGAGCAGGGCGACCGGGTGGTGGTCTACATGCCGATGGTGCCCGAGGCGGTGATCGCCATGCTGGCGTGCGCGCGGCTGGGGGCGGTGCACTCGGTGGTGTTCGGCGGGTTCGCGCCCAGGGAGCTGGCGGCCAGGATCGACGACGCGCGCCCCAAGGTGGTCGTGTCGGCCTCCTGCGGGATCGAGCCCTCGCGCGTGGTGCCGTACAAGCCGATGCTCGACGCCGCGCTGGGGCTGGCCGCGCACGCGCCCGCGCACTGCGTGATCCTGCAGCGCGAGCAGGCCCCCGCCGAGCTGGTGGAGGGGCGGGACGTCGACTGGGCGAGCGCGAAGGCCGAACCGGCCGAATGCGTGCCGGTGCGGGCGACCGACCCGCTCTACATCCTCTACACCAGCGGCACGACCGGCCTGCCGAAGGGCGTCGTGCGCGACAACGGCGGGCACGCGGTGGCGCTGCTGTGGAGCATGGCCAACGTCTACGACATCGCGCCGGGCGAGGTGTTCTGGGCGGCCTCCGACGTCGGCTGGGTCGTCGGGCACTCCTACATCGTGTACGGGCCGCTGCTGCGCGGCGCCACGACCGTGCTGTACGAGGGCAAGCCGGTCGGCACCCCCGACGCGGGCGCGTTCTGGCGGGTGATCGCCGAGCACCGGGTGAACGCGCTGTTCACGGCGCCGACCGCGTTCCGCGCCATCAGGAAGGCCGACCCGGAGGCGGCCCTGCTCGGCGGGTACGACATCTCGTCGCTGCGGACGCTGTTCCTCGCCGGTGAGCGTCTCGACCCCGACACCTACCACTGGGCGGCGGACAGGCTGGGCGTGCCGGTCGTCGACCACTGGTGGCAGACCGAGACCGGCTGGCCCGTCGCCGCCAACCTGCGCGGACTGGAGCCCATGCCGGTCAAGCCCGGCTCCCCCACCGTGCCCGTCCCCGGGTACGACGTGCGCGTGCTGAGGCCCTCCGGCGACGAGTGCGCCCCGGGAGAGGAGGGGGCGATCTGCATCCGGCTCCCGCTCCCGCCGGGCACCCTTCCCACCCTCTGGCAGGACGACGAGCGCTACGTGAAGTCCTACCTGTCGGCCTTCCCCGGCCACTACCTGACCGGCGACGGCGGCCACCTCGACGAGGACGGCTACCTGTTCGTGATGGGCCGCACCGACGACGTGATCAACGTGGCCGGGCACCGGCTGTCGACCGGGTCCATGGAGGCGGTGCTCGCCGCGCATCCGGCGGTGGCCGAGTGCGCGGTCATCGGGGTCGCCGACGAGCTTAAGGGGCAGGTGCCGCGCGGTTTCGTGGTGCTGAAGAGCGGGTCGGAGATCGACCTGGAGACCCTGCGGGCCGAGCTGGTCCTGGCCGTCCGCGAGCAGGTGGGCGCCGTGGCGGCCTTCCGGCAGGTGGACGTGGTCCCGGCCCTGCCGAAGACCCGGTCGGGGAAGATCCTGCGCAAGACCATGCGCGGTATCGCGGAGGGCTCCGACGAGCCCGCCCCCTCGACCATCGAGGACGCGACGGTGCTGGACGTGCTGCGCCCCATCATCGGACGCCGCACCGCCGCAGACGGCTAGGAGGCCGGAATCTCCCGAGGTCACCCCGGGGGTTCTCGAGAATTCACGTGACGGCCGCGCCGATCGGACGGCCCACGCTCGGCATCATCACGGTTACGATCAGTTCCCCTTTACGGCTTATCACACCATGCCGTCGTTAAGGTCTTATCGTGGCGAACGACGCGGGCAGGCTGGTCGCCGGGCGATACCGGCTGATGAACGTGCTGGGCCGCGGCGGGATGGGCACGGTGTGGCGGGCGCGGGACGAGAGCCTGCACCGCCAGGTGGCGGTCAAGGAACTCATCCTCCCCGATCATCTGGACGTTTCCGCGCGCGAGACGCTCTACAAGCGGATGCAGCGTGAGGCCCGCGCCGCGGCGCAGTTGAAACATCCGGCGATCATCACCGTTCACGACCATGTCGTCGAGGCCGACGGCCGCCCGTGGATCGTGACAGAGATCGTCGACGGGCCCTCATTGGACGAGGTGCTGAGAACCCGGGGGCGCCTGCCGCCCCAGCGGGTGGCGGCGATCGGCGGGCAGATTCTCGCGGCGCTGACGGTCGCACACGCCGCCGGGATCACCCATCGCGACATCAAACCCGCCAACGTCCTGCTCGAAGGCGAGCGGGTCGTGCTGACCGACTTCGGGATCGCCGCCGTCGAGGGAGACGTCACCCTCACCGGCGCCGGCGTCACCCTGGGTACCCCGGCCTTCATCTCTCCCGAGCAGATCAACGGCCACCCCGCCACCGCGGCGTCGGACCTGTGGTCGCTGGGCGCCACCCTGTACGCCGCGGTCGAGGGCCACCGTCCGTTCAGCGGCACGACGCACGCGTCGATCTACGTCTCGATCGCCACCCGGCCGCCCGTCCCGCCCGTGCACGCCGGTCCTCTGGCGCCCGTTCTGGAAGGGCTGCTGCGCAAGGACCCCGCCCTACGCCTCACCGGCTCCCAGGCCGCAGCCGCGCTCGCCGGGATCGCCGCCGGGCCGGCATCCGGTGAACCCTCCGCCGGGCCGGGAGACGAATCCTCGGCCGGGCCGGGACCGGACGACGGCGACACCCGGATCGCCGACCGCGCCGCTCCCCCCGCACCCGCTCCTCCCCCGTCTCCTTCACCGGCCGAGGCGTACGCCACCGCGCGCCAGGAGGAGGTACGGCCCGTCACCCTGCCGTTCACCGCAGTGTCCGCCGTGTCCCCTATGTCCCCCAGCGCCCCGCCCCCCACCACCTCTCCGGCCGCCACCGAGCCCGCGCGGGTCCCGGCGCGTACCCCCCGGCGCGGGCTCCGCCCCGCGATCGCGGTGGCCGCGGCGATCCTGGTCACCGCCGCCACCGCGGCCTACCTGTTCCGGCCCGCGCCGGACCCCGCGAGAACAACCGGCGTCGCCCAGCTCAGGGGGCACACCGAGAGGGTGAACGTCGTGGCGTTCAGCCCCGACGGCGGAACGCTGGCAGGCGGCGACGGCGACGGCGCGGTGATCGTGTGGGACGCGCGGACCCGGCGGCCGGTCGGCGACCCGATGAAAGGCCACACCAGGGCGGTGGAGGCGATGGCGTTCAGCCCGGACGGCGGGCTCCTGGCCAGTGGCGGCAACAACGGCGAGGGAACCGACTCCGGCGACCACACGGTGATCCTGTGGGACACACGGACCCGGCAGCCGGCCGGCGACCCCCTCACCGGCCACACCGACTGGATACGGTCGGTCGCCTTCAGCCCCGACGGCAGGACCCTCGCCACCGCCGGCGCCGACAAGACGGTGATCCTGTGGGACGTCGCGACCCGGCAGCCGACCGGCGACCCCCTCACCGGCCACACCGACTGGGTGCAGTCGGTCGCCTTCAGCCCCGACGGCAGGACCCTCGCCACCGCCGGCGACGACGCGACGGTGATCCTGTGGGACGTCGCGACCCGCCGGCCGATCGGCGCCCCCCTCACCGGCCACACCGATCTGGTGCGGTCGGTCGTCTTCGGTCCCGACGGCAGGACCCTCGCCACCGGCGGCCGCGACAGGACGGTGATCCTGTGGGACGTCGCGACCCGCCGGCCGATCGGCGCCCCTCTCACCGGCCATCCGGACGAGATCCACACCGTCGCGCTCAGCCCGAACGGCGCAACCCTGGCCGTGGGCACCGGTTCCGTCGTCCGGCTGTGGGACCTGGCGACCCGGCGGCCGATCGGCGACCCGCTCACCGGCCACGCGGGTCCGGTCTGGTCGGCCGCCTTCGCTCCCGACGGGAAGATCCTCGCCACCGGTGGCGACGACAAGACAGTGAGGCTGTGGGACACCTCCTTCGCGGCCGGTGCCGGCACGACCGTTCCGTGGCCGTGGCTCGCCGGGGCGGGCGTGCTGGTCGTGGCGGCGGCGGGAGCGGTGGTGATCCTGCGGCGGCGCGGCCGGCGGGCTCTCGCCGGGGAGGCCACCGGAGCGGGAACCTCGGCGGCCTCCTAGCGGGCCTGTCCCAGGGAACCGGCTGCCGGTCCCCGGCCCCGGCCGAATCCGCCGCCTCGGCGTCGCGCCGCCCTCCGGGGAGCAGCCGGGCGATCTGCTCGGAGCGGCTCGCGACCAGCGGGCCCAGCAGGGCGAGGACGAGCACGTACCCGGCGATGAACGGGGCGAGCCTGCCGTCCAGCCCCGCGGCCAGCGCCATGGTGGCCAGGACCAGGGCGAACTCGCCGCGCGAGAGCACGGTCAGCGAGATGTTGACCGCCTCCGGCCGGCCGAACGCGTTGAGCCTCGCCGCCAGCACCCCGGCCACGACGTTGAGCACCACCGTGACCAGCACCGCGATCGTGACGGGCCAGGCCACCGACAACATGTCCCCCGGCTCGATGGACAGGCCGAAGGCGAAGAAGAACAGCGCGGCGAAGGCGTCCCTGAGCGGATGGACGAGCTGCCGGATGCGCGGGGCGGCCCTGCTGGAGCTCAGGATGAGACCGATCATGAAGGCGCCGATGGCGTCGGCTCCGCTGAGGACCGGCTGCAGCACGGCGAGGTAGAGCGCGAGGAAGACGTCCTCGACGACGATGATCCCGAGGAGGAGATGCCGATCACCCCGGCCAGGACCATGGCCTCCCTGGTCCCCCAGCCCACGGCGAACCCGAAGGCCAGGCCGCCGCCGACGTTGAGCACGATGTAGCCGACCCCGGCCGGCACCAGGCGCCTGCCTCCCGACACCAGGTCGTCGAGGGAGAACTCCAGGCCGAGGTGGAACAACAGGAAGATCAGGCCGAGCGCGGCGACGACCTTCAGGTCCGCCGGATTCTCCACGAGGGCGAGACCGGGCGTGTGCGGGCCGAAGACGATGCCCGCCAGCATGAACAGGGGGATGGTCGGCAGCCCTATCCGGGTGCCGAGCCTGGCGATGATCCCGGCGGCGAGGAAGGAGCCGCCGAGCGCGACGAGAGCGTCACCCAGTGCCATTCGGCCCTCCCCCCGAGACGATCGCGGGCATGGCGGACACACATTCGTGGAACATGAAAAAACCTCCGTCAAACGATCTCGGGCAGGAACCTCTGCTGATCGCTTGACGGAGGCGCTCGGGGAGAGCTCTCGTCGTACAGGGTGTGCGTGGCCGGGACCGGCCAGGCGGGCAGGGGCGCGACCCTCACCGACCGGCCGGGCGGCGCGAGGCCGGGGCCGGGCGGGCACAGGTCGCAGGCCGGCGCGTGAGGGGTCGCGGGAGCGAAGCCGACCCCGCTGGCCAGCGTGATCGCGGCGCCGGGGACGGCAGGGTGATGGTCGGGCCCCGGCAGCGGGGCGTACACGAGGGCGATCAGGGACAGCAGAAGGGCCGCGACCGTACCGGCGACCCTTCGCGACAAACCCTGCCCTAACGTTTTATGGAATCTTCTACTATTTTATCAGGGTTCTTCGAGCGTCCCTGTGGCGCCAGGTACGCCCACTGCCAGAGCGTCTCGACGGGGCCTCGTTCGAAGCGCCGCAGCCACAGCGTGGACAGCGTCATGAAGAGCGCGCAGATGCCCGCCCAGGCCGCCGGTACCCACCACGGCCGCAGGTCGTCGAGCGACGCGGCCAGGCCGAGTCCCCACCCGTAGCAGAGCGCCGACGCGACCAGGTTCTGGAAGATGTAGGAGCTCAGGGCGGTACGGCCGACGTTGTTCAGCCCTCGCCTCAGCACCCCGGGGGCGCCGGTCGCCCGCCGCGCGAGGGTCGCGACGAGGCCGAGCAGGCCCAGCGCCACCAGCGGGGGCAGCAGGTAGCGGTCCACCAGGAACCAGCCGGGGCCGGCGAAGGCGGTGACCAGGTTCAGCGGCAGGGCCACGGCGAGTCCGGCGACCATGAGCCTCCGGCGCAGCGTGGCGCCCCGCTCCGAGTCCTCGAACACCCCGGCGCGCATCAGCCGGGAGCCGAGCAGGAACAGCACGATGCCCATCGGGACGATGAGGACGATCTCGATCCGGTAGAGACCGATCATCTCGATCCGGGCGGCGACCTGCTGCGGGTAGGTGCCGTCGGTGAAGAGCGTGGACGACTCCGGCCCGCCGCCCGTGCTCGCCGGGGCGGCGAGCATGCCGGCGGTGAGCAGGCCGATCAGCGCGGCGAACACCGTCCCAACGGTGATCATCCATACCTTGACCACGCGGTCGCTCCTGCCGATCAGGTACGCCACGATGATCGAGGTCAGCGCGTAGCCCATCAGCACGTCGAACTCGAAGATCAGCAGGTAGTGGATCAGGCCCTCGACGAACAGCAGCCCGGCCCGCCACAGGTACCAGCCGGGCCACGGCACGCCACGGCGGGCGGCCGAGCGGTACTGGAGTTCGAGCCCGACCCCGAAGAGCAGGGTGAGCAGCGCGAGGAACTTGCCGTTGGTGAGGGAGCGGAGGAGGGTCTCCACGGTTCCCGGACCGCCCAGCGCCCCCATGACGTCGGCGGGGCCGCCGGGGTCGGTGAAGATCCAGATGTTCGTGCCCAGGGTGCCGACGACGGCGATGCCCCTGAGCAGGTCGAGCACTTCTACGCGGCGACTTGTCACGCCTTCCACGATCCCGCCCGGCGGGCCCGCGGACATCGTCGCGCAGGCCCATCCGGGACGTACATCGATGTGTGTACCCGGACCGGGTTCCGGCCCGCCGGACCGTGGAGAGGAAACCCGGTCAGCCTCCGGAGACGACGCGGGCGTGCAGCCGGGCGGCGGTCGCCGGGTCCCAGCCGAACGCCTTCCGGCCGGCCAGCCACGCCGCCGCCGCCGCGCCGTCGCCCGCCAGGACCGTCGAGGGACCCAGCCTCTCCCGTACGGCGGAGGCGACCGGTCCTTCACTGGTCAGCACGCTCCCGGCCAGCACGATCGGGCTCGTCTCGCCCGACCGGCGGACCTCGGCCACCGTCTCGCAGAGCAGCCGGGCCGCGGTGGACACGATCTCCAGGGCGGCCGGGTCCCCCTCCGCCGCCGCCCGGCTGACGAGCGGGGCGAGCCGGGCCAGCTCCAGCGGGGGCCGCGACTGCGCGCGGACCACCAGTCTGATCGCCAGTGCCCGCGTCTCCTCCATCGTGCCCGCGCCGCCCTCTCCCATCTCGGCGACCACCGGCCCCGAGACGTCGTCCTCCAGGAGCGCGTCGGTGACGAGGCGGGTGAGCCTGCCGCCCGCGTCCCCCCGGCTGAGGGCGTGGGCGGCGGCGGCGGCCGCCTCCCTGCCCAGCCAGAACCCGGAGCCCTGGTCGCCCAGCAGCCAGCCGAGCCCGTCGGCGATCATCACCGGCTCGCCGTCCTCGATCCTGGCGGCGATGGCCCCGGTCCCGGCGATGAGCGCGGTGCCGCGCGGTTCCGCCGTACCGGCGGCGAAGGCGATGCCCAGGTCGCCGGTGAGCCGGGGCGGGACGCGCAGGCCGGCGGCGGCCCACATGGGGTCGAACACCAGGCGGTCCAGCGCCCCGCCGCCCGCCAGCCCGATCACCGCCCCGGCCACCAGGCCCGGGTCGATCCCGCGCAGGGCGATCTCCAGCGCCAGGCCGATGTTGGCCACCGCGACGGCGTTGCCGTGGGCCGCGGGATTGCCGCCCGGCGCCTTCCCGTACCCGGCCCGCCGCCCCGAGGCGTCGAGCAGGAGGGCCCGCGAGGAGGTCCCGCCGACGTCCAGCCCGAGGACGTACATCGCGTTCAGAGGTGCTCGCCGAAGAACGTGGCGGCCGCCTCGACCGCCCGGGTGACGTGCGGTTCGGCGTCGTAGAGGTCGATGTGCAGCCTGGCGTCCAGCCAGACGAGCCTCTTGGGCTCGTCCATCCGCCGGTACGCCTCCTCGGCCCCCTCGGGCGAGCAGAAACGGTCGACCACGCCGTGCACGATCAGGCCGGGCTTGGGCGACAGGAAGTCGGCGCCCGTCATGTTGTCCATGGTGATCAGCTCGCGGACGGAGGCACGGGTGACCTCGTTGCGCCAGTGCTCCGAGGCGCCCCTGGAGGTGCCGTAGTAGGCGAACGGCTCGTCGCCCGGCATCGCCGCCTCCCCCTCCTCGGCCACCGCGGGCAGGTACTCCACCTCACCACCCCTGTCCTGGCGCTCCAGCACCGCTGTGAACGAGGCCAGCGCCTCCTGGTACCCGGAGGGGGACATCCCGGCGCGCATGCCGTAGGGGTTGTTGTAGGCCCCCGCGATGCCCGCGAACGCCTTCACCCGGGGGTCGAACGCGCTGAACTTGAGCGCGTAGCCCCCGCCGAGGCAGATCCCGACCGCGCCGATCCTGTCGCCGTCCACCTCGGGACGCGAACGCAGCAGCGAGACCGCGGCCCGCAGGTCCTCCAGCTTGCCCTGGGCGTCCTCGTGGTTGCGCGGCTCCCCGCCCGACTCTCCCCAGTTGCGGTGGTCGAAGGCCAGCGTCGCGTATCCCGCCTCGGCCAGCCGGGCGGCGTACAGGCCGGTGACCTGGTCGCGGGTGCCGGTGAACGGGCCCGTGAGGACCAGGGCGGGATGCGGGCCCGGCGCCGCCGGAATCCGCAGGTCGCCGACGAGGGTGATCCCTCCGGCGGTGAACTTCACCTTTTCGGACATGCTCCAAGTCTGTACGGCCCGCGCGGCGGAAGCCAACGGCGTCCCCCCGCCGGTCCCGGACCCGGCCCCGGCCGTTCTCCGGCCCGTCCCATGCCGTCCCCCCGTCGTCCCTGATCGTCCTTCGCCGTCCCATGGCCGTCCCCGCCCCCGCCCGACCGGCCTGAGCCCGGAGCGGGAGCGGGGACGGCCCTTGGGAACCTCAGGGACCTCGGAAACCTCAGGAGTCGAAGCCGAGACCCATCCGGTCCAGGGTCCGCAGCCAGAGGTTGCGGCGCCCCTGGTGCAGGTCGGCCTGGGCGATCGACCAGCGGGTCATCTGGATCCCGGCCGAGCGGACCGGCTCGGGCGGGAACGGGACGGGCTTCTCCTTGACCATCCGCAGCTCGGTCCGCTCGGTCCGCTCTCCGGCGAGCAGGTCGAGCATGACGTTCGCCCCGAACCGGGTCGCGCCGACGCCCATGCCGGTGTACCCGGCGGCATAGGCGAGGCGCCCGCCGTGAGACCGGCCGTAGAAGGCGCTGAACCGGCTGCAGGTGTCGATCACGCCGCCCCACCTGTGGGTGAAGCGCAGCCCGGACAGCTGGGGGAACGTGGTGGAGAAGTGTTCCGCCAGCTTGACGAAGGTCTCGTCGCGCTGCTCGTACTCGGGCTTGATCATGCCGCCGTTGTAGTAGACCGCGTCGTAACCGCCCCAGAGGATCCGGTTGTCCTCGGTCAGCCGGTAGTAGTGGAACTGGTTGGCCGCGTCCCCGACCCCCTGCCGGTTGTGCCAGCCCACCGAGGCCAGCTGGCCGGCCGAGAGCGGCTCGGTCATCAGGGCGTAGTCGTAGACCGGCACCAGGAAGTGTCTCAGCCGCCGCAGCAGCGGCTGGAACACGCCGGTGCCGAGCGCCACCTTGCGCGCCCTGACGCTGCCGTGCGGGGTGATCAGGTCCAGGCTCGTCGGGGTGTCCCTCATGGTGCGTACCGGCGTGCGCTCGTGGATGCGCACGCCCAGCGAGAGGCAGGCCTGCCGGAGCCCCCAGGCCAGCCGGGCGGGGTCGAGCATGGCGCAGCCGTCGCGCTCCCAGTGGCCTCCGATGTACGTGGGCGAGTTCACCTCCGCCCGCACCTGTTCCTCGTCGAGGACGTCGAAGCGGGCGCCCAGGTCGCGGGCGACGCCGACGTTGCGGTTCATCTCCTCCAGCTGCCATGGCTCGGTGGCCACGTGCAGCTCGCCGGTGCGCTCGTAGCCGCAGTCGATGCCGTATCCGGCGACCGCCTCGCCGATCTCGTCGAGGTTGTCGAGACCGAGGCGTTCGAGCGTGGAGATCTCCTCGGGCCAGCGCTCCAGCCCGTTGGCGATGCCGTGGGTCAGCGTGGCCATCGCGAAGCCGCCGTTGCGGCCGGACGCCGCCCAGCCGACCCTGCGCCCCTCGAGGAGGACGACGTCGAGCGAGGGGTCGCGTTCCTTGGCCATCAGGGCGGTCCAGAGCCCCGAGAAGCCGCCGCCGACCACCGCCAGGTCGGCGGTGGTCTCGCCGAAGAGCCGCGCCAGCGGCTCGGGTTTCGCCGGACTGTCGAGCCAGTACGGCTTGCGCTCCGCGTCAGCAAGAGCCTTCAGCGGATCCACAAATCTCACTTCCCTACGTGAGTCAGGTTGTCTTTGTGTGTATCGCGTGGTCATGGAGATCACGCGCGGGTTCCCCCCGCCTGGGTCCGATCTCGCCTCCCTGTTCTCTGCCGGGAATCTGTTCTCCGCCGGGATATTGTCCGCCGCGGCCCTCGCCGCCGGGAACCCGGGACCCGGAGATCCGGGAGCCCGGGTACACCGAAGCCCCGTGCCACCCGGTGAGGGCACGGGGCTCGGCGAAGGCTAGGTGCGGCGGCGCGCGGTGACCGTGTTGACCACGGCGATGGCGACGCCTACCGCGAATATAAGCGTTCCGATGACGTTCACCTGAGGCGGCACCCCGATACGGGTGGCGCCCCAGATCCACAGCGGGAACGTCTGGACGGCGCCGCTGGTGAACTGGGTGATCACGAAGTCGTCGATGGACAGGGCGAAGGCCAGCAGCGCGCCAGAGACGACGCCGGGCAGGATCATCGGGAAGGTGATCCGCCAGAACGTGATCCAGGTGGACGCGCCGAGGTCGCGCGCCGCCTCCTCGATCGACCGGTCGAGCCCGATCACCCGGGCCCGCACGGTGATCGCCACGAAGGACAGCGAGAACAGCACGTGCGCGACGACCACGGTCGCGAAGCCGGTCTGCACGCCGACGCTGATGAACAGCGACAGCAGCGAGGCGCCCATGACCAGCTCGGGCGAGGCGATCGCGGCGAACATCACCAGGTTGGTGGCGCCCTGCCCGCGGAACCGGTAGCGGCCCAGGGCCAGGCCCATGAGCGTGCCGAGCAGCGTCGTGATCACCGTGGAGAGCAGGGCGATGGAGATGGAGTTGCGCACCGCTTTGAGCAGTTCGGGATACTCGTCCAGGCGTCCCCACCACTGGAGGGTGAAGCCCTGCCAGGTCACGTTCGACTTGCTCTGGGTGTCGTTGAAGCCGAACACGATCATGACGGCGATCGGCAGGAACAGCCAGATCAGGATCAGCCACACGTAGCCGAAGAGCAGCCGGTCGCCCAGCCGCCTCCGTCCCCGCGGGGACCTCCGCCCGGCGGGCGCGTCCGCCGCCGGGGCCTCCGTGACGTCGATGGTGCCGCTCATCGGGCCGCCGCCTCCAGGACGTTCTCCGTGCCGAGCGCCTTGGCGTAGGCGAAGATGCCGACCAGCATCGCCGCCATCAGCGTGAACGACAGCGCGGCGGCGGTCGGGTAGTCGTTGTTGACCAGATACTCGGTCTGGATGATGTTGCCGATCATCGTGTTCTCCGGGCCGCCGAGGATGCCCGCGTTGACGTAGTCGGCGGTCATCGGGACGAACGTCATCAGCACCCCGGCGAACACGCCCGGCAGCGAGAGCGGCAGCACGATCCTGGTGAACGCCTCGCGCCTCGCCGCGTAGAGGTCCTGGGCGGCCTCGACCACCTTGGGGTCCACCCGCTCCAGCGCGACGTAGATCGGCAGGATCATGAACGGCAGGTAGTTGTAGACCAGCCCGCCGATCACCGCGGACGTCGTCTGCAGCACGTGGAAGTCGTCGGGCAGCAGCCCGGCCGACTTCAGCGGCCCCAGCAGCATGCCGTCGTCGGCGAGCATGAACTTCCACGACACCGTGCGCAGCACGAACGAGACGAAGAACGGCAGCAGCACCAGCAGCAGGTAGGTGGACTTGCGGCTGCCGCCCTTGAAGGCGATCCAGTAGGCCATCGGGTAGGCCAGCGCGATGGAGATCACGGTCGCGGCCAGGCCGTACCCCGCCGAGCGCAGGAACTGCGTCTGGTACTGCGCCAGGGCGTCGCCGTACACCGAGAGGTTGAACGTCTGGACGAATCCGTCGACCACGTTGCCCTCCTGGGTGGAGACCGAGGCCATGAAGACCATCGGCACCACCAGGAAGATCGCGAGCCAGAGTCCGCCGGGCAGGATGAGCAGGTAGGGGGCGAGGCGCTTCACCGGCCGACGACCCCTTCCGGTCCGAGTCGCTCTCTCATCCGCCTAGCCCTGCGTGACCGGCTGGAAGATGTCCTCGAAGATCTTCTCCTCCGCGGAGGTGAGCGTCTTGTACGACCGCAGCTTGGCCATGTCCGCCTCCGAGGGGAAGATCAGCGGACTCTCGGCGATCTGCTCGAGCGCCTTCTTCTCGTCGCCCTCGGCCTTGGCCGCGTCGGCGAGGACGAGGTCCTTGGCGGAGGAGACCGGCGTGATGTAGTTGATGTACTCGACCAGCATCGTGGCGATCTTGGGCTGGTAGACGTAGTCCATCAGGGTGAGCGCGTCGACCGGGTTCTGCGCGGTCTTCGGGATGCACATGTTGTCGGTCCAGATCGTGCCGCCCTCCTCGGGCACCACGAACCGCAGGTCCTTGCCCTCGGCGACCTGCTGGAAGATGTCGCCCGACCAGGCCATGGTGATCCAGACGTCGCCCCTGGCGAGGGCGTCGACGTAGTCGTTCTCGTAGTACTTGCGCACCAGCCCCGCGTCGCGCTGCTCCTTGAGCTTCTCGCCGGCCTTCTTCCAGTCGGCCTCGGTCGACTTGTCGGGGTCGATGCCCAGGGCGAACATGCCGAAGTTGGCGACCTCCTGGGTGTCGAGCATCATGCCGACCTTGCCCTTGTACTTGGGGTTCCAGAGGTCCTGGATGCTCTTGACCTCGTCCACGTACTTGGGGTTGTAGGCGATGCCGGTGACGCCGACCGTCCACGGGATCGTGTGGGCGTTGTTGGGGTCCCAGGTGGGGTTCTTCACCGCGGAGCTCGCGTTGGCCGCGAAGTTCGGCAGCTTGGAGTGGTCGAGGGGGACGAGGTAGCCCAGCGCGATGGCCTTGCTCAGCTGGAGGCCGTTGGTCAGGACCATCAGGTCGTAGCCGATGTCGTTGCTGGCGGCGAGCAGCGGCTGGACCTTGCCGAAGAACGTGCTGTTGTCCTGGATGGCCTCCTGGTAGGACACCTGGATGCCGGTGTCGGCGGTGAACAGCTCCAGCGAGGGGTACCGCTTGCCGTCCTTGTCGATGTAGAGCGGCCAGTTGGCGAAGCGCAGCGTGCCGTTCTTCTTCTTGGAGCCCCAGTATTCGGCGATGGCGTCCCTGGGGGGGACGGCCGCCACCTTCTTGCCCTCCACGCCGCAGGCGGCGAGGGCGAGGGCCGCGGCCGACAGCCCGCCGAGGCGAAGGGCGTCACGGCGCGTGACGGAGCGGCTCTGCGTCATGCCTCGCAGAAAGGCGGGGTTCGTGCGGGGGTCCATGTCGAGCTCAACTTCCGATCGCGTACGAGTGGTGCGGCAGCCACGACAGCCAGACGGCGTCGCCACGCTCCGCCGTGCTCGTGCTGTCGAGTGCGTTCTGCTGGAAGACGGTCACCTCTGCGCCGTGGGCCAGGCAGACCGTGTAACTGGTGTAAAGCCCCAGATAGACCACCTCTGAGACGGTGCCTCGCACGACGCTGAGGTCGCCGGTGGGCTCCTCCGTGGTAATCCTGATCTTCTCCGGGCGCACCGTGATCGCGATCGGTTCCCCGGCGCGGAACGATCCGCCCTCGGCGAGGACGTGGTCGTCATCACCCAGCTTAAGCACCGCGAAGCCCGACTGGAAGCGGTCGACAGTGCCGCTGAGCAGGTTGGACGTGCCGATGAACCCGGCCACGAAAGCGGTCGCGGGCCGCTCGTAGATCTCTCTGGGGGTGCCGAGCTGCTCGACCTGGCCGTCGTTCATGACGGCGATGCGGTCACTCATCGTGAGCGCCTCGCTCTGGTCGTGGGTGACGTACACGAAGGTGATGCCGACCTCGCGCTGGATGCGCTTGAGCTCGATCTGCATGGCCTGGCGGAGCTTGAGGTCGAGGGCGCCGAGCGGCTCGTCCAGCAGGAGCGCGCGGGGGTTGTTGACCAGGGCCCGGGCCAGGGCGACCCGCTGCTGCTGGCCTCCGGACATCTCCCGGGGGCGGCGTTTCTCGCGCCCGGTGAGATCGACGATCTCCAGGATCTCCCCCACCCGGCGCTTGATCTCGGCGTCGGCCACCTTCTTGCGCCGGAGGCCGAACGCGACGTTCTCCCAGACGTTCATGTGCGGGAAGAGGGCGTACGACTGGAAGACCATGTTGACGTCGCGCTTGTTGGGGGGGACGTCGGTGACGTCCTGGCCGTGCAGCCGCACGTTGCCGCGCGAGGGGTCCTCGAAGCCGGCGATCATGCGCATGGTGGTGGTCTTGCCGCAGCCCGAGGGGCCGAGGAGCGAGAAGAACTCCCCCTCGGCGATCGACAGGGTGACACCCTTGACCGCCTGGACGACCTCGCCGTGGGAGACGTACTCCTTGACGACCCCGTCAAGTTCGATTGCGGGTACGTGGGGCGAGCGGGAGACGGTGTCGGCCGTCTCCGTGCTCGCCTGGATTTCGGTCATGCCAGGCTTATCCCTCTGTTCGCGGCTATTCGCCGATGTAGTGCATGACGTGCTTGACGCGCATGTAGTCGTGCAACCCGAAAACGGACAGATCCTTGCCGTAGCCGGAGTGTTTGAAGCCTCCGTGCGGCATCTCCGAGACGAACGGGATGTGGGTGTTGACCCACACCACGCCGAAGTCGAGACGGTTCGACACCCGCATCGCCCGGCCGTGGTCGGAGGTCCACACCGAGCCGGAGAGGCCGTACCTGACGCCGTTGGCCTTGGCGACCGCGTCGGCCTCGTCGGAGAAGGTCTGGACGGTGATCACCGGCCCGAACACCTCGTTCTGCACCATCTCGTCGTCCTGCTTGAGGCCGTCGACGACGGTGGGGGCGAAGAAGTAGCCCCGGTCGCCGATCCGGTTCCCGCCGGTCAGGACCTTGGCGTGGCCGGGGGCCCGGTCGATGAAGCCGGTGACGCGGGCCAGCTGGTCGGCGTTGTTGAGCGGGCCGTAGAGGGCGTCCTCGTCGGAGAGGTCGCCGGTCACGGTGTTCGCCGCCGCCTCGGTGAGCGCGGCCACGAACTCGTCGTGGACGTCCTCGTGGACCAGCACGCGGCAGGCCGCGGTGCAGTCCTGCCCGGCGTTGTACAGGCCCGCGGTGGCGATGGACTCCGCGGCGGACTTGAGGTCCCTGACGTCGTCGAACACGACGACGGGCGCCTTGCCGCCCAGCTCCAGGTGCACCCGCTTGAGGTCGTCGGCGGCGCTCCTGGCCACGGCCATGCCCGCGCCGACCGAACCGGTGATCGCGACCATCGACGCGGTCGGGTGGCCGACGACCAGCGCGCCGGTCTCCCGGTCGCCGACGACGACGTTGAAGACGCCCTTCGGCAGGACGTCACCGAGGATCTCGGCCAGCTTGACCGTGGAGACGGGGGTGGTGTCCGAGGGCTTGAGCACCACGGTGTTGCCTGCGGCGAGCGCCGGGGCGATCTTCCAGACCGCCATCATCATCGGGTAGTTCCAGGGGGTGACCTGGCCCACCACGCCGATCGGCTCGTGCCGGATCACGGAGGTGTGGTCGGCGAGGAACTCGCCCGACGTCGGGCCCTCCAGCGTGCGCGCGGCCCCCGCGAAGAACCGGAAGTGGTCGGCGGCGATCGGGGTCTCGTCCTCGGCCATCCGGGCGCGCGGCTTGCCGGTGTTGCGGCACTCGGCCTCGTTCAGCTCCTCGGCCCGCGCGTCGATCGCGTCGGCCACCTTGAGGAGGAGGTTGGCGCGCTCGCCCGGGGTGGCCCGGCTCCACGACTCGAACGCGGCGGCGGCGGCGGCATAGGCCGCGTCGACGTCCTCGGGACCCGAGACGGGGGCCTTAAGGTAGATCTCGCCGGTGCATGGATCAATGACGTCGGAGAACCGGTCGCTCCTGGCCTCCACGAGTTCGCCGCCGATGTAGTTCCGCAGGCGAGGGAATTCGCTGGTCTCAACCGGGGTGGTCACCGTCGGCCTCCTAAGGATCGGGGCTGAGTTGTCGCGACTCTTACAGAGCGACAGCCTTACGACAAGGGATTTCGTTGTTAAGATACCAAATTGCTACGAAATCGCTTGACAGAAGCGCCGGAACTGACAGCATGTCGCATCGGAGCCGCAACATGACGGCAACAGCCCCGCAACATGACGCCAGGGAGCGCCCATGACGACGCCGCCCAAGGTTCGCCGCGAAAACGACGCCAGGCCCGGCCCCGTCGTCCTCGACGAGATCTCCAAGCAGATCATCGAGCAACTGCAGACGGACGGGCGCAAGCCGTACGCCGCGATCGGCAAGGCGGTGGGGCTCTCCGAGGCCGCCGTGCGCCAGCGGGTGCAGCGCCTGCTCGACGCGGGGGTGATGCAGATCGTCGCGGTGACCGACCCGCTCACCCTGGGTTTCCCCCGCCAGGCCATGATCGGCATCAAGTGCGAGGGCGACCTGGAGACGGTCGCCGACGAGCTGTCGGCCATCAGGGAGATCGACTACGTCGTGCTGACCGCCGGGTCGCTGGACATCATGGTCGAGGTCGTCTGCGAGAGCGACCAGCATCTCCTGGAGATCCTCGGCAAGATCCGGGCCATCCCCACCGTCCGCGCCACCGAGACCTTCGTCTATCTCAAGCTTCACAAACAGACCTACTCCTGGGGCACCCGCTGACGGGTCCCGGGGCACACTCCGGCACCTCCGCGTCCGGTCGCCTCGCCGCGCCGCCGCGGGCCGGCGGAGCGTCGCCTCCGCCGTAGCGCCGCGGGCCGGCGGAGCCGGGAGAGCCCGTGCCGCTAAAGACCGCGAGAGGCGTCGTCGCCGGCTGACGGATCGCGAAAGGCGTCGTCGCCGGCCGGACGGGGCTCCAGGGCGTCCGCGAGCTCGTCGAGGAACTCGTCGACCTCGGCGATCGCGTAGCCCGGCCTCAGCATCACCGTGGCGAACCTCGCCTCGCGCACGTCACCGGGCGTGAGAGGCGCGTCGGTGGTGCCGCGCAGGGTGGCCACGATCCGGTCGAGGAAGGCGTCGACCTCGTCCTCGTTGTAGCCCATGCCGAGCCGTCCCGGCCTGAAGGCGACCCGCTCGACCCGGGCGGCGCGGTCCTCGTTCTCCTCCCGCTCGGGCGCTTCGGGCGCGGCACGGCGGGCGGGGACGGCCGGGCGCCCGTCCGTGCCGGTGGGCCGGGTCTCGATCGCCACGATGAAGGCCTCGAGCGCGAAGTCGACGGCGACCTCGTTGTAACCGCCGAGCCTGGTGCGGAACCGGGCGTCGCGGATCTCGTCCGCGGTGACCGGCTCACCTTCCGGGGCGCCCCTGCCGAGGGTCCCCTCGATCCGGCGGACCAGCAGGTCCACCTGGTCCGGGTCATATCCCATGCGAATCCCGAGGACCCGTGGAAAGCGGTTCAAACCCGCGTCCTTTCGCGTCTCCCCGATAGGGCCTTTATCCGATGTATCCATTCTGGAGGAAATAGCCGGACAAAAGCGAGACGTCTGAGGCGGGCGTGGAGCCTGGTGTTCCAATGGACGCCGGGATCCGCGAAAACGGCCTCGGCACGCGGCGGGACCCGGACGGTCCCGTCACGACGAATGACGATGAGGATATCCGGGGGTGACAGCTCGGGTGACCGGCGGGAATGCCGGAGACGGGGCCCGGGGGCCGGGTGAACGGCGGGGAACGGCGGAGACCGGGCGCACGGATCGGGTGACCGGAGAGAAAGGCGGAGGCCGGGCACCACGGATCGGGTGAACGACGGGAAAGACGGAAACCGAGTCCGGCGGGTCGAGACCCTCCGCCGAACTCGGTTTCCTGAAAAATCGCTGATTTAGTTATTTATCAGGTCGAAGCTCTCCCAGGGGCCCACCGCGTCACGGTCGGCGATCAGCGGCTGGGCACCACCGCCCTCGGCGCACACCAGCTTGTTGTTGACCTGGGCCCTGAGGCTGACCGAACCGTCCGGGTTGGTGAGGAGCTGGAAGACCTCCCAGGGGCCCACCGCGTCGCGGTCGGCGATCAGCGGCTGGGCTCCGGCGCCCTCCGCGGCCACGAACTTGTTGTTGATCTTCGCGCGCAGCGCGATGGTGCCGTCGCTCTGGTTGACCCGCTCGAACTGCTGCGCCGTCCCGGTGGACGTCCCGTTCGCGATCAGCGGCGAGCCGTTGGAGGCGGTGACGTAGAGACCGTTCGCCTTGGAGCGCAGGCTGATCGTCCCGTTGCTCGTGCCGCCCGGCAGACCCAGGGTGGAGGCGGTGCCGCTCAGGGACTTGACGCTTTGGTTGGCGGAGCCGGTCAGCGTCGTGGAGGCGTAGCCGCTCAGCGGCTTGGCGGTCCGCTCCACGACGTACACGGTGCCGGCGGCGGTGGCGAAGGAGACCTCGCCGGTGGAGACGGTGGTCAGGATGGCGTTGTCGGAGGCGCGGCGCACCCGGATCTGCTGGGTGCCCCAGGGGTTGACCACCGTGGCCTGCTTGCCGTGCAGGCTCCTGAGCCCGACGTACTTGATCTCCCCGGCCTCGCGCTCGGAGCTGACCTGGAAGCCGTCCTTGGCCAGGAGGGTGAACTTCCCGACGAAGGAGGAGTCGCCCGGCACCGCGGGGAACACCCTGATCCTGTCGTTGTAGCTCTGCATGAGCGACTCGTTCAGCGCCGACAGGTGCACGCCGAGATACTCGAAGACGCCGTTGGTGTTGGTCGTCATGCCGTTGGGGTAATTCTGGTACTTCTGCAGCATCGTCTTCATGCCCTGGTACGCCTGGTCGCCGAGACCGAGGCGGGCCGCCTGCACCGCGTCGTTGGACCAGACGTTGCCGTAGGGGAACGGCCGCTGGTTCCAGGTGTTCAGCGCGGTCTGGTAGTCGGGGTAGCCGATGCCGGTGATGTTGTACGGCCAGATCAGCTCCGAGGCGACGTTCTCGTTGTTCCTCGTCTGCGAGATCGGCGGCTCGTGCGGCAGGTAGGCGCCGTTGCCCGTCGGGTAGGCGACGAGGTTGTTCACGATGTTCTGCCAGTCGGCGCGCAGGCCGGCGTCGAGGCCGAGCTGCTGGCTGACTTGGATCGTGAGCGGGAAGATGCTGCGCACCGCGGCCAGGTCGGTGATCGCGTTGCGGACGTTCCAGTACGTCTCGTGGGAGTGGGAGTTGGCCATGTAGTACTTGCCGGTCGGCCCGTCGAAGGACAGCAGTCCCTTGTAGAGCTTCGCGGTCTCGCGCATGTACGGGTACGCCACGTCCCGCAGGTAGTTCGCGTCGTTGGTGTAGCGGTACTGCAGGTACATGTTGTACGCGGCCTGGTAGCCGGTCGTCAGGATGTTCTTGGTGTAGTCGCTGTTGACCGTGCCGCGCGCGTTGCCGTCCCAGCCCATGGTCTCGGGCACCCACAGGGCGTCGATCCCGTACCTCGTCTGCGTGTACGCCTTCAGCGCGGTGTAGTTGCGGCTGTAGAGCCGGTTGAAGGTGTTCATCAGGTCGGCGTGGTTGGAGGCGAGGAAGGAGTTGTAGACGTCCCGCTGGTTCCAGTACCAGTAGGCGTTGCTCCACTTGGAGTTGTCCTGCGTGGCGCGGAAGACACCGTTGATGAAGTGCAGCGGGTAGTTGCCGTAGCCGCCCGCGGCGATCATGTACGTGCTGAGGTAGTAGACGTTCTCCAGGTAGTCCGCGTCGCGGTTGGAGGTGGAGTACTGGACGAACGACTTGGCCCAGAACGCGTGCCACCAGTTGCGGTAGTTGTTGAACGTGGTGGCGTAGCCGGTGTTCCTCACCGAGGTGAGCTGGCTGCGGGCCTGGGCCACCGAGTCGCGGTTGGGGGCGTTGATCCGGCTCGCGGCGGTGAACCAGATCGTGTAGCTGGAGGTGGGCGTGATGTTCAGCCGCACCTTCCTGCCGTCCACCACCTGGGTGGTGAAGTTCGCGCCCTCGACGGTGGCGGCCATGGTGTAGCCGAAGCCGTTCGCGTCGGTCTGGCCCCGGCTGAACCCGGCCACGTTGGCGTCGGAGAAGGTGGAGATCGTCCGCCAGGTGTTCAGGTCGGGCACGTCCGCGATGTTCTGGACGGTGGCCGGGTCCCACATGCTGAGGTCGAAGGCCACGTTGGACACGCCGCCCCGGGTGTCCTCGACGTGGATGCCCATGACCTCGGAGTTCGGCGACCCCATCACGGTCACGGTCCGGTTGGAGTCGTACCTGGTGGTCAGCGTCCCGTCGTACAGCGACAGCCGCTGCTGGAAGGTCGTGTACCCGGTGTCCATGGCCGGGGTGGTGCTGAGGTTCGCCAGGCCCGCCGCGTAGGTCGACTGCGGCGACAGGTCCACCCCCGACACCTGCATCGTCAGCCCGTTCTGGTTCCAGGCCATCGCCCCGGTGCGGCCGTTGCCGACGGTCAGGCCCTGGACCGGGTTGGTGTTGGGGCGGTTGTAGACGAGGTCGTGCTTCGACAGGTACGACCCGTGGTCGACCCTCAGCGCCCCGGTCGCCTGGTCGAAGGCCGTGTCACCCGGTGCCGCCCACGCCGGCACGGCCATGCCGACCGAGGCCAGGCATGTCACGAGGAACCACATGAGTAAGAGGCGTACTGGTTTTCTCGGCATGATCTTCCTTAATCGCCACCGGGGACGGCGGCCACGCCGCCCCGCCTTGACCGAGCGCGCGACTCACCCACCTGCGTGCCGGCGCCGCCGCTCGGGGAGAGCGGGTCGCTTCGGCGGGACGTTCCGGTGGGCGGGTGACGTGATGCAGGGGAGCTACGCCGGGGAGTTAGGGAGCCGCCGCCGGCAATCGGCGACCGGCGGCGACTCCCTAACTTCCCCGTGGGTACAGATCCGCCACCGGGACACCTGTGGTCACAGGCCGGGCCTGCTTCACATTTGGTAGATCGGATCTGTCAGCCGTAGTTAACATCGGACGTCTGCATACGTCAAGACGTGAAATATCCCCTTTGGACAGGAAGAACTTGCCCCGCAAGCGCGGTGAGTCGCTGACCAGGCCATATTTTGTCCATACCGTCCGGAAATTACAGCGTGCCGCAAATAAATACATCCGATGTATCAAGATCATCGCGAGGCGAATCGCCTGTTAGCGCTCCCATACATTGACGCTTTCGCTGGTCCGTGCGAATCTTTTGTCGTACGGCGGCGAATGTCTCGACATCTCCGCCGAAAGGTTGTCACCAGGTGCGGCGGCGCGCTCCTCTCCCCCTAGGAGTAGACGTATGCGCCGGATCTCGCGGGTTCTCCTCGCGCTGGCCGTCATGATCACCGGAGCCGTCGCGCTGCTACCCAGCACCGCCTCCGCGGCTCCCCTGACCAAGGTCCTCATCTTCTCCAAGACCGCCGGCTTCCGGCACTCCTCCATCCCCCTCGGGATCTCCGCCATCCAGCGGCTCGGCGCGGCCAACGGCTTCACGACGGTCGCCACGGAGGACGCGGGAGCCTTCACCACCGCCAACCTCGCCCAGTACCAGGCGGTCATCTGGCTGTCGACCACCGGCGACGTGCTCAACGCGACGCAGCAGACCGCGTTCCAGTCCTACATCGCGAGCGGCGGCGGATACGTCGGCGTCCACGCAGCGGCCGACACCGAGTACGACTGGCCCTGGTACGGCGGCCTGGTCGGGGCGTACTTCCGCGCCCACCCCGCCACCCAGCAGGCGACGATCCGCGTCGAGGACCGGGCGAACCCGTCCACCTCGCACCTGGCGCCCACCTGGACCCGCACCGACGAGTGGTACGACTACCGCGCCAACCCGCGCACCGCCGTCAAGGTGCTGGCCAACCTGGACGAGTCGTCCTACAGCGGCGGCGGCATGGGCGCCGACCACCCGATCACCTGGTGCCAGGACTACCAGGGCGGCCGGGCCTGGTACACCGGCCTCGGTCACACCGACGAGTCCTACGCCGACCCCGGCTTCACGAAGATGCTGCTCGGCGGCATCCAGGTCGCCGCGCGGGCCAGGGCCGCGGACTGCCGTCCCGAGACCGGCTACACGCCGCTGTTCGACGGCACGCAGGCCAGTCTCAACCAGTGGCGGCAGGCCGGCGCCGGCGGCTTCACCCTCGCCAACGGGACGCTGTCCTCGGTCGGCGGCATGGGCCTGCTCTGGTACCCCGTCTCGACCTTCTCCAACTACTCGCTCAAGCTCGACTGGATGATGCCCGGCGACGACAACGGCGGCGTCTTCATCGGCTTCCCCGACCCGGGGAACGACCCGTGGCAACCGGTCGACCTGGGACACGAGATCCAGATCGACGCCTCCGACGCCGACCCCACCCGGACCACGGGCAGCGTCTACAGCTTCAAGGCACCCGACACGGCCGCGCGCGCCGCGGCGCTCAACCCGCCCGGCTCCTGGAACACCTACGAGATCGCGGTGCACGGGCAGCGCGTCGAGATCTACCTCAACGGCACCAAGATCAACGACTACACGAGCACGCGGAACATCGCCAACGGCTACATCGGCGTCCAGAACGACGGTGACGGGCTCGACATCAGCTACCGCAACATCCGCATCAAGCAGGACGGTCCCTCGAACCCTCCCACCACCGACCTGGCGCGGGGCAGGCCGGTCACGACCAGCAGCGTGGAGAGCGGCAGCGCGCACGTCGGATCCAACGCGGTGGACGGCAACCCCGCCACCCGCTGGGGCAGCGCCTACGCCGACCCGCAGTGGATCACCGTCGACCTCGGCGCCACCTACAACCTCAACCGGGTCCGGCTGAACTGGGAGGCCGCCTACGGCAAGGCGTACCAGGTACAGACCTCCACCGACAACAGCACCTGGACCAACATCCACTCCACCACCACGGGCGACGGCGGAGTGGACGACCTGACGCTGACCGGCACCGGCCGCTACGTGCGCGTGTACGGCACCCAGCGAGCCCTCGCGTACGGCTACTCGCTGTGGGACCTCAGCGTCTACGGCACCCCCGCCACCTCGACCCCCACGCTGCTGTCCGTCGGCAGGCCGGTCACGACCAGCAGCGTGGAGAGCGGCAGCGCGCACGTCGGATCCAACGCGGTGGACGGCAACCCCGCCACCCGCTGGGGCAGCGCCTACAGCGACCCGCAGTGGATCACCGTCGACCTGGGAGCCACCCGCTCCATCAGCCGGGTCCGGCTGAACTGGGAGGCCGCCTACGGCAAGGCGTACCAGGTACAGACCTCCACCGACAACAGCACCTGGACCGACGTCCACTCCACCACCGCGGGTGACGGGGGCGTCGACGACCTGACCGTCACCGGCACCGGCCGATACGTGCGCGTGTACGGCACCCAGCGCGGCCTGCCCCCCTACGGCTACTCCCTGTGGGACCTCGACATCTACGGCACCTGACACCACCCCGCACGCGTCTGCCTTTTCACCCCCCAGGAGACCTTCGTGTTAGGTTTCACGCGCCTTCGTACGACCTTGGGCGTTCTCGTTCTCGCTCTCGCCGCCGCCGCGGCGGGAGCCACCGGCACCACCGCCGCGGCGTCGACCGCCGCCGCGCTCGGGACCGCCTCCGCCTCCTCGCTCGGGACCACCGCCGCTCTCGCCCCGCCGCCGACCAGCGCGTTCGAGAAGGTCAAGCTGGACGGCGGGCTGTCGATGGGCGAGCCCATCGAGCTCTCCGTCCTGCCCGACGGCAAGGTCCTCTACATCAACCGGGGCACCACCTCCGGCGGCGGCCAGGTCCGCCTGTACAACCCCGCGACGAAGGCCACGACCGTGGCGCTCACGCTCCAGCTGGACGCGCGCTTCGAGGACGGGCTCATCGGCATCACCCTCCACCCGAAGTTCGCCACCAACCGCTGGGTGTACCTCTTCTACTCGCCCAAGATGACGCCGCTGGTGAACCGGATCTCCCGGTTCACCTTCAACGCCGGCACCAACGTCCTCGACCCGGCCAGCGAGGACATGATCATCGAGTGGCCCACCGAGCGTGAGCTGTGCTGCCACTCGGCCGGCTCGATGACCTGGGACAGCGACGACAACCTGTACTTCGCCGTCGGCGACAACACCAACTCCGGCGGCGACTCGGCGGGCATGGCCCCGATCGACGAGCGCACGAGCCGCAACCCGCAGTACGACGCGCAGCGCACCTCCGGCAACACCAACGACCTGCGCGGCAAGATCAACCGGATCCACCCGGAGAACAACGGCACCTACACCATCCCCGCGGGCAACCTCTTCGCCCCGGGGACCGCGCAGACCAGGCCCGAGATCTACATCATGGGCACCCGCAACCCGTACCGGATCTGGGTCGACAAGAAGTCGGGCAACACCCTGCACTGGGGCGAGGTCGGCCCCGACGCGAACGCGACCCTCGCCAACCGCGGTCCCGCCGCCTACGACGAGTTCAACCGCGCCACCGGGCCCGGCAACTACGGCTGGCCCTACTGCGGCGGTCCCAACGTCGCCTACAACGACTGGGACTTCGCGGCGAACGCCCCCCGCGGCTGGTTCCCCTGCGGCGGCACGACCGGCCCGGTGAACAACTCGCCACGCAACACCGGCCTCCAGCAGCTGCCCCCCACCAAGCCGGCGCTGGTCTGGGAGCAGCACGGCGGCAGCAAGGAGTGGCCCGCCCTGGACAACCCCGGCGGCTGCGGCTCTCCCAACCACGCCGAGGTCTACCACTACGACCCGAACCTCGTCTCGGACGTGAAGTGGCCCGTCTACTACGACAACAAGCTGCTGATCTCCGAGTACTGCCGTAACTGGATCAAGGAGGTCCAGTTCGGCAACGGCAACCCGACCACCGGGACGCCGACCGTCATCGAGCCGGTGCTCGCCGGAATGAACCTCGTGCACCCCATCGACATGGAGTTCGGCCCCGACGGCTCGCTCTACCTGCTGGAGTACGGCAGCGGCTACTTCTCCGGCGCCGCCGACGCCGGCCTCTACAAGATCAACCACGTGCAGGGCGGCCGGTCGCCGATCGCCCAGGCCACGGTCAACCGGGACAACGGGCTCGCCCCTCTCGCGGTCACCTTCTCCAGCGCCGGGACCTCCGACCCCGACGGTGACGCGCTCACCTACGCCTGGGACTTCGACGACAACGGCACCGTCGACTCCACCGCCGCCAACCCCACGTACACCTACACGACCAACGGCGACAAGCGGGCCAGGCTGACCGTCAGGGATCCGGGCAACCGCACCGGGACCGTCGTGATCCCCGTCGTGGTGGGCAACAACCGGCCCGCGGTGACGCTGAACGGCCTGCCCGCCGGAGGCATGTACAGCTGGGGCGACGACCTGGTCTCGACCGCGACCGCGACCGACGCGCAGGACGGCACGCCCCCCTGCGCAGACGTCGTCATCCGTGCCGCGCTCGGCCACCAGGAGCACGCCCACGAGGAGGGCCAGGGCACCGGCTGCGGCTTCACCGTGAACACCGGTCCCATCCACGCGGGGCTCGACGCCGTGCAGTTCTTCGTGATCCGCGGCGGCTACACCGACCGCGGGGCGACCGGCAGCGTCCCGCTCACCGGCGAGAAGGAGATCACGCTCTGGCCCAAGCAGTGGCAGGCCGAGCACTACGTCCAGCTCAACGGCCCCAGGGTCGTCGACCAGGCGGCGGCGGAGGGCGCCAAGCGGCTCGGTGACATCCAGAACGGCGAGTGGGTCAAGCACCACGCCGTCAGCCTCAAGGGCATCACCGGGGTGAGGGCGCGCGTCTCCTCCGCCAACGCGGGCGGCACCGTGTCGTTCCGCTTCGACTCGCCCACCGGCCCCGAGGTCGCCCGCGCCGCGGTCGCCGGAACCGGCGGCTGGGACAACTACGCCGAGGTGACCGCCCCGGTCACCAAGCCCGACGACGGCACCCACGACCTGTACATCGTCTTCACCGGCACCGGCACCGGCACCGGCGCCCTGTTCGACCTGGACAGCTACACCTTCACCGGTGCCGGGGCCGGCACCCCGCCCGGCGATCCCGACCCCACCACCGACCTGGCGCGGGGCAGGCCGGTCACGACCAGCAGCGTGGAGAGCGGCAGCGCGCACGTCGGATCCAACGCGGTGGACGGCAACCCCGCCACCCGCTGGGGCAGCGCCTACGCCGACCCGCAGTGGATCACCGTCGACCTCGGCGCCACCTACAACCTCAACCGGGTCCGGCTGAACTGGGAGGCCGCCTACGGCAAGGCGTACCAGGTACAGACCTCCACCGACAACAGCACCTGGACCAACATCCACTCCACCACCACGGGCGACGGCGGGGTCGACGACCTCACCCTCACCGGCACCGGCCGCTACGTCCGCGTCCACGGCACCCAGCGCGGCCTGCCCGCCTACGGCTACTCCCTGTGGGACCTCAGCGTCTACGGCACCCCCGCCACCTCGACCCCCACGCTGCTGTCCGTCGGCAGGCCAGTCACGACCAGCAGCGTGGAGGAGGGCAACGGCCGGGTCGGCGCCTACGCCGTGGACGGCGACCCCGCCACCCGCTGGAGCAGCGCCTACGCCGACCCACAGTGGATCACCGTCGACCTGGGAGCCACCCGCTCCATCAGCCGGGTCCGGCTGAACTGGGAGGCCGCCTACGGCAAGGCGTACCAGGTACAGACCTCCACCGACAACAGCACCTGGACCGACGTCCACTCCACCGTCGCCTCCGACGGCGGAGTGGACGACCTCACCGTCAGCGGCAGCGGGCGCTACGTCCGCGTGTACGGCACCCAGCGCGCCCTGCCCGCCTACGGCTACTCCCTGTGGGACCTCGACATCTACGGCCGCTGATCCCGTGAACGCGAAGCCGGACCACAACGGCACGTAACCGCACGGGCTCGGCACAACCGAACACCGCACAGGCTCGACGACGGAGACCTCGCGTTCGCGCGGGGTCTCCGCCCGCGTTCCGGCAGGACGCGACGGGAAAGCGGGTGACCGGGAACACAGGGGCCATCAGCCAAGGCCGGAAACCGGGAGATCGAGGACGCGGGCCGGAAAGCGGATGATCACGGTAGGGTTGCGGCTTATGCGGCTCTCCACGGTGTCCTTCCGATACTCGCGGCGCGGCCCCTGGATCCTGCGGGACGTCGAGCTCACGCTCCGCCCCGGCTCCGTCGTCGAGGTCACCGGCCGCAACGGCGCGGGAAAGTCGACGCTGCTCCGCCTGATGGCGGGGTTCGTCCCCCCGTCCCGGGGCTCGATCTCCGACCGGCCGGGCGTCGTCGGCTACGCCCCCGACGTGTTCCCCGTGGACCAGCCGTTCACCGTCGCCGCCTACCTCGCCCACATGGCCGGGATCCGGGGCCTCTCCTCCACCTCGGCCGCCGGAGGCCTGGCGGAACGGCTGAACGCGACCCACCTGCTGGAGCAGCCGCTCGGCGACCTGTCCAAGGGCAGCGCGCAGAAGGTGGGACTCATCCAGTCGCTGCTCGCCCCGCCGGACCTGCTGATCCTGGACGAACCCTTCGCCGGTCTCGACGAGCAGACCCGCACCGAACTCCCCGTGATCATCGAAGAGATCGCCGCACGCGGCGGCACGGTCGTGGTCAGCGACCACCAGAAGCAACTCCAGGACTTCCCCGGCGCCGACCACTGGCTCGTCGCGGACGGCAACGTCACCACCGGCGCCCTTCCCCCGCAGAACACCTCCGAAGAACCGCGGACACTTCCGGCAGGACCGTCCCCGCAGGTGGTCATCGAGGTGGTCGTGGACGCGGACGACGCCGACGAGGTGGAACAGAAGCTCCGCGCCGACGGCTACCTCACCAGGCGGTCATCATGATCCACCTCGTACGCTTCAAGCTCTCCGCCTACGCCCGGTCGCACCGGCTGCTCCAGCCGATGATCGGGCTCTTCGTGATGCTGCTCATCTTCTACTCCACCCTGACCCCGCCGGGCAAGGAGCTGCCCGCGTACGCCGACTCGGCCGGGTTGCTGATCCTCGTCTTCGCCTGGGCCGCCCGGGGACTGCTCGACACCGAGCCCCCGACGCAGCGGCTGATCTCCATGACGGCCGCCGGACGACCCGGTCGCGAGATCGGGGCCGGGCTGCTCTCCGCGCTGATCGTCACCCTCGGCATGGCGGCGATCGCGGTCGGGTTCCCGCTGGTCCACGGCTTCGCGGCCATGCCCACCTCCGCCGACCTGGCACTCGGCATCGTGCTGCACGTGCTCGGCGTGAGCGCGGGAACGGCCCTGGGCGCCCTGACCAGCCGCCCGATCCTGGCCTCCCCCGCCGTCTCGATGCTCGCCCTCTTCGGCGGCTATCTCGCCCTGCTGCTGGTCAGCCTCACCCCGGTGGGCCGCCTCTCGGTGCCGATCATGCCCTGGATGCGCGCCGCCAACGCAGGCCTGCTCGACACCGTCGTGCTCCCCATCTCCGCCGCCACCCTCTTCTGGACCGCCGCGAGCCTCACCCTGTACGCACGGCTCCGCCGCCTGAACCCCTGAACGGGTGTCGTCGAACCACCGGACTCGCCGTGGTTCGACGACACCCACTCACTCGACAGCCACACGAATCTCACCCGGATGAGCACCCGGGCGGAGACCCGCCTCCGGAGTCAGAAGGCGGGCGAGGCCGCGACCGGGCCGGCCGCCCAGTGGTTCGGGCCGGTCGGCCACGTCCGTGACGGCGCCTGCTGCTTGAGCACGCTCTCCTCGGGCGTGCCCACGGCGCAGCGCGTGCCGCGCGGCGGCACCTTCAGCGAGATCAGGTACTCGTCGAAGATGTCCGTCTGGCACTTGTCCTTGCCGTAGATGCGGTGTCCCCAGCCCTCGTATGTGAGCAACACCGCCTTGGACCCGAGCTGACGGGCCGCGTTGGCGGACCATATCCACGGGGTGGCCGGATCGTGCAGGGAATTCCCGAGCAGCAGCGGGGCGTCGCCCGTGTATCGCAGTGCGTGCGGCGCGTTGGTGGTCGGGTAGTTCATGCAGATCGGCAGATCGTCGATCGGGTACGGGTGGTACCCCGTGTCGGGTGCGAGCCGGTTGGAGACACGCATGAGCGCGGCGTACTCCGAGTAGTTACGCACCTGGAGGTTGTAGTCCTGGCAGAGAACCGCGGTCGGCAGATAGGCGACGTCACCCTCCACGGGCTGTCGGCCGGGCAGCGGGGGCGCCCACTCCGGCGGCGGCCCGCCGTCCAACCAGTTGATCACCTCGCTCAGTAGGTTCCAGGCCGGCCCCTCGGTGCCCAGTGCGGCGTTGTAGATGACCTGCAACTCGGTCATCGTCTGGCCCGTGCTCGGATACTTCAGCTCACCACGCCGCGCCTTCTCCCGCAGGTCCTTCCAGATCGCACGGATGTCGCGCCCATGCAGGACGCAGCTGGTGTCCTGCTCGCACCAGCCGACGAACTGGTCGAACGCGTCCTCGATGGCGAGCGCCTCGGTGGCCAGGAAGCCCGCGACGCCGAGGCTGTGGTCCATGTTGCTGTCGAGCCCAAGGGCCCGGACTCGGCCGGGGAACAGCTCGGCGTACATCTGGCCGATCAGCGTGCCGTACGAGATCCCGTAGTAGGTGAGCTTCTCCTCGCCCAGGGCGGCGCGCAGCGCGTCCAGGTCACGGGCGACGTCGGCGGAATCGACGTGGTCGTACAGCGGACCGGTACGAGCGCGGCAGTCGGCGTGCAGCTTCTTGGTGAACGCGTTCCAGGCGTCGAAGTCGGCCTGGCTTCTCATGACGGTGTGCGGCATCCGGTTGTACACCGACGCCGAGCAGATCACCGGGTTGCTGCGCCCCACGCCCCGAGGGTCGAACCCGACGATGTCGAACCGTCGCTGCAGTTCCTCGGTGTAGGACCCGGGGGCGCCGTACACGGCCTCCACGCCCGACCCGCCCGGACCACCGGGATTGATCACCAGCGAACCGACCCGCGCGGCCGGATCCGTGGCCTTCCGCCGCGCGACGGCGATGTCGACCTTCGCCCCGCCCGGCTTCGACCAGTCGATGGGCACGCTCAACGTGCCGCACTCGGCGGCGGGCTCCTCCTCACAGGGCGCCCAAACGATGGTTTGCGCCCTCGCTACCTCGGTGTCCGCGTTGGCCACCGCGACCGGTAAAACCGTCACCATCGCCAGGAGGACGGCGAACCAAGAGATTCTTCTTCGCACAATGCTCCAGTCTCTAGTCGATCTTCTGTCGTAACGGGCGACGGTAGCGGATCACTACATATTCGAAGGTAGAAACAGGAGAAAATGGCAGCATTTCCTCTAAATGGGTATCCGATTCAGTGGAGTTCGTGCCCTGTCATCGACGTGGACGACGACACCGCCACGCGGACGAGCCCGGCGTGCTCCCCGACACCGTAGGGAAGGACGCGGATCGTCACGTTGGGTCGGCACGCGGCGTTCAGCAGAGCTTGCAGCCGGTCGCGCATCAGTTCGTGCCCGCCTGTCGGGCGACGAACGACACCTTCGTCCACCACCGCGAGCAGATCCGGTGCGTCGGGGCGGCTGAGCGACGTGCGACGTACCGGCATGTCGGCTTACGGGCTTGAGCACGGCCTGTGCAACGTTCGCCGCGGAGCGACCGTGGGAGAACCGGCCCGCAACCTGGAAGAGGAGACCCGACTGGAGAACCAGCCCTGGCGACGCGTCCCGTTGATCCCGATGCCGTAACCGGCGATCAGGTGGTCACCCACACGGAGCGGCGACCTCCCAGAGGGCGCTCACCGGCATGGCGCGCATGCGGTCGCCGAACGGGAGCGTCTGTGTCCCCGTGCAGAGGACGATTCCCACCACGAAATCGGCGGGGTCGGTGAGCGCGGCCTGGCGGACGGCGAGGGTGTCGAGGTTGCGCCACTCTCCGGCGCGCCCCTTGGCGAGGAGCCGGACCGGGGTGCTCTTGCCGCACTGGCGTGCCCCGGTGACGAGGGTGACGCGGGTGTCGGCCAAGGCCTCCTCGACGAGCCTTTCCGCGCGTCGTGGAACGATCCTGCCGAGAGGAGTCTGTGAGCCGCTGACCATGGGACAAGCACGTCACAGCATGAGGTCTGATGACAGGATGGCCGCTGGGTTGCCGGCAGGATGGTCGCTGCTTTACCGGTGGATCGGTCGCCAGGTCTCCGCCAGCACGGTCGCAGGCAACGCGGCGGAATGGCCGCTGCTTCGCGGGATGCCGATCGATACGAGCATGACCGTGCCGGGGAACGCCAAGGCGACGGCGTGGGGATCCGGGCGGGCCACACCGGGCCGGTTGGCGATGCGGTGGGAGGGTGGGGTGGCCGGGGAGCGCCGCCCCGGGTGGGTAAGCCGGGGCGGCGGTCGGCGCCTCGGGGGGCGCAGCCGTACGGTAAGGGCTACTCGGCGGCGGCGAGCTGGCCGCAGGCGCCGTCGATCTCGCGGCCACGGGTGTCGCGGACCGTCACCGGCACGCCGTGATACTCCAGGCGGCGGACGAAGGCGCGCTCGTCCTCCGGGCGGGAAGCGGTCCACTTCGAACCCGGGGTCGGGTTGAGCGGGATCAGGTTGACGTGCACCAGCTTGTTCTTGATCAGCTTGCCGAGCAGGTCGGCGCGCCACTCCTGGTCGTTGATGTCCTTGATCAGCGCGTACTCGATGGAGACCCGGCGCTTGGTCCTGGCCGCGTAGTCCCAGGCGGCGTCGAGGACCTCGGCGACCTTCCAGCGGGTGTTGATCGGCACCAGCGTGTCGCGGAGCTCGTCGTCGGGCGCGTGCAGCGAGAGGGCCAGCGTCACCGGCAGGCCCTCGGCCGCGAGCTTGCCGATCGCCGGGACCAGGCCCACCGTGGAGACGGTGACGCCGCGGGCGGAGATGCCCAGGCCGTCGGGAGCGGGCTCGACCATGCGGCGGACGGCGCCGATCACGGCCTTGTAGTTGGCCAGCGGCTCGCCCATGCCCATGAAGACCACGTTGCTGACCCGCCCGGGACCGCCCGGGACGTCGCCGGCCGCGAGCGCGCGGGCCCCGGCGACGACCTGCTCGACGATCTCGGCGGTGGTCATGTTGCGGGTCAGACCCGCCTGGCCGGTGGCGCAGAACGGGCAGTTCATACCGCATCCGGCCTGTGACGACACGCACATGGTCGTACGGTCGCTGTAGCGCATGAGGACCGACTCGACCAGCGCGCCGTCGAAGAGCCGCCACAGCGTCTTGCGGGTGGTGCCCGCGTCGGTGGTCATCTCCCTGACCGAGGTCAGCAGGCTGGGGAACAGCGCGGTGGCGAACTTCTCCCTGGCCGCGGCCGGCAGGTCCGTCATCAGCTCGGGATCGCCGTTGAACTTCTCGAAGTAGTGCCGGGAGAGCTGGTCGGCGCGGAACGGCTTCTCGCCCAGTTCGGCGACGACCGCCCGGCGCTCGGCCATGGTCAGGTCGGCCAGATGGCGGGCGGGCTTGGCCCGGCGCGGCGCCACGAAGGTGAGCTGGCCGGGTACGGGGGTCCCGGACGGGCTGACGGTCGACAAGTCCAACGCCTTCTCTCAACGGTTACGCGAATGCTCGAAGCGGTGCCCGACGGTGATCTAGAGTCCGGAGGTATGGCGACAAACCGCCCCACGGGCCCCGCGGAACAGCGGGGGGACGGCGTCGAGGTCGTGCTCACCGACGTCAACCCCTACGGGAGCCGCACCCTGGTGGTCGAACGCGACGAGACTTCCTCGGTAGCTTACCTGTGCGGGCCGGGGGGAACGGTGCACGGAGCCGTCTGGCTGGCCAACCACCGCCCCGCCCCGGACGGGATCGACCCGGACCGCCTGGACTCCGAACTGCCGCCGGTGGCCCCGAGGGCGAACACCCGCCACCCCGACGGCAGGGGGCCCCTGGGCGCGCTGCGATCGCTGTGGTTCGAGGAGGGCGACGGCGTCGCCCTGTACGAGAACGACGAGCTGCTCGCGGTCATTCCTGGATGGGCGGACATGGGCAGGGGAATGCCCGGCTACTCCCGCGACGCGCTGGGCGAGTCCCCGTTCGCCTGGTCGCTGGAGGAGGCCCACGAAGGTCTGGCCTCCCGGATCGCCAAGGCCCGCGCCTACTGGGAGTGGCGCGCGGGAGACGGCTCCTGGGCCACGTTCCAGCAATTCGTGATGGGGCACCTGGACCGCAAGGTCGGTACCGCGGGCAGGTTCTGGGACGCGGGGGGCGAGCGGATGCCCGCGGTGGGCATCACCGAACGCCCCCCGGAGCGGGGCAGGGAGCACACGATCCTGTCCACGGTCGGGATGAGCTGCCAGCGGATGCCCACCGTCGAGCAGTACATCGACCGGCCGGACGCGTACGCCCGGGTGGAGCTCGCCGTCGCCTCCCCCAGCGACGCCCGCGACGCGGCCCGGCTGTTCCTGTGGCTGGGGCAGTATCCGTGGCACTCGGTCACCTGGCTGGGCCACGGCCACACCGCCAGGTGGTACCACCGGCCGGAGACCTTCCCGCTCGGCTCCGCCTACGGCGGCGTCATGATGCTGACCGGACTGCCGGGGCTGCCCGACCTGTCGGGTTTCTCCTTCGGCGGCGACTCCGTGCAGTGGCTCTGGCTCGTCCCGATCACCCCGGACGAGCTGAGCCTGGTCTCGGCCGAGGGCTACCGGGCGGTGCTCCCGCGCCTGTCCGCGACCCGGCTCACCAGGGCGGGATGACCGGGACCGCGCGGGAGCCGTACCGGGGTGCGGGACGTCACGCGCGGGCGGGAGGCGCTGTGACCCCGGCCGGCGCGGTTCAGACCAGCAGGCTCAGACCAGCAGGGTGAGCAGCACCCAGACCGGGATCAGCGCGGCCACCATGGAGTCGAGGCGGTCCATCATGCCCCCGTGGCCGGGAAGCACGCTGCCCATGTCCTTGACGCCGAGATCGCGTTTGATCACCGACTCGACGAGGTCGCCGAGCGTGGCGAAGACCACCACGACCGCGCCGATGAGGACGCCCTTCCAGATGTCGTCCTCCAGCAGCCACGCCACCAGCCAGCCGCCCACCGCCATGCAGGCCAGCGCCGACCCGGCGAAGCCCTCCCAGGTCTTCTTCGGGCTGATCACCGGGGACATCTTGTGCCTGCCGAGGGAGATCCCGGCGAAATACCCGCCGATGTCGCTCGCGGCGGTGGTGGCGATGAAGACGACCACCCGGTCCGGGCCCTGGTCGGGGTCGGCGAGCAGCAGCGCCACGAACCCGGCGAGCAGGGAGGGGTAGACGACGACCAGGATGGTCGCGGTGATGTCGCGGACGTAGTTCTCGGTGCCCTGGAACATCCGCCAGATCATCAGCACCAGCACGGTCATCGCGAAGACGCCGACCAGCCAGGCGGTCCCGCCCCAGGCGGAGCCGGTCACCTCACCGCCCCAGTAGGCGCCGACCAGCATGGCGGTCATGCCCGCCAGGACCGGGACGAGCGGGACGTTGATGCCTCTGGCCTCGAACGACCGGACCAGCTCCGTCACGCCGATGCCCACCGCCGCGATCACCACGGCGAGGAAGAGCACCTTCACGAAATAGAGGGAGGCGATGATGACCGCCGCCAGGGCGAGCCCCACCGCCACTGCGACGGGGAGGTTCCGGCCGGTACGGCTACTGCCCGCCACGGGTTCCACAGGGGGTCCTACTTTCATACCTGCACAAAATCCTTGCCCCGTACGGACAACGGCCCGCACGGGACAAGGATCATGGTTCAGACTTCGAGCAGCTCGGCTTCCTTGTGCTTGAGCAGCTCGTCAATCTTGGCGACATGCTTCTGGGTGAGGTCGTCGAGCTCCTTCTCCGCCCGGCGCACCTCGTCCTCACCGGCCTCGCCATCCTTGATCAGCTTGTCCAAGGTCTCCTTGGCATTGCGACGGATGTTGCGAATGGAGACCTTGGAGTGCTCCGCCTTGTTCCGGGCGACCTTGATGTACTCCTTGCGGCGCTCCTCCGACAGCTCGGGGAAGGCCACCCGGATCACCGCTCCGTCGTTACCGGGGTTCACACCGAGATCCGAGTTGCGGATCGCCTTCTCGATCGCGGCCATCGAGCTCTTGTCGAAAGGCTGGATGATGACCATGCGCGCCTCGGGCACGTGGAACGAGGCGAGTTGCTGAATGGGGGTGGGTGTCCCGTAGTACTCAGCGCTGATCTTGTTGAACATCGACGGGGTGACACGACCTGTGCGGATGCCCGCGAAGTCGTCCTTCGCCACCGACACGGCCTTGTCCATCTTTTCCTCGGCTTCGAGGAGGGTTTCGTCGATCACAGCGGCTCCCTGTCTTCTCGGTCACTCCCCATCCTCACGCACTTCGCGGGACGCCATGACGCCGGAGGCCCACCCTGGACCGCCACGGTCGCGTACCGCTCAGCTCGCTACGTCAGGTTCGCACCTTGTCCTGTGGTCGCTCACCACTCCTCGCTCGCTTCGCGGGACGCTCCTACCTCGCGTACCGCTCCACTCGCCACGTCGGGCTCGCTCCCTGTCTTCTCGGTCACGCGCCCCTCACGCGCTTCGCGGGACGCTCCTACCTCGCGTACCACTCCACTCGCCGCGTCGGGCTCGCTCCCGTTGCCGTACCGGCCCTGTCACCGTGCCGGCCCGTCACCGTGCCGGACTCACCAGCGTGCCGATCTTCTCACCGCGCACCGCCCGCAGGATGTTGCCCTCGCCCATGAGGTCGAAGACCACGATGGGCAGGCTGTTGTCCATGCACAGGCTGATGGCGGTGGCGTCCATGACTCCAAGGCCGCGGGTCAGCACCTCACCATATTCGAGATGGTCGAACCGGACGGCGTCGGGGTTCTTGCGGGGGTCGGCGTCGTAGACGCCGTCCACCTGGGTGCCCTTGAGCAGCGCCTCGGCGCCGATCTCCAGCGCTCGCTGCGCGGCGCAGGTGTCGGTGGAGAAGAACGGCGAGCCGAGCCCCGCCCCGAAGATGACCACGCGCCCCTTCTCCAGGTGGCGGATGGCACGGCGGGGCAGGAACGGCTCGGCGACCTGCTGCATGGTGATCGCCGTCTGGACCCGGGTGTCGATGCCCCGCTTCTCCAGGAAGTCCTGGAGGGCGAGGCAGTTGATGACCGTGCCGAGCATGCCCATGTAGTCGGCCCTCGCGCGGTCCATGCCACGCTCGGACAGGGCGGCGCCCCGGAACATGTTGCCGCCGCCCACGACGACCGAGACCTGGACGCCACCGCGGACGGCCTCGGCGATCGAGTCGGCGAGGTGGCCCACGACGCCCGGGTCGATGCCCAGCGGCTCGCCGCCGGCGAACGCCTCGCCGGACAGCTTCAACATCACCCGCTTCCAGCGAAGCGGGTCCGAGTACGAAGAAACCGCCGGCGTAGCGGGTCCTGGGTTCTCCTGCACGGCGGCGGCCTCCTCGTTTGATGCTCTGTTTGAAGAGCGGATGTCAGGGATTAGGCCTGGCCGACCTTGAAGCGGACGAAGGCCTGGACCTTGACACCATTCTCGTCCGCGAACTTCGCGACCGACTTCTTGTTGTCCTTGACGAAAGACTGCTCAAGGAGGGTGAAGTCCTTGTACCAGCCGTTGATCCGGCCATCAACGATCTTGCCGATGGCGGCCTCGGGCTTGCCCTCCTCGCGGGTCATCTCCTCGAAGAGCGCGCGCTCCTTCTCGACGACGTCGGCCGGGACCTCGGCGGGGCTGAGGTACTTCGGGGCCATCGCGGCGGCGTGCTGCGCGATGTCCTTGGCGACGTCGGCGTTCGGGGAGTCGAGCTGCACGAGCACGCCGACCGCCGGGGGAAGCTGGGGGTCGGTCTTGTGCATGTAGGCGCCGATGAAACCGCCCTCGAGCACGGCGAACCTGCGGATCTCGATCTTCTCGCCGAGCGCGGCGTTGGCCTCGTCGAGGTGCGTCTTGACGCTCTTGCCGTCGAGCTCGGAGTCGAGCAGTGAGGGCACGTCGGACGGCTTGGTGGCCAGGATGTGGTCGACCACCTGGCCCGCGAGCTCCTGGAAACGCTCGCCCTTGGCGACGAAGTCGGTCTCGCAGTTGAGCTCCAGCAGCGCGGCGGCGGAGTCGCCCTCCTGCTTCAGGGCGACCAGGCCGTTGGAAGCGGTGCGGGCCTCACGCTTGCCGACGTCCTTGGCGCCCTTGAGGCGGAGGATCTCGACCGCGCGGTCGAAGTCACCCTCGGAGGACTCGAGAGCCTTCTTGCAGTCCATCATGCCGGCGGCGGTCAGCTCACGAAGCCGCTTGACGTCGGCCATGTTCACGGAAGCCATTGTCTTTTCCTCGTGGGAATCGTCGTGGATCGGGTGGGTGCCCCCGACTGAGCGGCACCCACCCGGAAGGGTCTTGCGGGTCGTACGGCCGGGGCCGTACGAAAGTGACCTAGGCCTGCTTCTCGGTCTTCTCGGCGGACTCGTCCTCGGCGGCGGGAGCGTCCGTCGCCTCGGCGGTCTCGGTCCCCGCGACCTCGGCCTCGGCCTCGGCGGGGGCCTCGGCGGTCTCGGCCTCGGCGGCCGGGGCGCTGTCGGCGCTGCCCGCGAGCAGCTCCTGCTCCCACTCGGCCAGCGGCTCGGCGCCACCGGCGACGGCCGGCTTGTCGTCGCCGCGGTTGGCGCCGGCGCGGGCCATGAGACCGGCGGCGACGGCGTCGGCGACGACGCGGGTCAGCAGGCCGACGGCGCGGATGGCGTCGTCGTTACCCGGGATCGGGTAGTCGACCTCGTCGGGGTCGCAGTTGGTGTCGAGGATGGCCACCACCGGGATGTGAAGCTTGCGAGCCTCGCTGATCCCGATGTGCTCCTTCTTGGTGTCGACGACCCACACGGCACTGGGGATCCGGGACATGTCGCGGATACCGCCGAGGGTGCGCTCGAGCTTCTCCTTCTCGCGGCGGCGCATGAGGAGCTCCTTCTTCGTGAGCCCCGAGGCGGCCACGTTGTCGAAGTCGAGCTCCTCCAGCTCCTTCAGGCGCTGGAGCCTCTTGTGCACGGTGGAGAAGTTGGTGAGCATGCCACCCAGCCAGCGCTGGTTGACGTACGGCATGCCGACGCGGGCGGCCTGCTCGGCGATGGCCTCCTGGGCCTGCTTCTTCGTGCCGATGAACATGATCGTGCCGCCGTGCGCGACGGTCTCCTTGACGAAGTCGTAGGCCCTGTCGATGAAGGCCAGCGACTTCTGAAGGTCGATGATGTAGATGCCGTTGCGCTCGGTGAAGATGAAGCGCTTCATCTTCGGGTTCCAGCGACGGGTCTGGTGGCCGAAGTGCACGCCGCTTTCCAGCAGCTGTCGCATGGTGACGACGGGGGTGGACATTGATCGTCCTCCAGATCGGGGCGCCCATCTCTGGGCGCTGTTCTCGGTTGGACGCGACAGCCTGCGGCTGTCGCCCTGATGCCCCGAACAGGATCCAGCCGGGCTCTCGCCCGGACCGAGGGACCCCGGTTCTTGACGGGGCATGCGAAGTCGGCCCATGACTCACAGGCCTCCAAAAGTGTACCCGCAACCGCGCCTCTTCCCGACCTTCGGGCGTCAGGTGACCCTTACCCGTCGCGTGGAAGACCGTGCGGCCGGCGCTGGGCACGGGGGAAGAGGCTGACCTGCGCCTCGGAGACCCGGGCACCGGGCGGGGCGTCCCCCCTGTCCCTGACGGTGGTCTTGTAGGGGGTGAGCAACTCGTCGATCCGCTCGTTCAGCGCCCTCAGCTCCTCGGCGTCGACCAGCAGGACGGCGCGGTGGAACATCGCGGCCTCCCGCCACTCGCGTGACTCCCGCTCGAGGTTCTCCATCGCCCTGTTCACCTCGTCCGCCGCCTGCTCCAGCAACGCCTTGATCAGGAACTCCTTGGCGCCGCGCACGTCCGGTCCGTCGTCCGGGTCGGGACTGACGCTGAGACCCACGGCGCTGGAGCGCCAGAGCCGTTCCCTGCCGTCACCGCGCGCGGGCGCGTCCTCGACGAAGCCGTACTTGGCGAGCATGCGCAGGTGGTAGCTGGCCGCGCTGGGCGTGACCCCGACGACCTCGGCGACCTCGGTCGCGGTGCAGGGCCCCTCGGCCTGGAGCCGGTTCAGGATCGCGAGCCGCGCGGGGTGCGCCAGCGCGCGCATCGCCGTGGGATCGGTGAGGGACTTCCGCCTCGGTACCTCGGTCATGTGCAGACCGTACCCACTCCATATGTGAAGCATTGCCTTCATAACTATGAAGGGTTATCTTCACAGTTATGAAGCATTCCCTTCAGAGTCTCCGGAAGCCGGAAGGAGACGGATCCCCATGACCTCCGCGACCTCCGGGGCTCCCGCGGCTCCCGAGCCCTCCGCGACCAGGCCGGTGCCCCTCAGGAAGCAGCGCGACTACCGGTTCCTGCTCTCCGCCCGCGCCGTCACCGAGACCGGCACCGAGGTCTCCCGGCTGGCGGTGCCGCTGACCGCCGCCGTCCTGCTCGGCGCCTCCCCGATCCAGATGGGCGTGCTCACCGCCGCGACCTCGCTGCCCTACCTGCTGATCGGGCTCCAGGCCGGTGCCCTCGCCGACCGGCTGAGGCGGCACCGGCCGGTCATGGTCGCCTGCGACACGGTCTCGGCCGTCGCCATGGCCACGATCCCGGCGGCCTGGTTCACCGGGCTGCTCAGCGTGCCGTGGCTGATCGCGGTGGCGTTCGTCGTCGGCACCTGCTCGGTGATCTTCCGGGCGGTCAACTTCCCGCACCTGGTCACGGTGATCCACAAGAGCCAGCGGACCGAGGCGCTCGCGGGCTTCCAGTCGGCCTTCGCCGTGGCGACCGTCGCGGGACCGGGTCTGGCCGGGCTGCTCGTCCACCTGGTCACGGCACCGTTCGCGATCCTGGTCGACGCGGTGTCGTTCCTGGCCTCGGCGTTCCTGATCAGGTCGATCAAGGCGCCGGAGAACCACACGCCCGCTCCTCCGCGCGGCATGTGGACCGAGATCCGCGAGGGTCTGGGCACGGTGGCCGGGCACCCGGTGCTCCGCGCGCTCTGCGCCGCCGGGGTCACGATCAATTTCTTCGGCAGCGTGTACATGGCACTGTTCGTGATCTACACGCTCACCGTGGTCGGCCTGCCCGCGGGGCTGGTCGGCGCGATCACCGCCTTCTTCGGCGTCGGCGGCCTGCTCGGTGCGGCCCTCGTCCCGCGCTTGACCCGGCGGTTCGGCGAGAACCGGATACTGGCCTGCTCCGTGCTGCTCTTCCCCGTCGATTTCATGGTCGCCGCGCTCGCCTCGGGACCGGTGTGGCGCAGCTTCCTGTTCCTGTCCGCCAGCGCGGTGACCTCCGGCACGGCCGTCGTGGTCTTCTCCGTCTGCATGGGCGCCATCACCCTGCGCGAGACCCCCGCCGAGCTGCGGGGCCGGGTCAACGCCACGCAGTCGTTCATGATCCAGGGTGTCCTCACCCTCGGCGGTCTCACGGGCGGTCTGGCCGGCGAGCTGCTCGGGTTGCGCCCGGTGTTCTGGATCTCAGCGGCCGGAGCCCTGACCACGATCGCCTGGATCTGGCTCTCTCCCCTGCGTCATTCCCCCGCCCCCGCCCCCGCCCCCGATGATCCATCCCGAACCCGATGACCCCGCGGCGAGCCGCTCCTGCCCGCACGGACATGCCGGCCACGGGTGGGCCCGCACCGCGGGTACGTCCGCGGCGTAGCTGTTCGCGGGGGTCTCTCGCGAGAGGGCGTTCGGGAAAGACCGCCGGGAGAGGGCGCGGGAGGAGGGCGTTCAGGATTCGGGAGAGGACCTCCGGGAGCGGTCGTGGAAAGGTCTCACCACCAGGCGGGCGGGTGCTCGCCCCTCTGCGGGGGTGGACTCGACCAGTACGGTGACACGCCGTCGACGGTGCCGGGCGGCCTGAGGTAGGTCAGGCGGCCGAAGGCGCTGTCCATCTCCTCGATCATGTCGGTGACGTCAGGCTCCGGCGTGGCCGCTCCGTCGACCCTGCCGAGACCGTCCAACCACCGCGCGGTCCCGGCCAGGGAGAGTTCCACTCTCCAGGATCCCCCCTCGGTGGATCGGCGGAGCAGGGCGGCCATCGCGCCGAAGGCGGCCAGGTGGCCGGTGGCGTGGTCGAGAACCTGGGCGGGCAGCGGATGCGGCCGCGATCCGTCGCCACCCTCGCGGGCGATACCGGACACCATCTGTACCAGGCTGTCGAACCCACGCCTGCCCGCCCACGGCCCCCGCCCGCCGTACGCCGAGACATCGACGCACACGATTCCCGGCCTGATCCCGGCCAGCCTCCGGGGACCGAACCCCAGCGCTTCGAGGGCGCCCGGCCGGTAGGACTGCACGAGCACATCGGCCTCCGCCACCAGGTCGCGCAGCGCGGCGCTCCCGGCCGGAGTCCTCAGGTCGAGATGGCAGGACCGCTTGCCGAACGCGGTGCCGATCACCGGCCCCGGAACCTCGGGAAGATGCCGGGCACCCACCCTGAGCACCTGGGCCCCGTGGGCGGCCAGCGTGCGGGTCGCCACCGGCCCGGCGATCACCCTGGTCAGATCGAGCACCCGCACCCCGTCGAGCGCCCGCCCTCCCCCGCCTCTCGGAGCACCGGGCCTCGGACCACCGGAATCGCCGATCCGGGTCAGGTGAACGAGCGGCGACGCGGCGACCGCCCGCGACTGCGGGTGCTCACGCCATCCGGCGCGGTCGCGCATGGCCGCCGCGCATCCTCCCGCGGACGTCACCGCCTCCTCGACCTCGACGGCGGTACGCCCCGCGCAGGCGCGTTCGACGGCGTCCCTGCCCGTATCGGCGGGCAGTCCCAGCGCCGTGAGGACCGCGTCACGGTGGTGGTCGAAATTGCAGTGCAGCCGGACCCAGCCGTCGGCGGTGCGGTAGTCACCGGAGAGGGGAGCCCACAGATCCACGGCGACTCCGTCGATCCTGAAGTGACGCTCGTCCAGGAAGGCGATCGCCGCCTCCCGCACGTCCACCGCGGCCTGGCTCCCGCCTCCTTTGAGCGCCGCGGCGGCCGCGGTGGCGGCCCCGACGGCGACGGCGGCCGCGGTGCCCACCCGGAAGACGGAGGGCAGCACCGGATCGTCCCCGCTCACCCTGACCGGCGGCAGCTCGACGCCCACCTCGGCGGCCAGCTCGCGGATACGCTCTTCGACCACGCGATCCTCACTCGCACACGACGTTCCGGGCTCTCCCCCGCTCACCCGACGTTCCCCCGCTCTCCCCGTTCACCCGACGTTCCCCCGCTCTCCCCGTTCACACGACGTTCCGGGCTCTCCCCGCTCATACGACGTTCTCCGGCTCTTCCCGCTCAGTCGATATCTCTGGGCCATCCCATCCCAGCTCATCTCACGCGACACGCCAGGACTCTCATCGCTCACATGATGTTCTGCGACCCTCTTCGTCCCCATCCTCAGCCACATCCTCGACCGCCTATCCACAGAATCCCATTCGGCCCATACCCGGTCCATCACGGGACTTCATGCTCACGAGCATGAAGTCCGTCCACACCGTGGGGCTGCGAGCCCTGTTGTGCTCACTGATCCTGGCCACACCGGCGGCAGCGGGCGCCCGTCACGCGACCGCCCTCGCCCACCCCACCGGCATGACCGGCCGCGCGTACGGCGTGACGACTCCCACGACCACCCTCGCGTCCGCCCGCCCGGGTGCGCGCGGCCCGGCGAGAACGGCGCGTCCGGCCGGGGCACCCGCCCCCTCCTTTCACGGGAAACGGCCCCACCGGGAACGACCCCACGGAGGACGGCCCCACGGGGAACGGCCGCGCTGGGAATGGCCGCGCTGGGAATGGCCGCTCGCCGGACGGCCGCGGGTGCTCAGGGGCTTCGCACCACCGGCACAGCCGTGGCTGGCCGGTCACCGGGGCACCGACCTCTCCGCGTCTTCCGGAGCCGAGGTGCGGGCCGCGGGAGCGGGAACGGTCGGCTACGCCGGGCCGCTCGCGGACCGGGGCGTGGTGACCGTGCTTCACCCCGGTGGCCTGCGGACGACCTACCTTCCCGTCCAGCCCTCGGTGCGGCGCGGGCAGGCGGTGGCCACCGGCGAGGTGATCGGCACCCTTCAGGACGTCCCTGGGCACTGTCCCGCCTCCTGCCTGCACTGGGGCCTGCTCCGCGACCGTGCCTACCTCGACCCTCTGCTCCTCCTCGGTCATGGCCAGGTCCGCCTCCTTCCCCTGTGGCCGGCTCCGGCCTCGCGGCCCCCTTCGTAGGCTGCTCCGAAGCCCCGTTACGAGTTTTCGGCTTGAGCCGCCTCGACTCCTTGTCCTGCGCTGTTCCGGCTCCTTGGCTTGGGCCGTTTCGAGCCCTTGACTCGAGCCGCCTCGGCTCCTTGGGCTCGACCGACGACCGCCCCTCGCGACCCGGGAACGGGCTACCCGCCGGGAGGGCGGTCGGGGCGGAGGCGCCAGCCCCGGGAGACGCGTTCGACGTAGCCCGCGGCCGCCAGGCCTCCGAGGCAGGCGAGCACGGTCTCCAGGTCGACCCCCGCGGCGACGGCTATCGTCGCGGGGCCCACGCCGATCCGGGTGGGCATGGCCTCGACGACCTTCCGGGTCTCCGGGTCGAGCCGGTCGCGAGGAAGTACCGGACCGCGCGGCTCGGGAGCCAGGTCGGTGCCCATCGTCCCGGCGAGTTCGATCACCTCCTCGGGACCGGTGACGCAGATGGCCCTGCCCTGGCGGATCAGCCGATGGCACCCCGCCGAGAACTCCGAGGTCACCGGGCCCGGCATCGCGGCCAGGTGGCGGTTGAGCGCGATCGCGTGCCCGGCGGTGTTGAGCGCTCCGCTCCGCACGGCCGCCTCGACGACCACGGTGCCCCTGGACAGGGCCGCGATGACGCGGTTCCTGATGAGGAACCTCGGCCTGGTCGGGTGCGCGCCCATGGGGCACTCGCTGACCAGCACCCCCCGTTCCCGGATGGCGGCGAACAACTGCTGGTGCGCGCTGGGGTAGGCGACATCGGCGCCACAGGCCAGCACGGCGACGGTCGGTCCCTCGCAGGCGAGGGCGCCCCGGTGGGCGGCGCCGTCGATGCCGTAGGCGCCGCCGGAGACGACACCCCACCCCCTCTCGCTCAGCCCCGCCCCGAGCTCCGCCGCCACGTGCGTGCCGTAGGGCGTGGCGGCTCGGGAACCGACGACCGCGACGGATCTGAGACAGGAGAACCGCAGGTCGGCGTCGCCGTGGAGCCAGAGGGCATGGGGCCTGGAGTCTCCCAGGTCGTCCAGCTGGGTCGGCCATTCGGGATCGCCGGGAACCACCAGCCTCGCCCCTATCCGCTCGCCCTCGGCCAGGTCACGCGCGGGGTCGGCCGTCTTCAACCGGGCCGCCCAGGAGGCGACCATCCGGTCCAGCCTGGCCGCGAGCCGCCCATCCCGCGCGGCCTCCGAGCCGTTGTCCGTCCCAGACCGGCCGCCGCCGGAGCGGCCGCCGGACACGCTCGGTCTCCCGTGCCGCACCGCCTCCGAGGCGTCGTGCCGAAGGGGGCGTTCCCCGGACGGGCCGGATGCTCCGTCTCCCGGCTCCGGGCTCCCGTCATGCGGGCCCTCGCCCCCACCACGCGGAGGGAACCGTTCACCGGCTGAGCCGGACCTCCCGCCCGGCGGCTCCGGACTCCCGCCACACCGGCCGGGACCTTCGCCAACTGAACCGGGACCTCCGTCGTGCGGGCCCGAGCCTGCCTCTCGTGGGCCGGATCTTCCAGCCGACGGGCCGGGGCCGCCCACCGATCGGCCGGGATTTCCGGCCGGGCGGCCGTGCGTTTCGGCGAACCATCGGGTGAGATCCGCGTCCGCGGACCCCTTCCGGACCAGGGCGACGGCGGCCTCCGGGCCGCGCAGGGCGACGAGAGCGCCCATCACGGTGTCGCCCGGCTCGGCCAGGCGCATCAGGGTGAGCCGTGCGAGCCTGTCGCTCATCGTTCCTCCCCCAGCCATAGCCCCAGCGCGGAGTTGGTCTCGTGGAGCTCCGGCCGCTCCTTGCCCGCGAGGTCGGCCAGAGTCCAGGCCAGTTTGATGATCCGGTCGAGGCCCCGGGCGCTCAACCGGCCGCTGTCGAGATGCCCGAGCAGCGGCGACATCGCCGCGGGCGGCGGCCGGTATTCGGTGTGGAGGGCTCGGGCGGGCACCTCCGCGTTGCACCGCCACGGCGTGTTCGCGAACCTTTTGGCGGCCCGCTCACGCGCGAGCAGCACCCGCTCGGCCACCACCCCGCTCGACTCGATGAACCGACGGTCGGCGAGGAGCTCGCGCCTGGTCGAACGGAACAGGCCGACCTTGACGTCCACCCGGTCGAGCAGCGGGCCGGAGAGCCTCGCGAGATAGCGGCGGCGGGCCGCGGGAGCGCACGTGCACGGATCCTCCGGGGTGGAGGGCCGCGCGCACGGGCATCTGTTGGCCGCCAGCACCAGCATGAACCTGGCGGGGAAGGTCACCGACGCCAACGCCCTGGAGACCGTCACCCGCCCCGATTCGAGCGGCTGCCTGAGCGCGTCGAGAACGGTCGTCGAGAACTCGGGCGCCTCGTCCAGGAAGAGCACTCCCCGGTGGGCCAGTGAGACCGCCCCCGGACGGATCATCCCGCTGCCCCCGCCGATGACGGACGCGACGGTCGCGGTGTGGTGGGGCGCCACGAACGGCGGGCGGACCAGCAGGGGGCGGTCCCTGGGCAGCACACCGGCGACCGAGTGGATGGCGGTCACCTCCAGGGCCTGGTCCCGCTCCAGAGCGGGGAGCAGGGTCGGCAGCCGCTCGGCGAGCATGGTCTTGCCGGTGCCGGGGGGACCGAGCATCCAGAGGTTGTGTCCTCCGGCGGCGCAGATCTCCAGCGCGCGACGGGCGAGCGGCTGCCCCGCGACGTCTCCCAGGTCGGGAGCGTCGTCCGGGCCCTCCCCGGCATCGTGGGCGTCTCCGGGGCCGGCCTCGCCGGGAGATCCCGGCGGGAGCGGGAACGCGACCCCCGGGCCGCGATCACTGGTATCGGCACCGGGCTCCCCCGCCCCGGCTCCCCCGCACCCTCCGGAACCGGCCCGGCCGGAACCCGGCGGAAGACCTCCCGCCGGCTCGTCGCTCCGCAACCAGCGCACCAGGGCGCCCAGCGTGGTCGCGGGAACCACGCTCACCCCCGGCACGAGACCGGCCTCGGCGGCGTTACGGGCGGGAACGACGACGGTGTGGGCACCGGCGGCGACGGCCGCCAGCACGGCGGGGAGCACACCCCGCACCGGCCTGACCGAGCCGTCCAGGCCCAGCTCGCCCAGGAAGATCGGCTCGGCGACCCTGGCGGCGGGCACGAACCCGGCCGCCGCGAGCAGGGCCATGGCGATCGCGACGTCGAACAGGCTTCCACGCTTGGGCAGGCTGGCGGGAAACAGGCTGACCGTGATCCGGGCGTCGGGCCAGGCGTATCGGCTGTTGACCAGGGCGGAACGGACCCGGTCTCGGGCCTCGCTCAGCGCGGTGTCGAGCATGCCGATGAGGTGGAGGCCCGCCACGCCACTGCCGACATCGGCCTCGACCTCGACGAGACGGCCGGTCACCCCGACCAGGGCGACGCAGCGCGTGCGTGCGACGGCCACTCACCCCACCCCCCGCGGAGAGCGAATGATCCACGACAGGCCGGGAGAGATCGGCGGCGCGGGAGACGCCGACACGCCGGGGAACATCGATGCGCCAGGGAACATCAACACGCCGGGAGACATCAGCACACCCCCCGCTCGTGGCGGATGGCGAAATCCCCGGCGAACCGCTCCAGGGCGACGACGTCGACGCGGATCGCGTCGAATCGGTCCTGACGCTCGGCGAGCCAGCTGGCCGCGAGCCTGCGCAGACGGGCGATCTTCGCGTCGGTGACCGCTTCGAAGGCGGTGCCGTGGCTGCGCCCCGAACGGGTTTTCACCTCCACCGCGACGAGCGTGCGTCTCTCCCGGGCGACGATGTCGATCTCCCCGTCCGGGCACCGCCAGTTGCGATCCAGGATCTGCAGGTCGTGTGCCAGCAGATAATCGACGGCGATCTGCTCGCCGTGCTTGCCGAGCTCATCTTTCGCGGCCATGGAACCACCTCCGGTTCCAGACCTTCGCTCAGCTCACCGCACCGCCAAGAAGCCGAGCGCGATTCTGTGGAAATCCGGCCGGGCACGGAGCGTGGCTGTGGACAACGTCTCGCGGCCGCTCAGCCGCATCACGAGGCCTCGAAGCGCTCAGCCCCACCCCACCGGCCCCTCGGCCCTCCAGCCTCTCGAGGGCGCCTTCGAAGCCGCCGGGAAAGCCACCGGGAAAAAGGGCCCGGGAAAGCCGCTCAGGAGGAGAAGCCCTCCTTGGGCATCTCCAGATCGGGCTTGGCGAGCTCCTCGACGTTCACATCCTTGAAGGTCACCACGCGGACGTTCTTGACGAACCTCGCCGGGCGGTACATGTCCCAGACCCAGGCGTCCTGCATCTTCACATCGAAGAACACGTCACCGTTCTCAGCGGTGCGCACGTCGAGGTCGACGGAATTGGTGAGATAGAAGCGCCGCTCGGTCTCCACGACATAGGTGAAAAGGCCGACAACGTCGCGGTACTCACGGTAAAGCTGCAGCTCCATCTCGGTTTCGTACTTTTCGAGATCCTCTGCGCTCATACCGGTCCTCCTGTTAAACGCCCACCCCGGCCCGCCCGATCAGACGGCACCGGCCCCCACTTCATTCTCACCCATCACCTCGCCCGCTCCTGACCGCGCCACCGTCGAGAACGAGAAGCGGTGATCCGGACACGGACCGTAGGTTCTGAGAGCCCTGCGATGGTCGGCGGTGCCATACCCCTTGTGCACGGCGAATCCGTACCGGGGATGGCGTTCGTGCAGCGCCACCATCATCTCGTCCCGCGTCACCTTGGCCACGATCGAGGCCGCGGCGATGCAGGCCGCGACCTGATCTCCCTTCCACACGCCCAGCGACGGCGCGGGCAGGCCGGGAACGGGGAACCCATCGGTCAGAACGTAGCCGGGGTGACAGGGTAACCGCGCCACGGCCCTGCGCATTCCTCCGATGTTGGATCTGTGCAGGCCCCGGGCGTCGATCTCACCCGGCGGGATCACCACCACGCTCACCGCCCGCGCGGTCACCGTGATCCGCTCGAACAGCGACTCGCGCCGGGAGGCCGTCAGCAGCTTGGAGTCGTCCAGGCCGTCGATCGGGCCGCCCAGCACCACGGCGGCGACCACCAGCGGCCCGGCGCAGGCGCCCCGGCCCGCCTCGTCGACTCCCGCCACGGGACCGAGCCCGCGCCGGCTGAGAGCCCGCTCGTAGCCGTACAGTCCCGAATCCCGCCGGACCACGCTGGGTCTGGGGCGAAACGCAACCGTCATGGCACCACGGGTGACAGAGCGACCATGACCAGAGAGTACGCCCCCTCCGGTGCATTCGGTACCGCTATCTCACCTTGAGGAAGCTCTCCGGCCTCGAAAGCACCGCGGCCCTGGAGAACGGCCAGTAGATCGCGACGGCACGGCCGATGACGTCGCTCTCCGGAATCGACCCCTCTCCCAGCCTCTCCTCGTGGGCGCGCGAGTCGGCGGAGGAGGTGCGGTGATCGCCCATGACCCACAGCCGCCCCTTGGGAACGACCTTCTCGAACGGCTCCCCCGAGGGGAAGTCGCCGGAGTAGAGGTAGGAGCTCTCCTCGAGCGGCACCCCGTTGACCGTGATCCGCTTCTTGGCGTCACAGCACTTCACCGTGTCACCGCCGACCGCGATCACCCGCTTGATGGTGTCCTCGTTGTTCCAGCCCCTGAAAACCACGATGTCGCCGCGCTCGGAGTCGCCGTGCAGCTTGTTGACGACCACCCGGTCACCCACCAGAAGGGTGTTCTGCATCGACTCCGACGGGATCCAGAACGACTGGAAGACGAACGCCTGCAACAGCAGCGCCGCCACCACCCCGCACACCAGCAGGAACAGCGACTCGCGCAGGCCACCGCCCTTGCCGCTCTTCTCTTTCTTCTTCTCAGCCTCGGGTTCAACGGTCATGAGATGGGGCTACCGCCTTGAGAGCCAGCGACGACGCCACAGCACCAGCGGCACGGCGCCCGCGAAGCCCGCGAGGAGCGGAGCGGCCCCTCCCAGGGCCGCGGCGGCCTTGAGGGCCGGCTGGCCGAAGGTGTCGGGAATGGGAAGGGTCGTGGCCCTGGAGAACGGCCACACGATCACGAAGGCCCGGCCGATCACCTTGTCCACCGGGATCGTCCCGCCACCGGGATCACCCAGGTGGGAGCGGGAGTCGAGGGAGACCAGCCGGTGGTCGCCCATCACCCACAGGCGCCCCTCACCGACCTTGGCCTCGAAGAAGCTCTGGGACGGCACGTCGCCGGGGTAGAGGTACTCCTCGTCGAGGGGAACCCCGTTGACCGTCACCCGGCCCTTGGCGTCACAGCACTTCACGGTGTCGCCGGCGACGCCGATGACCCGCTTGATGTAGTCCTTCTCGCCGGGGACCACGCCGAAGGCGGTGCCGACCCAGCGGAAGAATCCCGCGACCGGGTTGGGCGGCTCCTCAAGGTCGATCTCGGGGTCCCAGGAGTCGACCCCGGAGAAGACCACCACGTCGCCGCGCTCGATGTCGCGGACGCGGTAGACGAGCTTGTTGACCAGGACCCGGTCGTTCGTGAGGAGGGTGTTCTCCATCGACTCCGACGGGATGTAGAAGGCCTGGATCACGAAGGTCTTGATTATGAGGGCGAGCACCAACGCCACGACGACCAGGACAGGCAACTCCTTCCAGAAGGAGCCCTTCTTCTTGTCCTTGCCGTCTCCGGCGGTCTTCTGAGTGTCTTCGGCGACCACGTCCACCTCGTCCTCGACAGGTCGACGCGAGACTGCGCCGTACTCCCGGTCTTCGCTAGTCATCGCTGACGAGCCTAGATGATGGGCGGTACCAAGTGGTCGAGTGACGGGGTACCGCATAGCCATGCGTATTGCCATAGGAGGTCAAACCTCCTTACATGCGACTGGCCCGCTCCCCGGTGACGGGGGCACGGGCCAGGTCGGCGGACGCTGACGCGCCTAGCGGGCTTCGCGCTTCTCGCGGATGCGAGCGGCCTTGCCGCGCAGGTCACGCATGTAGTAGAGCTTGGCGCGGCGGACGTCGCCACGGGTCACGAGAGTGATCTTCTCGATGACCGGGCTGTGCACCGGGAAGGTCCGCTCGACACCGACGCTGTAGCTGACCTTGCGGACGGTGAAGGTCTCGCGGGAGCCACCGCCCTGGCGACGCAGGACGAAGCCCTTGAAGACCTGGACACGGGACCGGCTGCCCTCGATGACCCTGACGTGGACCTCAAGCGTGTCACCGGGCCGGAAGTCCGGGACGTCGGTGCGGAGCGCGGACTTCTCGAGCTCGCTGATCAGCGTGTGCATGGCAGTGGTACCTCATTTACGAGCGCACACGGAGGTCCATCCGGCCGCGACGGGGCGGCGTCGCGATGGACACGCGTGCTGAAGTGGACTATGTCTCGGAGCCGGAACCGTCTGCCCGGCGGCGCGCGCCAGCCGGCGTTCAGTCGGCGGCAACGCTTCAGTCTGCCATATTTTCCCGACCGACCGGAAATCAACCGGTCAGGACGGCCGGCCCTCGAGATCCGCCGGCCCCGCCTGGGGGAGATCCAATTCCGCCAGGGCTCGCCTGTCGTGCTTGTCCAGGCTCTCCGGGTCGAGCGCCGCCAGCAGCTCGGGCCGGTTCCTCGCGGTACGGCGCAGCGCCTGGTCCCGCCGCCACCGGGCGACCTTCCCGTGGTGCCCGGAGAGCAGAATCTCCGGCACCTCGTGCCCCCGCCACTCGGGCGGCTTGGTATAGACGGGGCCCTCGAGGAGGTTCTCCATCGCGCCGGGCGCGAAGGAGTCGTCCACGGCCGAGTTGACGTTGCCGAGCACGCCCGGCAGCAGCCGCCCGACGGCCTCGATCATCACCAGCACGGCCACCTCGCCCCCGGCGAGCACGTAGTCGCCGACGCTGACCTCGTCCACACGCATGCGGGCGCCGTACTCGGCCATCACCCGGGAGTCGATGCCCTCGTAGCGGGCCGGGGTGAACAGCAGCCACGGCTCGGCGGCGTACTCCATCGCCAGCCTCTGGGTGAAGGGCACGCCGCTGGGAGTCGGCACGATCATCCTCGGCGGTCCGGCCGGGCCGGAGGCGAGGACCGCGTCGATGGCCTCCCCCCAGGGGCCCGGCTTCATGACCATGCCGGGACCGCCCCCGTAGGGGGTGTCGTCCACGGTGCGGTGCACGTCGTGGGCGTGGTCGCGGAGCTGGTGGAGGTGGACGTCGAGGATGCCGCGCTCGCGGGCCTTGCCGATGAGGGAGACGTCGAGGGGCGCGAAGTACTCGGGGAAGATGGAGATGACGTCGACGCGCATGTCAGACGATCTCGTCCGGGTCGAGCAGCCCGGCGGGGCCGTCCACGACGAGGACGCCCTTGACGAGGTCGACCACCGGGACCAGCGCCTTGACGAACGGCACGTAGACCTCGCCGCCCCCGGCGGCCCCGGCCTTGCCGCGCCGTACGACGAGCAGGTCCTGGCCGTGGTGGAGCACGTCGGACACCTCTCCCACCGTCTCGCCGTCGGGCTTGACCACGGTGAGGCCGATGAGCTGGTGGTCGTAGAACTCGTCGGGATCGTCGGAGGGCGGGATGTCGTCCGAGTCGATGACGAGCATGGTGCCGCGGAGATCCTCGGCCCGGTCACGGCCGGTCACGCCCTCGAACCTGACCAGCAGGATCCCGGAGTGCCAGCGGCGGGACTCGACGACCAGCGGGCCGGCCGACGCGGGGTCGGTGGCCAGGGCCGTGCCCGGGGCGAAGCGCCGGTCCGGCTCGTCGGTACGCACCTCCACGGACACGTCCCCGCGGAGCCCGTGCGGGCGGCCGATCCGGCCTACGACGAGCTGCACGCCCGCCTCCTCACGTAGTGGTGTCTAGGGAAAGCAGACGGGCCACCCACACTGGGCGGGTGGCCCGTTCGCTCGATGGACGCGTCTCGACGGCTAGCGGGCCTCGTTCAGGTCGAGAAGATCGACCCGGATGTACTTGCCGTCGCCGAGGGCGTTCACGACCGTGCGAAGCGCCTTGGCCGTACGGCCGCCGCGGCCGATGACCTTACCGAGGTCCTCGGGGTGGACCCGGACCTCAAGCACACGCCCGCTGCGGATGCGGCGGGCGTGAACCTGGACGTCGTCAGGATGCTCGACGATGCCCTTCACCAGGTGCTCGAGGGCCTCCTCGAGCACCTCAGGCCTCGCCTTCCGGCTTCTCCTCGGCGGCCGCGGTGGGCTCAGCCGGGGTCTCGGCGGCGGCCTCTTCGGCCTTGGGGGCCTCTTCGGCCTTGGCCTCTTCAGCCTTGGGAGCCGCCTTGCGGGTCGACTTCTTCGGCGTGGTGGCGGCCTCCAGGGAGAGCGCCTCCTTGGCCGCGGCCTCGTAGACGGCGTGACGGTCGGCCTTGGGCTCGGCGACCAGGAGCGGAGCCGGAGCCGGCTCGCCCTTGAACTTCTGCCAGTCGCCGGTGAGCTTGAGGAGCTTGAGCACGGGCTCGGTCGGCTGCGCGCCGACACCCAGCCAGTAGGCCGCCCTGTCGGAGTCGACCTCGATGCGCGAGGGGTTCTCCTTCGGGTGGTACAGGCCGATCTCCTCGATCGCCCGGCCGTCACGCTTGGTGCGGCTGTCGGCGATGACGATGCGGTACTGCGGGTTGCGGATCATGCCGAGCCGCTTGAGCTTGATCTTGACTGCCACTGGTGTGGTCTCTCCTGCATTAGAGCGTGGGTGAGCGGCGTCTCATCGAGTGGGGCACGAGGAGAGGACCGTTCGAGGGACAGGCATGGCACGCGGGAGTGAGAGGGCAACCACGTGTCACGATGTTCCAACATGTCATTGTGCCAGACGTGCGGGGGTGCCCGGCCAACCCGCGGCCATCCGGTACGGCGGCCGGAAGGCAAATCTCGGTAATCCCCGTGTGTCCGGACCCCGTGGCGGGCCGGCCTGGTGCGCTAAATGGCCGCCGTGGCAACCACCCTCAGATCTCTGCTGCTGACCGCGACCGGATCCGTCGCCGTGCTGGGTGCGGTCCTGGCCATCCGCGCGACGACCCCGGCGGGCCAGGCCGACGTGTCCCCGGCGCCCATCTCGTCCCCCGCCGGAACCCTTGACAGGACCCTCGACGGAACCCTCGGGCGCCCCGGAGGAACCACCGGGGCCACCGGGGCCACCGAGGCCTCGGGAATCTTCGGCGTCCTCGGAACCGACCTCATGACCGGCGGGGACCGCGCCCCCGGGCACTCTCAGGCCCCGTGGGGAGCACCCGAACCACCCGGCGCGCCCGCCCGGTGGGGAGATCCCGCCATGCCGGAGGCCGTGCCCGAGGCACCGCTTCCGCGGGGAACCGTGGTCCCGCCGGGAACACCCGTCTCACCGGTGGTCCCGATCCCGCTGGGGGCCCCGGCCGCGCCGGGACTCCCGATCCCCCAGGAGGCGTCCGCGCGGTCCGTGTTCCCGGGGTTCCCGGGGTCCCTGGGCTTCCCGGCCTCCCCGCAGTCGCCGCCGCTCCAGCCGTACTAGGAGCTGTTTGGGGTTCGGATCTATGTGAGGCCCGGTAGTGGGCTGGTCGTGGCTGGTAAAACTCGGACGTGGCG
>NZ_JBRIQO010000040.1:0-69828 GCF_052983175.1 Streptosporangium sp. G12 | reverse complement strand
GTCTTCGTGACGTTCAGCGGGGCAGACACGAGATCACCTTAGACACAGCCGGACCAGACCGCGCCACCACGGGAACCCGGACGGACCGGCTACGGACGGGGCGGCCCGCGGAGGAGGCGGCGCTTTTCGTCGGCGCGGGGAGGGTGTTGGATGAGGGCATGCGTGAAGTGGACGGAGAGCGCGAGCCGGTGCGGACGGCGGCGGATTCGGAGAGCCCGTCGACCTCACCGTGGAGCGCGCCGTCGTTTCCGCCCCACGCCCGGGACGCGGGATGGCGCCCCACCCGTGGCGTGCCGGGCGGGACGCCCGCTCCCGGCGTGGGCGGTCCCGGTATGCGGCAGTCCCCCGGAGGCGGTCCCGAGCGCCGCTCGCGCGCCGGGCGCCCGCTCCAGGCCGAGCCGATGCCGGGCCGGCGCGAGGGCGGGGGAGGCCGGCTCCGGTCGCAGGCCGGGACACGTCCGGCGCTTCGTGCCTTCAACCAGCTCGCCCTCGGCTCCTACAACGAGAAGCTGGTGATCGAGAGCATCCGGCAGGCCGTGTCCACGAGCAGGGTGGAGATCGCCGAGCGCACCGGTCTCACGCCGCAGGCGGTGTCGCGGATCACCCGTAACCTGCTCACCTCGGGCCTGCTGACCGAGGACGCCCGCCAGTCGGCGGGCGCCGGCAAGCCGCGGGTGCCGCTGCGGCTGCGTCCTGACGCCGGTTCGGCCATCGGCGTCCACCTCGACCCGAAGATGATCACCGTGGTGGCCGTCGACCTGTGCGGCGACCTGCTCGACCAGCGGCACCTGCCCCTGCCGGAACAGGCCGACCCGCAGTGGTGCCTGGCGCAGATGACCCGCCTGGCACTGGAGTCCGCCGAGGCCGCCCACCCCGCCTCCGAGGCCCTGCTGGGTGTGGGGGTCGCCGTGCCGGGCCCGCTCGACCCCCGAGCCGGCCTGCTGCTCGACCCGCCGCTGTTCCGGGACTGGAAGCACGTGGCGCTCAAGGCCGAGCTGGCCACCCGGCTGGACGTCACCGTCATCGTCGAGAAGGACTCCACGGCGGCGGCGATCGGCGAGCGCTGGCTCGGCGCGGCCGACCGCGCCGACGACTTCGTCTATCTCTACCTGGGCGCCGGTGTCGGGAGCGGCGCCTTCCTCAACGGCGACGTCTACCGGGGACGTACGGGCAACGCGGGCGAGGTCGGCCAGCTGTGCGCGATCGCGACCGGCCGGCTCACCCCGGAGGGCGGTCCCGACCTCGTCCCCGAGTGCGCCCCGACGTCCGCGGTGGTGGACCGCGCCGGCGCCGCGGGCATGGTGGTCCCGCCGGGTGACGCCGCCTACGAGTGGGTCTGCGAGGCCGCGGCGCGCGGCGACCGGCGGGCGGTCACGGTGATCGAGGAGGTGGCCCGCGTGATCGGCCTGGGCGCCGCCGGGCTCATCGACCTGCTGGACGTCGAGCTGCTCATCATCGGCGGGCCCGCCGTCCTGCCCGCCGTGGCCGACATCTACCACGGGCAGATCGCCGCCGCCGTCAACGGGTTCCCGATGGCCAGGCACCTGCGCGAGGTGGAGGTCGCCCAGTCGCACCTCAACCGGGCCGCGGCGGCGGTGGGGGCCGCGTCCAGCGTGTTCCACGAGGTGTTCACGCCCAGCCTGGGCTCACGGACGCGAACGGCGCACCCGGACGCCGTGTGACCGCTCCCGCCGAGGGCGGGGGACTTTACAGAGACGGTGACCGGGATTCCGCGTGGATTGACATAGTCAATCCAATGGATTTACATATCCGTAACCTCCGTCACCCCCCACCGAAGGCTAATTCGTGAATAACCGCCACAAACCCCTCCTGAGAGCGACGCTGGCCGTCTCCCTCCTCGCGGCCGCCCTGAGCTGGTCGGCCGCGACCCCGGCCCTCGGCGCGCAGGCCGCCGCCCCGCCCACCGTGAAGAACAAGGTCTACGCCGGCTACCAGGGGTGGTTCAACGCCCAGGGCGACGGCTCGCCGCTCAACCACTGGCGGCACTGGTCCCGCGGGACACAGCCCTCACCGGGCAACCAGACCTTCGAGCTCTACCCGGACATGAGCAAGTACCCCGCCTCGGCCAGATACCAGACCGGGTACGCGGCACTCGGCAACGGCCAGCCCGCGACGCTCTTCTCCTCCTATCCGACGGCCGTGGTCGACCAGCACTTCCAGTGGATGAGCCAGCACGGCATCGACGGCGCCGCGATCCAGCGCTTCGGCGCCGACGTCGTCGAGCCCGGCTCGGCCAACGCCCAGGTCCGCAACACGATCACCTCCAGGGCCAGGGACGCCGCCGAGAGGCACGGCCGCGGTTTCTACGTCGAGTACGACGTCAGCGGCCTGACCGACGCCAACGTGGAGCAGGTCCTCACCCGGGACTGGACCGACGTGGTCACCGGCCAGCTCCGCCTCACCGACTCCCCGGCGTACGCCAGGGAGAACGGCAAGCCCGTGGTCGAGATCTGGGGCTTCGGCTTCTCGGACCGCCCCGGCACGGCCGCCCAGGCCGAGCGCATCGTGCGCTGGTTCAAGGACCGCGGCCTGTACGTCATCGGCGGCGTGCCGCGCGAGTGGCGTTCGGGCGCGGACGGCAAGCCCGGGTTCGGCCCGGTGTACCGGGCGTTCGACATGATCTCGCCGTGGATGGTGGGGTACGTGGGCGACACGAGCGGGCTGCTCGCCGGCGACCGTGACGCGCTGAACGCGACCGGCCAGGCCTACCAGCCGGTCATCTACCCGGGCTTCGCCTGGTCCAACTGGAACGGCGGCGCGCGCAACATGATCCCGCGCCGGTCCGGCGACTTCATGTGGGAGCAGGCCGTCGGCGTGCGCCGGGCGGGGGTGCCGCAGGCGTTCATCGCTATGTTCGACGAGTACGACGAGGGCACGGCCCTCGCGCCGGGCGCCGAGGACTCCTCGCAGGTGCCGACCAACCAGTACTTCCTGACCACCAGCGCCGACGGCAAGTACGTGTCGTCGGACTTCTACCTGCGCCTGGCGGGCAGGGCCACCCGCATGATCACCGGTCTCGACCCGCTGGTGACCACGGTGCCCATCCCGCTCAGCGCCGGTCCGGTCTTCTTCCGCACCAGCGTGGAGCAGGGCACCGACGCCCAGCCGACGTGGACGAACACCCCGGGCGGCGGCGGCACCACCAACGTCACCGGCCAGTCGCTCGCGGTCGCGACCGGTGAGGACAACCAGATCGGCGCGTCCGCCCTGCGCATCCGGGGCAGCGCCGCCTCCACCGCGGCCTCGCACGCCTACTTCCAGGTGTTCGACGTGAACATCCCGGTGACCGCCGCGACCAAGCTGCAGTACTCCTTCCTGCCGAAGGACGCGGGCGGCCGCAACGTCGCGGTGGACTTCGTGATGACGGACGGCACCACGCTCCGCGACAGCGCCGCCGCCACGACCACCGGCACCGACATGCACCCGGGCGCGGCCAAGGGCACGATCGGCTCGTGGACGCGGATCCAGAGCGACTTCGGCTCCGCGCTGAACGGCAAGACCATCGACAAGATCCTCGTCGGCTACGACCGCGCCGGCGCGGCCGGCGCCTTCACCGCCTACATCGACGACATCACCATCACCAACTCCTGATCCGGGCCCCCGGCCGGGGTACGGCGCCCGCCGCGGCGCCGTACCCCGGCCGGGTCACGTCACCGGCGGGGGAGGCCCGTGGCGGCTTCGCCCGCTACGGCCACGGTTGATGCTCACGCGGCGCTCCCGGACGCCGCCACGGCCACACCGGAGCCCGCCGCGCGCGCTCACGCGGGACTTCGGGGACACTGGGCCGAGCACCCCATCCGGAGGAAGAGCATGAACGCACGTTCCGAGGCGGGCAGCCGCCTCACCGCCATGGGCACCCAGTTGCTCGAAGTGCACATCTGGCTTCGCGAGATGCTGGAGGACCTCCAGGACAGCGTCGACGACTACTTCGACGGCAAGGGGCTTCCGCCACGAGATCTGCGTGCCCACTGTCTTTCCTTCTGCACGGCGTTGACGCGCCACCACACCGGCGAGGACAGGGGCGCGTTCCCGGCGATCGCCGAGGAGTTCCCCGAGCTGCGCAAGGTCCTCTCCGAACTGCGCACGGACCACAACCAGCTGGACTGGCTGCTGGGGAACCTGCAGAAACTGCTCGAGTCCCTTCCGGAGAAGCCCGACTCGGCCACGGCCTCCAAGGTGCGCGAGGAGGTGGCGGCGCTGTCGGCGATCATGCAGACGCACTTCATCTACGAGGAGAAGAAGCTGGTCTCCGTGCTCAACTCGATGGACGTGCCCGAGTGGCGCGAGAACCGGCCCGACTTCCTGCTGATCGACGACGAGGACGGGCCCGTGGCCCCTTCCCGGTGAGGCTCCACACCACGCGGCGGCATCGGGCCGGCCCTCCCCGTCCACCTGGCCGCCTGTGGTGCGGGGTGGCGCCGCCGGTCCGGTCCGGTCCGGGACTTCGGGTCCGCGTACGGTGACACCGCGGTTATCAACCGGAGAACAGGGCGCGGTTGCTCTCCAGGAATTCCCGCAAGGACGTCGCGGGGCGGCCCGCCACCGCCTCGATCGTGCCGAAGACGCCGTCCGGCTCGATCAGCGAGCCGTTTCGCGTGCGTTCGAAGACGTTGCGGACGCACGCCATGTAGACGGGGTCGGCGCCTGCCGCGACCATGTTCTCGTAGAACACCCGCGGTTCGGCCGGCTCGTACCGCCAGGGCCGTCCGGTCACCTCGCCCAGCAGTTCGGTGATCTCGCTCAGCGACGCCGCCTCGGCGGCCAGGTCGTAGGAGCGCCCGGCGTGCGGTCCCGGATCGCGCAGCACGGTGGCCGCGACCTCGGCGATGTCGGCGACGTCCACCCAGTTCGGCCGCGCTTCGCCGACGAAGTGCGTGAGCACGCCCGGCGCCCCCAGGCTCAACCGCAGGTTCTGCATGAAGGAGGCGGGTCGCAGGTGCGTGTGGCCGAGCCCCGAGCGTTCGATGTACGCCTCGACGAGCTGGTGCCACGCGAAATGGACGATGGTGGTGTCCTCGGCGGCGGACACCCCGACATGGACCACATGGGAGACGCCCTCGGCCTTGGCCGCGTCCACGGCCGCCTTGGATCGCGCCAGCATCCTCACGTCGTAGCCGGTGAGCAGGAACACCCGGTCGACATCCGCGAACGCGGGCCGTACCGCCTGCAGCCCGGTGGTCTCGGCCTCGTCCAGGTCGAGACGGCGCACCTCGACCCCGCGCTCCCGCGACCAGGCCGCGGCATCCGGACGACGGGTGGCCACGACCAGGCGCAGGCGTCCTTCCCGATGATCGGGAACGAGCCTGTCGACGAGTGCGGAGCCGATCGCCCCGGTGGCCCCGATGACCAGAACGGTTGCCGATGACATGTCTCCCCCATGTATGGCTGGACGCATCGACCCGCGACGCGGGTCCCGGGGGAAACGTAAAGCCTCACGTCGGTGTGAAGGTCAAGCGCCTAGGCTGCCGGGTATGCGGATCGGTGAGCTGGCGCGGCGCACCGGCATGAGCGTGCGGGCGCTGCGCTATTACGAGGAGCAGGGCCTGCTGGTGCCGGCGCGGGCCGCCAACGGCTACCGCGAGTACACCCGGGCCGCCGTGGACGTGGTCGGCTGCATCCAGCTGCTGTACGCGGCGGGCCTGTCCAGCGCCAAGGTCGCCGAGGTGCTGCCCGCGGCGTGCCGCGACGCCGCGGGGGTCGTGCTGTCCGGCGAGCTGACCGGGGAACTGGAGACGGTGCGGGTGCGGCTGGTCGCCGAGATCGAGGAGCGTCAGGCGTCGCTGCGCCTGCTCGACGAGGTGATGGCCGCCGCGTGCTGGGACGGCGTGACCCGTTGAGGGTGAGGTTCGTCTGTCTTGAGGCACAGCTCGGGTGGGCGACGCCCGCCCCACTGCCGACGCGCTCCACGGGTGGGCTCAGAGGTGCGGCGCCCGTCGCGGTGCCGCATCTCGGCCGAGCCGTGCCGGGGTGCCGTTTGCTCGACGGTTCTCTTGACGGCACCCGTATCTCTTGACGGCGCCCGTACGCGGGCCGTCCCGGACAGGGTCAGCCCTTGGGGCGCCACATCACGACGGTGAAGGGGCCGCCGCCGTTGAGGCTGTGGGCGGTGCCGACCATCTCACCCCTGTCGTTGACGGCGATGACGCGGGCGCCGGAGAAGCCGGAGAGCAGGGGCAGCAGTCGCGGGTCGGCCTCGTGGCCGGTCCACACGGCGGGGCCGGCGGGACCGTAGGGGGTGGTCGAGCAGGTGAAGTAGCCGGCGATCAGTTCGCTGTCGTTGATGTCGGTGACTCTGGCCTCGCCCTGGAGGCGGGGCAGGAGTTTGATCCCCGTCTGCGGGCTCCAGAAGAAGCCGTCGGTGCCGAAGCCGTCCGCTCGCGTGGAGGAGTGCCCGACCACCTGGCCGCGGTCGTTGACGGCCAGGGACTCGCTCCAGTTGCTGCCCAGCGTGCCGAGGTCGTGGACCTTCTCCCCTTCCAGGAGGTAGGCCCGGTCGGTGCGCTTGTAGTAGGGGGTGAAATCTCCCGTGATCCCATGAGAGCCGGCCACCTGCCCCGTCTCGTTCACGTCGCGAGCGTGGCTCGCAGGTGCGAGCTTGAGCCGGGTGAGCTTCCCGTCGCGCCAGCGGACGGCCCGCCAGCGGTTGGTGTCGACGGGCTGGGTGGTGTCGATGAACCCGCCGACCACCACGCCGCGGCTGACCGCGTCGGGAAGGAAAGTGCCGATGTCGCGCATCTGCCCGTTCTGCCAGAGATACGCGTGGTCTTTGACGTCACCGGCGACAGCGGACGTTCCGGTGATCCGGCCCTCGTCGTCGATGCCCGTGGCGATGCTGCGCCAACCACCGGGGAGGGTTCCCAGGTCGGTCAGCCGGCCGTCCTCCCAGAGAAAACCGCGGTCCGTTTCGGGGTCGTCTCCGATGATCTGCCCGCGGTTGTTGATGTCTCTCGGGTATCCCTGGAAACCGAGGTCGGCCACCTCCCACCTGTCGGTGGTCGGCGGGCACTCGTCGGCATGGACGGCCGAAGCGGGCACGGCATGAGCCGCGGGTGCCGAAACGGCGGCGAGGGGCAGTGCGACGAGCGCACTGAGCACTAGGGAGGTGCGTCGCATGGAGGTCTCCTGAAGGAAGGGAAGATCGGAGGCGGCCCGCCACAAGCGACCCTATGCACCGGTGCACGAATGATCCCTTACGAAATGCTTAACGGGGTCTCGGGGGCAGTGCTTGGCGGCCGGGCATGAGGTGGCAGCGACCTACCTGACCCGATCAGGAGATGCCGCGGATGCCGCGGTCGCGCCGACCTCGGTGACAGCCCGGACATCCTTGATCATCGGTGACGGTGACTCTTCGCACGAGGCGCTGGTGCATTCACTGGCCACTGGCAGGAAAAAGGGAATGCTGTTCACCGACGACGTGCGATGTCCCGTGCATGTCGTCGATCTCGCTGCGGCGCTCCTCGAACTCGCCGTATCCGAGTATCACGGCATCCACCATGTCGCCGGAGCCGATGCGGTGAGCCGATACGAGCTGGGACTGCTCATCGCCCGGCGCGATGGACTCGATTCGGACCGGTTGCCTTCAGACCGGCGAGCAGACACCGACGTGCCCGGTCCGATGGACGTACGCCTGGAGTGCGGCATCACTCAGCGGCGGCTTCGGACCGAACTGCGGGGCGCGCGGCGGTTTCTGGGATGAGATCCACCGGTAATCGTGGCCTTTTCGACTTGCGATGTCACGGCGTTCTCCTCTTCCGAAGCAGGGGTGGCGTTGGGAGACACGTCATCTGCTTCGAACGGCGGTGTCTCCGCAGGCGAGGCATGGTGTCTTCCGCTCGGTCACGTGGTTCGCGGCGGGGCCGACACGATGTCGGGCGTGCATAGGACGGACATCGGCGAGGAGTCCGAACCGTCGGGTACGGCTGAGGAGATCGGGATCCGAGGGGCCGGTGCTCGGTCGGCCGAACTCGTCGAGCGGGTGGGCGCGGGCGAGCCGGTGCTGCGTCGTCGTCGGTCATCTCGATAGCGTCGCGCATCTGTCGTATGAGCAGGGTGTCGTCACGAATGGTGTCCGTGACAGGAAGATGGCCGCATCGCCATTGGTTGTCGTTACCGATCGCGTCCACCGTTGTCATCCCGTTATGGCGCCGGTGAAAAAGAATATTTTTCACATCAGAAGCATCGGGTGGTTGTTTTGGGGGCTCGCTGTTTGTTTTGGGTGTGTGTAGCGCATCGTCGGAGATCTTCTGGTTTTTTGTTGATCTTTGAGTGAAGATCACTCGATCGGGATAACCGGATTTTCGTTCTAGTCGGCGCTGTGATTCCCGTCCGCCGAGCAAGATCGAACGCTCCAGGCCAAACGATATGTGAGCATTGTCGCTGGTCAGTACAGGTGTAAGGGGCGCTGGGAGTATGGGTCGACGAAATCTACCATTGTGCACTTGTTTGGTCACTAAGGGTGATGGTCGCTGGAGTGTGTGGAATCGGTTGCGAATGGTGAGGCCGGGGCTGTTGAGTTGCTCCGACAGACTCCGGTGGGGCAGGCCGGGCCTGGGTTGGGCGTATCCGGCATGCGTCCCCTTGGCTCGCCGGCCGTTGCCGGGGAAGTGCGTATGGCTCGCTGCGGAATCCTCCACGTGTGCACGACCAGGAGAGTTCTGCGCGGGCCTTTCGCCGTATTAGAGACAAAAGTCCGAGTTCGGCAACGAAAGGAAACAGATGACCGACTCGCAACCGCCGCGGGAAGCGGACGGGGCGCCCGAGCCCGGAGAGCCCGAGCCCGGGGTGGATCGTTCCTGGATGGGGGAGGTGGCGCGGACGATCCGGGACATTGTCGACAACAATGCCCGGACCGCCCGCGCCTGCATCTTGATCGCGGCGGCAACCGCGGCCTGGGCCTTCTTCCGATAGTCCCGATGCATTCCTGAAACAAGGCCTCAGGGTAAAACGGTCTCCGACGCCCGACCGTCCGGTATAGCAAGATTCCCGGCGATACGCGGCCGATGATCCCGATTTACCCTGAGGCCTTCATGGTCCGTTCACCCTTCCCGCAATCGCGGGAAGCGAAACAGACGATCGCCCGGCCGCTGTCCGGCGCCATCGGGGCGACCGCGAAGGCCGCCCCGGGTGAGGCGCACGGACCCCGGCAAGCGTTGACGGAAAAGCGTAAGCCCTCCCATCCCTCGCCATGCAACCCCATCACGAGATCCAAATCCGGCGGATCGACCAACCGGAACACCTGTACGAACAGCCCAACCGTGATCTTCTCGCCCTCACCCCTTGGCTGGAGATCGGGTGCACGCCTGTTGACTGTTCGCCTTGTGGGTCCTCACCACCCCGGCTGCGGTCAGGGCGGCAGTGTCGAGACGGTCGGGACCTGCCGTTCGACGTCGTGCCCGCCGCCACCGACCTCTTCGGTGAACGGGGACCGTAACCACCAGCCACGCCGGTGGCCGCCGAGCTGATGCGGGCGGCACCATGCTCGTTCGGCGCACATCCGTTTCAGGGCCGGAGGGTGTCGTGGCGCGGGGTAGAACGGTGGTGGATGAGCCGGGAAGAGGTGTGGCGTAGACGCCGCCAGCGCCGCAGCGGGGTGGTCAGTCTCAGTAGTCGCTGAAGGGACGCCTCGCCGGTGGCCCAGCGGCTGAGCTCGTCACGGCCGAGCAGGTGGATACGGAAGTCATCGGCCGTCTGGCGGGCATCGCGGGTGAAGGAGCCGTTGGTGACCACCACGGCGACATCGCCGCCGTGCGCGGCGGCGGCTGTGCCGTTGACCTCGTAGATCACCCGGGAGCCGACCTTGGCGGCGGTGGTGGTGTGCTTGCACTGCACGACGATGACATAGCCGCCGTGCTCTCGGCCGATGACGTCGGCCGCCTTGTCTCCGCGCTGTCCCACGTGCCGAGCCGCGATGCCGTCTCGGATCATGAGGTCACGCACGGCCCGCTCGAAATCGGTGGGATTCATCGCATCCAGTTGCGGCAACGTCAGTTGCAGATGGCGCAGCCGCGCAGAACGCTGCCGGACGGTAACAGCCTTCCATTGAGACCATCCGATAATCGCCAGAACGGCGCACACTCCCACTGAAACCCCGATGTACCAGGTGCTGGAAATAGCGTCGACAACGATGGTGATGATCTGAATCGCGAAAGAGCCGGTGACGAGTGTGATGACGGCGGCGGCGCACCATTCCGCCGGCCCGGCGGGCATGCGCGGCCGGGGAAGGCGCCGCCGAAGCGATCTGATGCGGCGTTTCACGGCGCCTCGGTCGGGTCGGGGGGTGGTGGCTCCTGGTCGGCGTCGACGGCTTGCTCGGGGGCCGGGGCCTGGGCCGGGGGTGCGGGCTCCGACACCGAGGACGGCGGTTGAGCCGGGGTGGGCTGCTCATCGCCGCTCTGATTCCAAAACCATGCGAGGGCGGCTATGGCGGCCAGGAGGATCCAGCCGGAACCCTTCGCGCTTTTCGGTTTCGGTCTGTTGACCCAGTGTCCGCGCCGATAATACCTGCCTTGAGACATGGCGACTCCCTGAAAATGTCGGTGGCGTTTTGCCGGGTAGTTGCTTACGTGAGATGTAAACACGAGCCACCGACAGATGAGCCCGCATTTGCGGCGTTCGGGAAAGCCGAGAATGGATAAGTGTGTTTCCGCCGAGTGAGTGGATTGTCGCTTTCTTGGCGTAGCAGTCAGGGCTGCCCCGGTGCCTTACGCGCCACTGGGGCGGCTGGGCGAGCGGGCTTTGGCCGGGGCGACGGTGCCGGCCAAATGGGCGGCTGGACCTGAGGCGCCGCCGATTGGCGGGGCCCGCGCGGTCGGCGGCCCCAGCTCAGGGTGGGGCCTTCGGCATGTGCGGCCCCCGGGTGACCCGGCACTCCTTCGGCCGGGGTGTCACTCGCCCCTCGGAGGGCCGGGCACTTTTCCCGGGCCCGGTGAGGCAACCTGGACGGCGGTTCGTGCATGGAAGAGGTATGCGATCTCAGATTCGACGAGCGGTGATGGAACCGCCACCGACGGCGGAGCGGCCGGTGGACGGGGCTTCCGAAGACGCCGCCGTGGCCGAGTTGTTCCTGGCTCACCGGCTTGGCCTCGTCCGTCTGGCATTTCTGCTGGTGGGGGACCAGGAGACGGCCGAGGACGTCGTTCAGGACGCCTTCGCGGCGCTCCAGCGCCGGTGGAGCCGGTTGGCCGACCACGACCGGATGCTGCCCTACCTCCGGGTGGCCGTGGTGAACGGGTGCCGCATGGTCCACCGGCGGCGGGTGGTCGTCGGCCGGTTCACCGGTGACCGGGAAACCCCGTTCTGGTCGGCGGAGGCCGCCACCTTGCTGGGCGAGACGCGTCGTGAGGTGCTGGTGGCCGTACGCGCGCTGCCGCGCCGCCAGCGCGAGGCCGTGGTGCTGCGCTACTACCTCGACCTGTCGGAGGCGGAGATCTCCGAGGCCATGGGGGTCAGCCGCGGAACGGTGAAGTCGACCACCTCTCGAGCCCTCAGGGCGCTCGCCGTGAAACTGGAGGAGACCCGATGAGCCCGCGGATCGAAGACCGGCTCCGTGACGCCTTCGCCGCCGGTGCCGAACTGGTACGCGCCGAGGCCCTGCGCCCCGCCGAGGAGGCCGTGCGGGTGGAGGCCGCCCCGCGCCGGCGCGGGCTCGCCCTGGCCGTCCCGCTGGTGGCGGCTCTCCTCGTCGTGGCCGTGAGCGTGGCCGTCCCGGCGTGGACGCGCGGCCCGGCCGCGGTGGAGCCCGCGGTGGAGCCCACGGTGAGGCCCACGATGGAGGTCTCCTCGGGACCGCGTTTCCTGCTGGTCGCCGACGACGACGGGGTGACGGTCCGCGACGCGCTCACCGGGACGGTCACCGACAGGGTCGGGGTGCCGCGAACCCCGGAGGGGAGCTTCCGGGATCCCGGCGGGTACCTGCTCGCCGGGACCGGCGAAGGTACGGCGTTCTACGTCGCCCGGAGCGTCACGTCCCGCCGGACGCACGTGAGCACCACCCGATTTCACCGGGTGCGGGTCGACAAGATGGGGAAGGTGGCCGATCTGACCCGCGATGTGATCCCCGCGGTGACCGGTACGGCCGCGAGTTCCCTCGCCGTCACCGGTGACGGCGCCCGGCTGGCCTACAGCCTCGACGGCAAGGTGTGCGGCAAGGACAGGACGTCGCGCTTCTGTCCCGGCGCCCGGCTCACGGTCGTCGATCTGCCCGCGGGGACGACACGCGTCTGGACGACGGACGTCGTGGAACGGATCGAGCACCTGTCGTGGACGGCCGATCACCGGACGCTCGGTTTCGTGGCGAAGTCCGAGGCCCGGGTCCTGGACACGGCCGCCGCCGGCACCACGCTCGCGACCGCTCGCGTCGTGGTCGGGGGACAGGAGGTCACGGCCGCGACGATCAGCCCGGACGGCCGCACCATGCTGGTCGGGCGCACCCGGCCGCCCACGGGCCGGGTGAGCCGCTACCGCATCGACGAGTACCCCGTCACGGGCGGAGGCAGGATCAGCGGGCTGGTCGCCGCGAGCCTCGGCGACAGGGCCGCCGCCCGGTGGAGCCTGATCCGCTACGACGTCACCGGGCGGCACGTGCTGTTCATGGGCGACGTCTTCCCGCTGAGCAGGTGGAACGACTGGAGGATCACCACCCTGGTTCACCACGGTCCCGGGGATCCGCGCCCGAAGGGCTCGCCGCGGCAGGCGCTGGGGGCGGCCTGGTGATCGCGAGGCCGTTCCGGCCCCGCCGGGTCCCGCACCTGGGAGAGGCGTCCCCCGGGTGCGGGATCAGACGAAGCGGAGGTAGCCGATGACGTTGTTCAGCACCTCCGGGTCGTTCTCGGGGAAGCGGGCGACGAAGGTGCGCAGCCTGCCGGTGTCGTCGAGGGCCGCCCAGAGGTAGGCCACCTCGGCGTCGGGGAGCGTCATCCACCAGGCGGTGCCGGGAAAACCGCCGAAGTTCGCGTCGGCCGGGGGCCGGGTGCTCAGCGGGCGGGCGGGGAGGGTGCGCTCCAGTTGTTCGCGGACCGTGCTCAGGATTCGGGCGCGGGACGCGGCAGAGGCGGGCGGGGCGATGCGCAGGACCCTGATCGCCAGGTGGTGGAGCCTGTTGGGTGAGGTCAGGTCGGCGGTGCCGGCCCGGTCGTGGGAGAAGGCCCAGCCGTCGGGGCGGCACAGGGCGATGCCGCCGGCCCAGTCGGCGTACCCGGTCAGGCCGACGCCGGTGCCGGTCGACCGGGTGGCGCCCGCGCCGGCCAGCAGGCGGCCCTCGGCGTAGAACTCGACCCGGTACTCGCCGGTCGCGGGGCAGGCGGCGTCGACGACCGTCCAGGACGTGGTGCCCGAGGGCTGTTCGGGCTGCCAGGGCTGGATGCTGACCAGGTCGGAGCGCTGCAGCCACTCGTCGCCCGGCTGTGCCCGGTAGTAGACGATCGAGGCCATCCTGGCGCCCTTGAACATGCCCTCGTAGGAGAGCGTCGCCTGGATGACGGCACCCTGAGCGGCCACCCTGACCGCCGGGATCCGGGCCGACGGCGCGGGCCGCGCGTTCGGGGCGAGCTCCTCGCCCTGGACGCGCACCAGCTCGCCCTTGATCTCCTGGGCGAGGGGCCGGGCGTGGTCGCGCTGGGCGGACACCAGGTCGAGGGTGGTACGGGTGGCGGCGTAGAGCTCGTTGCGTTCGGTGGGGTCGGGGCGGCTCCTGATCACCCGGAGCAGCTCGGTGGCCGCACGCCTGGCCTCGGCGGTCTTCTTCTGGCCGAGCAGGGCCAGCAGCAGGTTCATCCGGGGTATCGGCGGGCCGGGGTTGAGCGCGACGGCGGCCCGGCTGTGCTCCTCGGCCGCCTCGTAGTCGGCCAGGTGGATCTCGAAGCCCCCCAGGTTGACCAGGGCGGTGTACTTCTCGTCGCCGCCGTACTCGACGGCCTTGGACATGTCCGCCACCGCGGCCTCGTACGCGCTGCGTGAGGCCGTGCTGAACACGTACGCCGACGTGGCGCGCTCGGGGCTGGCCGCCATCACGCGGGCGCTCGCGCGATGCTCGTAGGCGACCGCGTAGTCGTCGCGCAGCGCGATCGCCCGGGTGTAGTGGGCGATCGCGCTCTCGTACTCGCGCAGCCCGGCGAGACGGTCGCCCTCGGCCACGGCCGCGACGGCCGCGCGGGGCGTCGTGACGGGCGGTACGACGAGGAGGACGAGGGTGCCGGCGACGGTGACGGCCACTATCGCGGCGGCGGGCCGCACCAGGTGGTTCCGGTTGGCCTCGCCGACGGTCAGGGACAGGCCGAACAGGGTCAGCGCGATCGCGAGGAGGGCGGTCCCCGCCGAGTAGGTGTTGCTCCTGTCGCCCCACGCGCTCGCGGTCTCCTGGGTCGCCTCCTGCAGGAGGCCCGCCACGGTCGCCTCCCTGTTGAGATCACCGAGGTAGCGCTGGGCGGCGACCGCGTCGGCGCCCAGCAGCGGGGAGGAGTCGTCCAGCTTGCCGTACGCCTGCCGGAGCCGGTCGGCGACGGCCTCGTGCTCCCGCTCGCCGAGCAGCGTGGCCCGGAGTGACTCGAGGTCGTGACGGCGCTTGACGGTGGTGGCGGCGCCGAGGTTGGCGGTGCTCTCCATGGAGTCCGCCGTCGCCCCCGCCTGGGCGGCCAGCGCGGTGACGGAGGCGCGTTGCGCCTCACGGGCGTTCCTGTCCTCCTGGGCGCCCGCCTGCCCCCCGAGGTAGGTGAGCACTCCCGCGAGCAGGCCCACCGCGGTCATCGTGAGCGCGAGCCCGCGCTTGAACGGGGTGTCGAACTCCTCCGTCGTACCGGGTCCCTCCGTCATACCGGGGCCAGGGAGAGCCACAGGGCCAGGACGGTGAGCAGCCCGTACCCGCCGAGGGAGGCTCGCAGGAGCCGGTCGCGCCGCGGCGGCGCGACGAGGCGGGCGACGGTCAGCAGGAGCACGATCGCGAGGGTGCCGCCGACGGTGAGGGTGAGATGGCCGACCCGGTCGTGCAGGGCGTCGGCGCGTCGCGCGGTCCGGGCGGGCTGGTCGCCCGGAACCGTGAAGATCTCGTAGTTGCGGATCACGGCGGCCTCGCTCATCTCGTAGTCCCACTTGGCGGAGGCACCCGCGCCGGGAAGGTGGCGGCGGTCGATGTACTGGTCGACGAGGAAGCCGTCGGCGACCTCGCGAAGGGCCCTGGCCTCGTCGGGGTCGACGGCCTCGATCGCGTCGGCCTGGGCGTGGAGGGCCCGGTAGTGCACGACCTGGCCGCCCCTCGACCGGCTGCTCATGTGCGCCACCACGCCCGCCGTCCGCACCTGGATGGTCTCCACCACGGCCTGCCGGTCGGTGTCGATGGCCTGCGAGTTCAGCCGCACCGCCGCGTACGAGGCGGCCGCCCCGGTGATCGTGGACAGGCCGATCGCGATCGCGATGATCCGCTCGTACGGCCGGGCCCCGCCCCGCTCCCCGCCGCTCCGCCTCGGGAAGCGGAAGCGCCGTTTGCGGAGCGGCTTCCTCGGCTCCGCCGCACCGGCCCTGCGGAGGGTCGTGATCCTTGCCCGCAACGACCGGACGGCGCCGTGCTGGGGGCGGCCGTTCCGGTCACCCGCGGGGACGCCGCCCGAGCGCTCGGCGTGGCCGGGATCGGGCGCGTTCCCTTCGGCTTCGGGGGGCATGCGAGACCTCCGGCTCAGGGGCCGGCAGGCGCGGTCACCGTGCCGGTCCGTGGTCAGTTGATGACGATAACGGCATCGAACCACGGAGTCGACAGGGACGACAGCGGGCTGCGCAGTTTCTCCACGCCCAGCCGGTAGGTGCCGGGGTTCAGCCCGCCGAGCGGCAGGTAGCGGCCGGTGAGGTTGGAGGCGCTGCCGGTCCAGAAGCCGTGCTGCAGCGAGCGGAGGACCGTCACGGGTCCCGACGCCAGGCGCGGGTGGACGGCGGAGAGGTTGCCCGACAGCTGGAAGCGGGCGCCCGCCGCCGAGTTCCGAGCGGCGGTGCGAACGGTGGAGAAGATGAAGTAACGGTGGTTGTACCCGGCGCCCGACGTCAGCGGCGGGCAGCCCACCGCCACGACGGTGCCGCGGACGGTGCCCAGCCGCAGCGGATCGGAGTAGGAGCCCGAGCCGGCCAGGGAGCGGCAGCTCACCGTGGTCACCGTGGTGGCCGTGGTGGCCGGGGCGCCGGCGGTCTCCGCCGACGCGTGGGCCGCCGGCCACTGCGCCGACGTGAGAATCAGCAACGCGGTCGCTCCCAGGCGTGCGAAGCCCGTTCTTTTCATTATTCCCCCATTTGTACTATTTGGTGCGAGTGTCTGTGTGACCAGATGTATCGGGGAAAGGGAGCCGCCGTATATCCCAACTTTCTGGGATGGGCGGTGGATCGGCTTTATGATTTGCGGCATGCTCCCTGATTCGGCCGGTTTCGAGCAGCGGCTTGCCCGGCAGCACAGCGCTCTCGACGTGCTCGACGTCACCGCTTCCGCGGTCCTGAGGCGGGTGCCCGCTGACGTGTGGTGCACGGTCCTGATCGATCCGTCCACCCTGCTGGACACCGGCGGGCAGAACGAGGCGGGATTTTCCCCGGAATATCTCCCTCGCCTGTTCGAGATCGAACATGTCGAGGCTGACGATCCGGGTAATCTTCGCGAGCTGGCGAATGGCGCGTCCACCACGAGTCTTCTCAGTCGCGCAACAGTCGGAAATATCCACTCTAGTAAGTACTATCAGGACATTTTGCGCCCGCAGGGACTTGGCGACGAACTACGGGTCGCCCTTCGTGACGGCCCGCACGTCTGGGGCCTGCTGGTGATGTGCAGAGAGCACGGTGCCGCGCCGTTCACCGACGCCGACGAAGCGGCCGCCGCGCGGCTGGGCCGCCCGGCGACGGCCGCGCTGCGGCGCTCGCTGCTCCTGTCCGGAGTGGACACCGGCGCGGTCCCTGACGCGCCCGGCCTGGTCGTCGTCGACCGGGAGGGGGCCACCCGGTCGATGTCGCCGACGGCGCGCACCTGGCTGGAACTCCTCCAGGACGGATCGCCGGAGCACGCCCGGCCGCTGCGCGCGGTGGCCGCCGCCGCGCTCTCGTCGGGAACGGCACGTTCCCGCGCGCTCACCCGGTCCGGCCGATGGGTGGCTCTCCAGGCGTGGTCGATGGGGCAGGAGGAGGAAGGGCTCGTCGCCGTCTCCCTCGGCCCTCCCGAGCCGGGAGAGCTGATCGCGGTCATCCTCGGCGCCTACGGTCTGAGCGAGCGCGAGCGGCAGATCACCCAGCACGTCATGCGCGGCCACTCCACGACACAGATCGCGGGCCGGCTGAACATCAGCCCCCACACGGTCCAGGACCATCTCAAGAGCGTCTTCGCCAAGACCGGCCTGGGCAGCCGGCGCGCGCTCGTCGCGGACATCTTCTTCCGCCACTACCTGCCGCATTTCGGCGAGGGACCGTTGTCGACGGACGGGCGCCGCCTCGCGGGATAGACGGTCCGGACCGTCACGCCGTCGCGCGGGTGCCGGAACCCGCCCGCGCGGGACGCGACGGGCCGCCCGTGACCGCCTCGGCCGCGCCCTGGCCGTTCCGGACCGCCCCACGTCAGGTGGGGCGGTCCGCGCCGGCGCTCTCAGCCGCCGATGTTGACGACGCTGGTGAGGATGACCACCGACTCCTCGTCGGCCTCCAGCGAGTGCCGCCGCTGCGGGATCGGAGCGGTCTGGCCCGCGCCGAGCGCGACGGTCCGCTCGTCGTCGATGAGCCGGACCCGCCCCGACAGGACGTGCAGGCTCGCGGCCGGTGGGGCGTCGTGGTCACCGAGGGCCGTCCCCGCGGTCAGCGCGATGATCGCCTGACGCAGCGTGCCCTCGTTGAGGTAGGTGTGGGCGCTGCGGCCGTGCGAGCTCGCCCTGGCGAGGGCGAGATGCTCCGCGGCGAGAGCCAGTACGTCGATCATTCGGTTCCTCCTGGTCGCTCTGAACCTGCCCTGGGCGGGCGAGGCGCAGAGCCAGGTGAAGGTAAAGTCATCCGTCCCGCCGTGTGGCGGGCCGCTCGTCGAAGCGTATGGCCCTGAGCAGGTTCGCGGCGGGGCGGTCGAGGATCGTGACGCTCGCGGCCGGGGGGAACGAGCCGCCCCGGGCCCGGTCGATGATCACTCGCCAGCGGCGGCAGTGCCGGGCGAAGGTCGCGCTCGTGACGACCCGGCCGCGCGAGAGCTGTCCCTCGCGGGCCGTCCTCGGCTCCACGTCGAGCAGGATCAGGTGGACCTCGCTGCCGACCCTGCGGGCCAGCCAGGCGAACCCGTACAGGATGTGCGGCCACGTGCCGCGGGTGTGCGCGACGACGGCGTGCCCCTTCAGCAGGGCGCGGGCGATCCGCACCACGTGGGTGGTGTGCACGAGCGGGATGCGGGCTCTCGGAGGGACCGGGCCCAGGTAGCGGGCCCACCAGTTGCGGGACTGGCGCGAGTCGATGACGCGGGCCTCACCGGCGCGCACCGGCTCCCTCTCGTCGCCGCGCAACCCGTACAGCCGGTCGAGCAGGGTGCTCTTGCCCGCGCCGGGGAGCCCCGCGAGGAGCACCAGCGATCCCGCCGGGTAGTGCAGATCGTCGACGGAGGACCGGCTGGCCGGTGTGGTGGCCATCACGTGCACCTCGCTGGTATGGGGAACTTCTCTCATAGTGCGTCTCGCAGCCTTCCAGTGGCGGGATCGAGTTCGCCGTCGGTCCGGCGGGCACCGGAGGGGACGAACCTGGCGAAGATCGGACCGAGGGCTACTCGTGAGGCGCGTCCGGAGATGACGGCGGACGACGGCCGGGACGGTACGGGCCGGCCACGGCCACGGGGCGGGTCGCGGTGGGGATGTGGCGGGAGGGGGCGTCGCGCCGGACGGCCAGGAAGGCCCCGGAGACCCTGGAGACTCCGGAAATCCGGGAAACCCGGGAAACCCGGGAAACACGGCTCCGGAGGGGGGACGCCGGTGAGGTGGTGCCCGGAGGGGGAGGGGACTGTCAGGGGCATGCTCGCTCCTCGAATGCGCTCGGCCATTCGAGGTCTCCTTCACCCGCACCTCACGGGCGACCGTCCGGGGACGCCACAGGGCGTCCGTATTGACCGGGCCGGTTCTTGGGAAGTACTCCCCTCGTTCGTTCAAGGTTAAAGGAAACCGGGCGGTGGCGCGGTCACCGACGGGTGACTCTCCCGGGCGGCGTCGTGCCGGGGCGCCCGCGGAGGGAGCCGGGAGCCCGGGAGCCCGGGTCCCCGACCCCCGTTCCGATCCCCGGTTCCGGTCCTCGGCCCCGGTTCTTGGTCCCCGGTCCTCGGTTTCCGGTCCGGACGCGCCGCGGCGCCGGCACCCCTCCGGCGCTCCGCGCGGGCCGGCCTGTCGGCTCGGCCTCGCGGTCCGCTGGGGTGGGGGTGCCGGCGCCGCCGGAGAAACCTCGGGCACTGGCGCCCGCCGGTGGTCCGTCAGTGGTTTTGACGCGCTCCTCGGCATGAATTCCGAGGATTCAGCCCGTGTCGCTCTCGGGACACCTCCGCGGCTTCCTGCTTCACCGACCCGAGCCATCGAGATGGTCCTACCGGGTCTCCACAGGCTTTCGAGCCCTCACGAACTCCGTTCCCGCCCGCCCGGCGGTACCCGGCGCGAGCGCCTTACCGAGCGCCGGTCCGCAAGGAGGGCGAATCGGCGCCCCTTGCCCCGCTACGAGGGAGAGTCCACATCACCTCCGGCGTGAACACCGGAACACCACGGACGAACTCAGTAGCCGGAGTTGTTGGACCCGGAGTTGTTGGATCCGGAGTTGTGGGAACTCGGGTGCGAGGAGGAGGGGGAGGGGGACGCGTTGCCCGTGGGGGAGCCCGTCGAGGTGGCCGCTCCCGAAGGCCGGATCAGGCCGAGCAGGCCGTGCGTGCCGCCGTCGCTGCCCGCGCTGAACCACAGGGCGTTCGTGCCGCCGACGGTCTCGGTGCCGGGCTCCAGGTCCCACAGGCCGCCCAGGGTGATGGCCCTGCCGTCGGAGGAGCGCAGCGGGCCGAGCGGGCGGCCGTTGCGCGGGTTGTAGGCGTTGATCCGGCCGTCGCCGAAGTTGCCGACCAGCAGGGCTCCGGAGTGGGCGCCGAACCCCTTCGGAGCCAGCGTCATCGCCCAGGGGGCGTTGAGGGCTCCACGCGCGGCGAAGCGGCCGACGAACCGGCCCGAGCCGTTGAACTGGCTGACGAACCCCTTGCCCTGCCCGGCCACCGACTTGCCGGTCTCGGGGTCGCGCTTGGCGTACGCGACGAGGATGGAGTTGCCCACGACCTCCACGTTGAACGGCGCGTAGTCCTCCGGCAGGCCGGGGTCCCGGAACGCGCGGCGGCCGAAAGAGATCCGGTCGAAGTCGCCGTCGAAGACGTGGACCCGGTTGTGGGCGAAGTCGGCGGCGAGCAGCATCGGCCCCCGGTTCGTCTGGGCGAGGGCCAGGCCCTTGAAGTCGGCGCCCTTGACGAACGCGCTGATGATCGCGTCGTCCGGGTCGGCCTCGGCGTTCCAGCCGGTGATCGCCCCGCTGGGGCTGGCGAAGATGAACGTCGCCGGCCCGGCACCGCCGGGGCCCTTGACGACGAACTCCTCGCCCGTGTTGACGACCTGCCCGGTGGGCCTGCCGCCGGGGACGCGTACCTGCGTCTTCTCCTGCTTCACGGTGCCCGCGCCGCCGGAGTAGACCGTGGCCAGGCCGGTGCCCGCGGCCGAGACCCACAGGGTCTTGCCCATGGCCAGTCCCCACGGGTTGACCAGCGTGGGGTCGGTGACCGCGGCCCGTCCGCTGACGTCCGAGACGAGGTTGGTGACCGCGAAATGGTTTCGCAGGGTCTGCCGACCGGCTTTCTCCGGGCCGCTGCCGGTCTTGGTCTGTTTCGCTCCGGCCTGCGCCTGATGGGTTCCGGCGGACGCCGTACCGGCGACGCCCATGACCAGGACCGTGGCGCAGATCGTGACGATGCGTACTCGCATTCATGGCTCCTCTGTGAGGGAGTGCCTTTCGCCGCGAGATACGCGTGGGGTTCGTGCGCGGTTCAGTCCGTTTCGGAAAGGTCCGGACCTGGGAGGAGCCGGGCGGGCGGAAAAAGGGCGGCCCGCGACCGCCGGGTGGGGCGGCCACGGGCCTGATCCCATGAGCGTCACACCGGGTCACGGCGACTCATGGCCGCGGCGCGCGCCAAGGGAGGAGGAGGCGCGCTCGCGGGGTCTTTCGAGGCCCCGCCGGGCGGGAGGGGTCAGCGGAGGGCGGCCGCCTCGGTGGCCAGTTTCTCGATCCTGGCGTAGTCGCCGCTGGCGAGCGCGTCGGCCGGGGTGAGCCAGGTCCCGCCCACGCAGCCGACGTTCGGCAGCGCGAGGTAGTCGGGGGCCGTCGCGAGCTTGATGCCGCCCGTCGGGCAGAACCTGACCTGCGGCAGCGGGCCGCCGAGCGCCTTCAGGTACGGCAGGCCGCCGGCCGCCTCGGCGGGGAAGAACTTCATCTCGGTCACCCCGCGCTCGGCGAGGGCCATGACCTCCGACGCGGTCGCCACGCCGGGCAGGAACGGCACCCCGCTGACCTCCATGGCGTCGACCAGCCCCGGCGTGGTCCCCGGGCTGACCAGGAACTTGGAACCGGCCGCCACGGCGGCCGCCACGTCGGCCGGGGTGCGGATGGTGCCCGCGCCGATCACCGCCTCCGGGACCTCGGCGGCGATGCGCGCGATGGCGTCCAGGGCGGCGGGGGTGCGAAGGGTCACCTCGATGACCGGCAGGCCGCCCGCGACCAGGGCGCGGGCCAGGGGGACCGCGGTCTCCGGATCGTCGATCACGACGACCGGGACGACCGGGGCGATGTCGAGCAGACTCATACGAACTCCATGGTGGACAGGCGCTGGTTCAGCCAGGCCGCCGCGCCGGTCAGGGCGGGCTGGGGGGCCACGATCAGCGCCGTGGCGATGCCGGAAAGGTAGTCGTTCAGGGTCGGGGTGGCCTCGAAGCGACGGCGGAAGTCGCTGGAGCGGACCCGGTCCACGATACGCGGAAGCACGCCGCCGCCCAGGTAGACACCGCCCCGCGCGCCGAGGGTGAGGGCGACGTTCCCGGCGAAGGTGCCGAGCATGGCGCAGAAGACCTCGACGGTCTCCGCGCACAGCGAGTCGTCCATCCGGGTCACGATGTCGGAGGCGGACAGCCTCGGCGCGTCCGTCCCGTGGACGAGCGCGAGCCCCCGGTGCAGGCGCGACAGGCCCGGCCCTGACAGCAGGTGCTCGGCCACCACGTGCTCCAGGCCGTCCGCGCGCAGTGCCCGGACGATCTCGTGGTCCCGCCGGTCGAGGACGGGCGCGGTGACGTGCCCTCCCTCCCCGGGGATCGGCACCCAGCCCTCGGCGGCGGGCACCAGGCCGCCCACGCCGAGACCGGTTCCGGGTCCGAGGACGGCCTTGACGCCGTGCGAGGGCTCGGGGCCGCCCAGGGAGACCAGGTCGGCGCCCCGCAGGTGCGGCAGGGACGCGGCCAGGGCCTCGAAGTCATTGAGCAGCCAGGCGTTCGGGATGCCGAGATCGCGTACCGACCCCGTCCACCCGGCGTTGGTGAGCCGGTAGCGGTCGCCCTCCACGGGCCCCGCGATCGCGACGCACGCGGCTCCCGGCTGAACTCCGCCCGCATGATCTGCGATATAGGCGGCTACGGCTTCGGGTAGGCCATCGTGTTCCGCGCCCGCGAGCACGGCCACCGCCTCGGGCTGTCCACCGGGCTCGGTGACCAGCCCGAACCGGGCGTTGGTGCCGCCGATGTCGGCGACGAGCCAGGGAAGGCTCACGAGATCTCCTTCGCGGGTCGGGCGGCCGTGGCGGGCCTCCCGAGGTTCACCGGCCGTGCGACCCCCGCGGGCCGTGCGACCGGCACGGACGGAGACCGTACGACCTCCACGTGCCGCGCGCCCCGCGCGACCGGCGTGACCCGCGCGGACGTGGGCCGCGCGGAGGGAGGCCGTACGAATGTGGATCGTGCGAATCCGGATCGTGCGAAGGAGACGGTGGTCTGTTTTCTCACGCACGGATTCCGCTCTGGGCGGTCGCCAGGCGCGTGCCGTTCGCGACGGCCTCGGCGTGGCCGTTCAGGGCGAAGACGCCCGCGCCGCGCTCGGCGGGGCCCGCCGCGCGGCGGAAGGCGCCGAACAGCTCGCGGCCGGTGCCCACCCACTGGGCGTCGGTGAGCGGCGCGCCCTGAACGGGCCTGGCGGCCAGTTCCGCGGCGGGGACCAGCAGCTCCAGGGTTCCGGCGGCGGCGTCGAGGCGGATCGGGTCGCCGTCCCGCACCAGCGCGATGGGGCCGCCGTCGGCGGCCTCGGGCGACAGGTGGATGGCGGCCGGGACCTTGCCGGACGCGCCGGACATGCGGCCGTCGGTGACGATCGCCACCCGCTGGCCCCTGTCCAGCAGCACCGCCATCGGCGGGGTGAGCTTGTGCAGCTCGGGCATGCCGTTCGCGCTCGGCCCCTGGTAGCGGATGACCGCCACGAAGTCCTGCCCGTCCAGCTCTCCCGCGTCGAAGGCGCGCAGCAGCTGCAGCTGGTCGTCGAAGACCTTGGCCGGGGCCTCGATGACCAGGTGCTCGTCCTTGACCGCGGAGACCTTGCTGACCGCGCGTCCCAGGTTGCCGTCGAGCATGTGGATGCCGCTGTCGGCGGAGAACGCGTCGGAGACCGGGCGCAGCACGTCGAGGTCGGTGCTGCCCTCGGTGCGCTCCTGCCAGACCAGCTCGCCCTCCTTCAGCTCGACGGCCGAGCGGTAGTGGTCCAGCCCGCGCCCGGCGACCGTCAGCACGTCGCCGTGCAGCAGCCCGGCGTCCAGCAGGTCGCCGATGAGCACCTGCATGCCGCCCGCGGCCTGGAAGTGGTTCACGTCCGCCTGGCCGTTGGGGTACATGCGGGTGAGCAGCGGCACGGCCTTCGACAGCGCGGCCAGGTCGTCCCAGAGGAGCTCGATGCCGGCCGCCGCGGCGATGGCGACGATGTGCATGGTGTGGTTGGTCGAGCCGCCGGTCGCCAGCAGTGCCACGCAGGCGTTGACGATCGCCTTCTCGTCGACGACCTCGCCGACGGGGGTGTACTCGGGGCCGTGCGCGGTCAGCTCGACCGCGCGCCTGCCCGCCGCCTTCGTCAGGGCCTCGCGTAGCTCGGTGCGCGGGTTGACGAACGTCGAGCCGGGCAGGTGCAGGCCCATGACCTCGATCATGACCTGGTTGGAGTTGGCGGTGCCGTAGAAGGTGCAGGTGCCGGGGGAGTGGTACGACTTCGCCTCGGCGTCGAGCAGCTCGTCCTTGCCGACCTTGCCCTCGGCGAACAGCTGCCGGGTGCGTGCCTTGACCTTGTTGGGCAGGCCGGAGGTCATCGGCCCGGCGGGGACGAACACCGTGGGCAGGTGGCCGAAGTGCAGCGCCCCGATCAGCAGGCCTGGAACGATCTTGTCGCAGACGCCGAGCATGAGGGAGGCGTCGAACATGTCGTGCGAGAGCGCGATCGCGGTGGCCATCGCGATGACCTCGCGGCTGTAGAGCGACAGCTCCATGCCCGCCCGGCCCTGGGTGACGCCGTCGCACATCGCGGGCACGCCCCCGGCGAACTGCGCGACGCCGCCCGCCTTCCTGACGGCCGCCTTGAGGATCGCCGGGTAGGCCTCGTACGGCTGGTGCGCCGACAGCATGTCGTTGTAGCTCGACACGATCGCCACGCCCGGCTTGACGTTGGCGCGCAGGTCCCGCTTGTCGCTCTCGCCCACGGCGGCGAAGCCGTGCGCCAGGTTGGCGCAGCCCAGGCTCGCCCTGGCGGGCCCGCGCAGGCGGGCCGCCTCGGCCTCGGCGTGCAGACGGTTCAGGTACGCGGTGCGGCTGGGACGGCTGCGCTCGACCAGACGGTCGGTCACCTCCTGGATCACGGGATGCATCCGGCCTCCTCGGTCGTGGTATGCGTCGTCGTTTCCGGTGTCGTGGTCGTTCTGGTGAGGGTGCCCGGCTCGCGCGCTCACGCCTGCCCCTCCTCGTGCCAGACGCGCCCGCTGCGGCCGACGAGCTCGTGGGCCGTGGCGGGGCCCGCGCTGCCCGCCGGGTACGGCTCGGGCGGGGTGCCCTGGGAGTCCCACTCGTCGAGGATCGGGTCGATCCACCGCCAGGCGGCCTCGACCTCGTCGCGTCGCATGAACAGGGTCGGGTTGCCGGTGAGGACGTCCATGAGCAGCCGCTCGTAGGCCTCGGGCACCCGGCCGGTGAAGGTCTCGGCGAAGCTGAGGCTCAGCGGGACCGGCTTGAGCGCCACCTCGCCCGCGCCCGGCTCCTTGGCCATGATGTTCAGCTGGATGCCCTCGCTCGGCTGCAGCCGCAGCACCAGCCGGTTGGGCGTGCTGCCGGGGAAGATCGAGTGGGGCACGTCCTTGAACTGCACCACGATCTCCGAGCAGCGGTTCGGCATGCGCTTGCCCGTCCGCAGGTAGAACGGCACCCCGGCCCAGCGCCAGTTCTTCACCTCGGCGCGGATCGCGGCGAAGGTCTCCACCCGGCGGGAGTCCTCGGTGGGCGCGGTGCTGTCGGGCTCGTCGAGGTAGCCGGGCAGTCGGACGCCGCCGGACTCGCCCGCCGTGTACTGGCCGCGCACCGTGAAACGGTCCACCTCGCCGCCGGTGACGGGCCGCAGCGACTGGAGGACCTTGACCTTCTCGTCGCGGATCGACTCGCGGTCGTTGCGCGACGGCGGCTCCATCGCCACCAGGCACAGCAGCTGGAGCAGGTGGTTCTGCACCATGTCGCGCAGCGCGCCCGCGTGGTCGTAGTAGCCGCGGCGGCCGGGGGTGCCCACGGTCTCGGCGACGGTGATCTGGACGTGGTCGATCCAGAGGGAGTTCCAGATCGGCTCCAGGAACGCGTTGGCGAACCGGAGCACGAGGAGGTTCTGGACCGTCTCCTTGCCGAGGTAGTGGTCGATGCGGTAGATCTGCCGCTCCTCGAAGATGGCGCCGACCTCGTCGTTGATGCGCAACGCGCTGGCCAGGTCGCGGCCGAGGGGCTTCTCCAGCACCACCCGCGAGGCGGGGGTGACCAGGCCGGCGCGGTGCGCCTCCCGGCAGAACGGGCCGAACGTCATGGGCGGGCTGGCCAGGTAGAACACCCGGTCGCGCTGCTCGTACCCGCCGAGCATCCCGGTGAGCCTCGCCCACCCGGTCGGGTCCTCGCCGCCGATGTCGACGGTGACGTGGTGCAGGCGGCCGAGAAAGCGCTGCCAGGTGTCGAGGTCGTCCACCGGCACCGAGCCGCGCACCTCGGCGTCCACCTTGCCGCGGAAGTCGGCGTCGTCGAGCCCGCCGCGGGACATCGCGATCACGCGGGTCTCGGGGGCGAGACGCCCGTCGCGGTCGGCGTGGTAGAGGGCGGGGAGGAGTTTCCGCATGGAGAGGTCGCCTGTGCCGCCGAAGACGATGAGGTCGGCGGGTTGAGGGGTCTCAGACATGGGGCGGCGCTCCGTAGTGATCTACCAGTAGTGATCTACCAAAATTGGGTATAGATCGGACACTAGCTACATCTTGCGCTCTACACAAGCGGAGTTTTGTAATTTGAGATGAGAAAGTAGGAAGTTTTCATTTCCTAAGTGGGTGTGATTCACTTGGCGGATGCCTCGACGTCCCGCTGCCGCGCTGGCCACCAGCGGTGAGGTGCTGCGCCTCATCCGCTCCGGTGAGGCCGTCACCCGCGCGGACATAGGGCGTGTCACAGGCCTGTCCAGACCCGCCGTCTCCCTGCGCGTCACCGAGCTGCTGGACCGGCGCCTCGTCGTGGAGGACAGCGAGGGCCCCTCCACCGGAGGCCGCCCGCCCACCCGCCTGGCCTTCAACGCCTCCGGCGGGGTCGTCCTGGTCGGCTCCCTGGGTGCGAGCCGCGCGCAGATCGCCGTCTGCGACCTCGCGGGCGAGGTACTGGCCAGTGCCGCCCTGGCCGTGGACGTGGAGGAGGGGCCGGACGTCGTCCTGCCCCTGGTCATGCAGACCTGGAGCGAGCTGCTCGGCGACCGCCCCGTCTCCCTGGTCCGCGGGGTCGGCCTGGGGGTCCCCGCCACGGTGGAGTTCGCGGCCGGCCGCACCGAGAGCGCCCGGATCATGGCCAGCTGGACCGGCGTGGCCATCCCGCCGATCATCGCCGAGCGCTTCCCCGTCCCCGTCTTCCTCGACAACGACGTGAACGTCATCGCGATCGGCGAGCACCGCGAGATCTACGCGGGCGAGGCCGACGACCTGCTGTTCATCAAGGTCTCCACCCGGATCGGCTCCGGGGTCATCGCCGGGGGCGAGATCCTGCGGGGGGCCCTGGGCGCCGCGGGGGAGATCGGGCACATCCCGGTCCGCGACGGCGGGGGAGTCCTCTGCCGCTGCGGCAACATCGACTGCGTCGACTCCATCGCCAGCGGCACCGCGATCCTGCGCCGGCTCCGCGACCTGGGGCACGAGGTCGACACCCTGGCCGACGTGGTGAGCCTGGTCAGGGCCGGGGACGCGGAGACCATGACCGTGGTCCGCAACGCCGCCCGGATGCTCGGCGAGGTCGTCGCCAGTGCGGTCAACCTGCTCAACCCCTCGGTGGTGGTCCTCGGCGGCGACGTCGCGGAGACCTTCCAGCCGATGGTCTCGGGGGTGCGCGAGGTCATCCACCGCCGCTCGACGGCCCTGGCCACCCGCAACCTGCGCATCGAGCGCAGCCGGCTCGGCCCGAGCGCCGGGATCATCGGCTGCGCCCACATGGTCCTGGACCACATCCTGTCGCCCGAGGCCGTCGACTCCGCCGGCTGGCAGCCGCTCCGCTCCGTCCGCTCCCTCGCCTGAGCGGTTCTCGTGCCTGGGCCGGTCTCGTTCCCGAACCGCTCCTTCGTCTGGCCGGTTCCGGCCCGACGCCGCGCTTTTCCAGACTCCGCCCCCTAAAACGCTTAAGATCGCCATATGTCCAGACCGGGACTGAGACGGGGGATCGCCGTATCCGGTGACATCGTCAGCGGGAAGGCCCTGCTCGCCCTGCCGCCTCCGGGCGAGACCGTTGCCTGTACGCGGGGCAGGGACGCCGCGCGGGTCCCGCCGGAGAGCCCGTCTCTCTCCCTCATGGCCGACTTCGCCCGTAGCGTCAGGGGCGGGAGCGATCCGGTCTGTCCCGTCCGCGACACCGAGGTCGTCGACCGTCTCATCACGGACGCCCACGCGTTCGCAACCCGTCCGGAGGAACATCCGTGAGCGAAACCGTCTCCCTGCCCGCCTTCCCCACGCCGCTGCGCTGGCTGAACCGGCCCGAGGACTGGAGCGCCGACGGCGACGCGCTCTCCATCGTCGCGGGAGCGGGCACCGACCTCTTCTCCGACCCCGGGGAGCCGAACCGCTACGCCAACGCCCCCGCCCTCGTCGGCCGCCTGGACGGAGACTTCACGCTCAGCGCGCGGGTCAGGCTCGACCTGCTGTCCACCTACGACGCGGCCGTGCTGCTGCTGTACGCCGACGACGACCGGTGGGCCAAGTTCTGCCTCGAACTCTCCCCGCAGGGCAGGCCTACGATCGTCTCGGTGGTCACCCGCGGGGTGTCCGACGACTGCAACTCCGTGACCATGGACGGCCGGGACATCCGGCTGCGGATCTCCCGCATCGGCTCGGCCTTCGCCTTCCACGCCGCCGACGAGTCCGGGTTCTGGAACCTCATCAGATACTTCGCGCTCGACGGGGACCCCGAGGTCGGCTTCCTCGCGCAGAGCCCCACCGGCGAGGGCTGCACCGTGCGCTTCGAGGACATCGAGTACTCGCCCAAGCGCCTGTCCGACCTGCGCGGCGGGGAGTAGCCCGCTCTCCGGCCGGCCCGGGCGAGCGGTGCGCGGGAGCTCCACGGAGTGCCGGCCGGGCGACCCTACGGAGTGTCGGCCGGGCGGGCGGTGAGGATGCGGGCGAGCAGACCGCTGAGATCGGCCTGCTCGCGCGGGTCCAGGGGGGAGAACCACTCCTGCTCCCTGCGGGCCTGCTCGGCGAACGTCTCGCGGACGGCGGCCTCCCCCTTGCCGGACAGCGCGACCACCACCGCGCGCCGGTCGCCGGGCATCGGGCGACGCTCGACCAGGGCGTCGCGCTCCAGGGTGTTGACCACGTTCGTCACCGCCGAGCGGGACATGGCGGAGATCTCGGCGAGCCGGGCGGGCTGGGTCGGGCCGAGGATCCAGAGCTTGAACATCAGCCGGAAACCGGGCAGCGTCCAGCCGCGCGGGCGGTGGATCCGTGTCTCCAGGTCCGTCACCAGCAGGTAGGCCAGCTGCAGCAGGTTGTAGGCGAGCTCGAATCCCTCCGGGTCGGCGGGCGGCGGCATGCCGGCCAGGCGTTCCCGCGCGTAGGCGGCATACCGGAGATCCGCCCTGCCCGCCGGCTCCACCCGCGGCGTCCCGCCGTCCCCGGCCGCGCTCGGCTCGTCCCCGGCCGCGCTCGGCGCCGCGGCCCTTCCCCGGTCTCCGGCGCGACGGCCGGAACCCGCGCGCGTCGGTCCTCCGCCCGCGGGCTCCACTGATGGTTCCACCGCACAAGTCTTGCGCAGGAGCACCCTCACCGTGAATATTGTTATGGCCATAACAATCGGCGGGAGGCACCCGTGGACATCGTCATCGCCGGTGGCGGTATCGGCGGCCTCGCCACCGCGCTCAGCCTGCACGCGGCGGGCTTCGAGAACCTCACCGTCCACGAGGCCGCCCGCGAGATCCGCCCCCTGGGCGTGGGCATCAACCTGCTGCCCCATGCCGTACGGGAACTGACGGAGCTCGGCCTCGCCGACCGGCTGGCGGCGATCGGCGTCGCCACCGCCGAACTCGCCTACTTCGACCGGTACGGCTCCGCGATCTGGTCCGAGCCCCGGGGCGTCGACGCGGGGTACAGGTGGCCGCAGTACTCCGTCCACCGGGGACGGCTGCAGATGATGCTGCTGGACGCCGTGGTCGAGCGGCTCGGCCCGCGGTCGGTCGTGACCGGCAGCCGCGTCACCGGCCCGGGCACCGAGGACCTGCTGATCGGGGCGGACGGCATCCACTCGGCGATCCGCGCGCGCCTGTTCCCCGACGAGGGGCCCCCTCCGTGGAACGGGCTGATCCTGTGGCGTGGCACGACGTACGGCGCGCCGTTCCTGACCGGACGATCCATGATCATGGTCGGTGACGGGACGCAGAAGTTCGTGGCCTACCCGATCGAGACCGGCGAGCGGACACTGGTCAACTGGATCGCGGAGAAGCCCTCCGGTGGCGCGGCTCCCGGCCGGGGCGACTGGAACCGGCCGGCGGACCTGGCCGAGGTCGAGGAGCACTTCGCGGACTGGCGGTTCGACTGGCTGGACGTGCCGCGGATCATCGCCGGAGCCGAGACGGCCTACGAGTATCCGATGGTGGACCGCGATCCGCTGCCGCACTGGACCGAGGGGAACGTCACGCTGCTGGGCGACGCCGCCCACGCGATGTACCCGATCGGTTCCAACGGCGCCTCCCAGGCGATAATCGACGCCCGGGTGCTGGCCCACTCCCTCGCGTACGGCGACCTGGCGGCGTACGAGGCCGTGCGGCGGCCCGCCACGACCACCCTGCAGCTGGCCAACCGGCGGATGGGCCCCGAGATCGTGATGAAACTCGCCCACGAGCGCGCCCCCGGCGGGTTCGACGACATCGAGCAGGTCATCCCCTACGCGGAGCGGGCCGAGATCGCCGCCTCCTACAAGCGCACGGCGGGGTTCGACCCGGCTTCGCTGAACGGCTCCCCCTCCTGGAGCGTCGTCCGCTGACATCCTCCCCGGGGCTGAAGCCCGGGGTCCCCACGCCGGAGGTATCCGATGGACCTCGAACACCTCGCCACGTTCACCGTGAAGCTGGACCCGATCCTCGAACTCGGCGGCACCCACTGGGGCCGGCGACGGGTGATCAACATCGTGGGCGGATCGTTCGAGGGCCCGCGGTTCTCCGGCGTCGTCCTGCCGGGCGGGGCCGACTGGCAGATCGTGCACGCCGACGGCATGGCCAGCGTCGACACCCGTTACACCCTGCGCACCCACGACGGCGCGCATCTCTACCTCTCCACCTCCGGCGTACGGCACGGCCCCGCCGAGGTCATGGCCCGCCTCGCCCGAGGCGAGCCGGTGGACCCGTCGGAGTACTACTTCCGGCTGTTCTGCCGCTTCGAGACCGGTGACGAGCGCTACCTGTGGCTCAACAGAACCCTCGCCGTGGGAAAGGCCGGCCGGCTGCCGGACGCCGTCCGCTACGACGCCTACACCCTGACCTGAACCCTCCCGAACCGGACCACCGCACTCCGGGCGCCCACACCACGGCCCCGGCGTGACCCCCGAGGTCCGACGGACACCCTGAGGAACTCGCGATGCCGAAGCTGAACCGCCTCCCGCTCCCCATCGTCGCCGAGCACGACACCCCGATGCCGGTGCGCGACGGCACGATCCTGCGTGGCGACGTCTACCGCCCCGCCTCGGGCGGGCCGTTCCCGGCCCTGCTCGTCCGCACGCCGTACGGCGAGGGCTCGTTCCCGATGGCGCCGAAGATCCCCGCGCTGGAGGCCGGCTTCGCGGTGGTGCTCCAGCACTGCCGGGGGCGCGGAAGCAGCGACGGGGAGTTCCGGCCGTGGCTGGACGAGGGCGACGACGGCTACGACACCGTCGAGTGGATCACCTCCCAGCCGTGGTCGAACGGCGAGGTCGTGGCCTTCGGGGTGTCCTACCTCGCCGGATGCGCGCTCCAGGCCGCCGCGACGCGCCCGCCGGGGCTCAAGGCCGTGGTCGCCTCGATGACCCCGCACGACTTCCACGACGGGCTGAAGTACCACGGCGGCGCCCTCGCGCTCGGCTCGGCGCTGAACTGGGGCCTGCTGCAGGCGATGCTCGGCCTCATGCACGCGATGGAGGCCGGTGAGGACGTGGGCGCCGGCTTCGGCGCGCTCCTGCCCGTACTGGGCGACCAGGCCACCGCCGTGCGGACGCTGCCGCTGCGCGACATCCCCGGGGTGCCGTGGTGGAGTGACTGGATCTCTCACCCGGCCCGCGACGCCTACTGGGAGGGACTGGCCGAGACCCTGCGGCACGACCGGATCGAGGTGCCCGTGATGCACGTCGCGGGCTGGTTCGACCTGTTCCTCGCCGGAACCCTGGAGAATCACCGGCGGCTGGGCGGCCCGCTGGTCATCGGCCCCTGGTCGCACGGTTCCGGCGCGACGGGCACCGGCCACCTGGACTTCGGGTTCGCCGCCTCGGCGCAGGCGGCCATGCTGCCGCAGCGGCAGCTGGACTTCCTGCGCGGCGAGGACACCGGCCCGGCCGTGAAGATCTTCGTCATGGGCGACAACGTCTGGCGGGACGAGGAGGAATGGCCACTGTCCCGCGCGGTCGGCACCCGCTACCACCTGCACACCGGCGGCCTGCTCTCCGTCGAGCCCCCCTCGGACGCCGCGCCGTCCACCTTCACCTTCGACCCCCGCGACCCCGTGCCCACGACCGGTGGCCCTCTCCTGCTTCCCGACGTGACGAACATCGGCCCTCAGGACCAGCGCGACGTCGAGCTCCGCCCCGACGTGCTCTGCTTCACCACCGAGGCGCTCGCCTCCGACGTCGAGGTGACCGGCCCCCTCTCCGTCACCCTGCACGCCGAGACCTCGGCGGTCTCCACCGACTGGACGGCCAAGCTCGTCGACGTCCACCCCGACGGCCGGGCGATGAGCGTGACCGACGGCATCGTGCGGACCTCCGTCCCGTCCGGGGTGCACGAGATCGACCTCGTCGCCACCAGCCAGGTCTTCAGGACCGGCCACCGCATCCGCGTCGAGATCTCCAGCTCCAACTTCCCCCGCTTCGACCGCAACCCCGGCAACGGCCGGACCTCCGCCGACTCCACCGAGGCCGACCTGGTCGTCCAGCACCAGACCGTCTTCCCCGACTCCTACGTCACCCTCCCGATCGTCCCCCGGTGACAACCCCGGGCCGGACGACCACCTGCCGCACCCGTACCCGCGCCCGTAACCTCCCCTCGGCACCGGTTCCGGAGCGTTCCCGGACGAGGTGGTGGGCGCGGGCCGCGGTGGAGTCCACGCCGGCCAGGGCGAGGTCGACCTGGCCGCGAGCAGCGGCGCAGGCGAATCCCCTGATCTCCGTTCCGTGCATGGGTCGTGCTTCCGACGTCTTGCCGCCGGGACGTCGTCCCTCGCCTCGGGAGGCGCGGTCTCCGGATGGACGACGCCCCGCCCAGCTCACCAGGTCTTGCCGGCCTGCTCGCGAATCGTACGGTTGATCCGGTTGAAGAAGTTGGTCAGCGCGATCTCCAGGTTGAGCGCGGACAGTTGCTCGTCGTCGAAGTGGGCGGCGGCGCCGTCCCAGATCTCGTCGGTCACACCCGGCGCGCCGTCCTGGATCCGGGTGGCGGCCTCGGCCAGCGCGAGCGCCGACCGCTCCGCCTCGGTGAAGAACGGCGTCTCGCGCCAGGCGACCACGTTGTGCAGCCGCTCGTCGGTCTCCCCGTGCTTCCTGGCCGCCGTGACCCCGGCGAAGACACACGGGCTGCAGCCGTTGATCTGACTGGCGCGCACGTGGACCAGCCCGAGGAGGCGCGGATCGACGCCACCGGCGTGAATCGCCTTGTAGAGGTGCTGGACCGCCGTCATCACGTCGGCGTTCGCCTGGCTCTTCATGCGTGCTTCCATCGGTCTTGCTCCTTCATCGGTTACCTGTGCCCGTCCGGGCCCGTCATGACCTATGACGGAGCAGATCCGAGGAAGGTAACAACATGTCCGACACCATCCCGGCGGACCCGGTGGGCGAGGCGTTCGAGGCTCAGCGCGACCGGTTGCGCGCGGTCGCCCACCGGATGCTCGGCTCGCATGCCGACGCCGAGGACGTGGTCCAGGAGGCCTGGCTGCGGCTCTCCCGTCAGGACACGGCGACCATCCACAACCTCGCCGGCTGGCTGACCACGGTGGTCGGCCGGATCAGTCTCGACGTCCTGCGATCACGCCAGGCCCGCCCTGAGGCGTCCTACGACGACCGGTTGCCCGAACTCGTCGTGACGGCCGACGGCGGCCTCGCGCCGGAGGACGACGTGGCGCTCGCCGACTCGGTCGGGCTCGCGCTCCTGGTCGTCCTGGAGTCGCTCGGACCGAGCGAGCGGCTGGCGTTCGTGCTGCACGACCTGTTCGCGGTGCCGTTCGACGAGATCGGCCAGATCCTCGGCAGGTCCACCGACGCCACCAAGATGCTCGCCAGCCGCGCGCGCAGGAAGGTACGGGCGACCGAGCGGCCGGCGGTCGCCGGACGGGAGCAGCGACAGGTGATCCAGGCCTTCCTGGCGGCGGCCCGCCGCGGCGACTTCGAGGGGTTGCTGCGGGTGCTCGACCCGGAGGTGAGGCTGACCGTCGACACTCCCGGCGGCGTGGTCGTCATCCTCGGCGCCACCAAGGTCGCCACCGGCGCGTCCGCGCGAGTCGCCGCCGGCGCGGCCGCGCGAGGGCGGGCGGTGCTCGTCGACGGCCTTCCCGGGTTCGTCTCCTGGCGCGAGGACGGAACCCCGCTCTCGGTCATGGTGTTCACCGTCGTCGACGGCCGGATCGCCGCCATCGCGACCGTGATCGACCCGGCCAGGCTCGCGTCGATGGACCTGCCGGATCCGGGGTGAGTCACCGCCGGGCATGAGATCGCGGCACCGCAGGCCACCCGCGCCCTCATCTGCGCGAAGCCATCTTGCGGAGCCGAGGTCTTTGGCCTGTCCCGGGTTCTGCGGAGGCTGTGATGTGCCCCGGTTTCGTGGAATCACCTTGGTCGACCTACCTGCCTACCCCCTCACCGACCCTCACCGATCAGATCGGGACTTGTCGCGAAGATCGTGAAGATCTCCCTGCCGGCCGGAGGTCGTCTTCCCGAGGCTTCCCTGGACGGCAGGTACCGCTGCTGGGCCTGACTCCGCGCGATGATGGCCTGGACCCGTCATGGCAAGCGCGTGACCGGAAGGCGGACGGGCTCCGGCTTCCGGTCACGCCTTCCGGGCGTCAGCACACGATGAAGATGCTCTTCCAGCCGACGGGCGTCCTCTGCTCCGCGTTGCGGTCGGCCGCCAGCTCGAAGTGCGTCACCCCCTGCGCGTCGGGCTGGTTGTACATCCGGCCGCTCTGGCCGTCGCCGTACCACTTGTACGACCCGTGGAAGGGGATGTTGGACGGGCCGCACCGGTCGATGACCACCGACCGGCCGGTGAAGCCCGGCCCCTCGTAGGCCACGTACTGCGAGGCATAGGCGGCACCGCCCATGAACACGACCATGGCGGCGGAGATGGCGGGGACGAGGGCGATTCGCTTCACGATGATCCTCTCGATGACCTCAGCGCTCTACTGAGAGTGGTTAAAACATTACCCTCAGTAGGCAAAGTGTGCCGCGTATGGTCTGGATCGCTCACGGAAAGTGTCGCCGGGGCGATGCGTCAGGGCGATGCGTCAGGGCGGGTGGCGAGGCGGTGCGCCGCCTTCCCCGGCTCCTGCGTGACCCTGCCGATCATCCTTCGGGGAGAGGCCGGACCGGACGGTCGCCTGCCGTACCCGTGCCCGCGAACCCACCTCGACGCCGGCTGTCACAAGAGGCCGAGCGGGTCTGGAGCCGACCGCGGTCCCGCTGCGGCTGAGATCGATCGGTCACCGGCGCCGCGGTCACCGTCACGCACGTTCGCCGGTCGTGACGCGCATGGCGACCGGCCGGAGGGTCAGGCCGTCGGTCCAGGTCACCGAGTCGGGCGAGCCGGTCAGGCGGAGGCCGGGCCGCCGGATGACCAGGGCCTTGATCGCCTCGGTGAGCTCGACCCTGGCGAGGCTGGCGGCCAGGCAGCGGTGCGGGCCGTAACCGAACGCCACGTGCGGGTTGGGGGGATGCTCGGTGAAGCGGTGGATGTCGAACCGGCCGGGATCGGGAAAGGCCCGCGGGTCGTGGTTGGCCGCGTTCAGGTTCGGCATGACGACCGTCCCCGCGCGGAGACAGCCGCCGGGGAGGTCGGTGTCCTTGGTGATCCGGCGCATGAAGGCGCTGGCGGGCGGCCCGTCGAAGCGCAGGATCTCCTCGACGGCGGTGGCCGTCAGGGCCGGGTCCGCGACCAGTTCGGCCCACTGGCCGGGGTGCAGGAGCAGCCGGAAGACACCCCGGGCGATCATCGAGGCCGTCGTCTCGTGACCGGCCGTGATGAGGGAGAACACGGTGTTGACCAGCTCGCCCTCCGACAGCCGGTCGCCCTCGTCCCTGGCCTGGATGAGCAGGTCGATGAGGTCCCCGCCGGGCTCCGCGCGATGCTGGGCGACCAGTTCGGCGGCATAGGCCATGAAGTCGGTGTAGCCCTCGTAGCGCGCCTGCTCGTCTGCCGTGGAGGTGGTCAGGAACATGTCCGTCCACCGGACGAACCGCTCGTAGTGATCCATCGGCACGCCGAGCATCTCGCAGATGACACGGCCCGGCAGCTGCAGCGCGTACCCCTCGACCAGATCGAAGTCGTCGCCCAGGCCGTCGAGGAGCTCTTGGGCGATCTTCGCGATGCGGGGGCGCCACGGTTCGATCTGGCGCGGGGTGAAGGTGCCGTGCATGATCCGGCGGTAGCGGGTGTGCTCCGGCGGGTCCTGGTTGATCAGCGCGTCCGGGTCGTCGTCGATGCCGATGCCGCTCACCAGCCGCGGCAACCCCGGCAGCCGCAGGTTGCGGCTGGAGGTGGGCGAGGCCAGCAGGGCGCGGACGTCCTCGTACCTGACGGCCACCGGGACGCGGTCGCCGCTGGGCATGGCCGCCGGCTCCAGCGGCCCCGACTCCTGCCTGCGGGCGAACTCCGGCGGCGGCGTGGCGAGCGGTCCCGGCACGATGTCCGGCCAGGCCCCGTCCGGATCCAGCTCGGCGGTCATGGCAACCCCTTCCGGTCCGGGGCGCCCGGGAGACGGCCCACGCGGAACGTACGAAATGCCGTGCCGCCCGTCAACAGGCGAATCGGTCCCGCTCGGGTTCGCCGGTCCCCGTACCCGCTCCCCGGCGGGCCCGCGCCGTCACTCCCGGCCGTGCCCGCCCGTGACCGGCCGTGCCCGCCCGTGACCGGCCGTGCCCGCCCGATGCCCTACCTCGGCGGATCGTCGACCTTGATCTTGTCTCCCGTGTCGGAGATGAAGACGACCAGCAGCTTCGCCGGTTGTGTCCGGCTGATGTTCTCCGCGAGCACATGGTGGGCGCCCGGCGGCTCGACCCAGTTCTCGCCCTGGCGGTACGTACGCACCGGCTCGCCACCGAGCCGGCTGCGCACGGTGCCCTCGAGCACGTAGGCGTAGACGAAAGCCCTGCCGTGCCGATGCGGCGCCGCGCGCGCGGCGGGTGGGAAGTCCACGATCGCCGAGGTGAACGTCTTGCCTTTCACATTCGGAAGCGCCTGTTCCACAAGAGGCGACAACTTGTCGGACGGCGGCTGCGAAACCACGGCGGCGACGGGCGTCTCGCCGGTCGCGCGCTCCACCGCGGGAGCGTACGCGGTGGCCGCGGCCACCATGCCGCCGACGAGAAAGCCACCGGCAATCCGTACCCGGATCATGACAGCCCTCCTGTCCTGCCTGGACCTTCGGGGCGCACGGGAACCGCGAGGTGTCTCGGCTTTCGCCCGAGAGGTCCGCGTCGTCGCTCGAGTATCGTGTCCAGAGTATTTCGATGCCTGACACGGGCGAATCCAAGCCTTGGCGACGGTCTGCTCAAGTTACGCTCAAACGGAAACTCGTAACTGAGCGTCAACACCGGCACGTGGCACTCGGCTCGCGCGTAACCGGCTATTCCCCTTCCGCGACCTTGATGATCGTCTTGCCGGGGGTGCGCCGGGCGGGCGCGAACGCGGAGGGCGCCTCGGCGAGCGTCAGCGTGGCCCCGACGATCGGGTGGAGCCGTCCCTCCCGGACCCTCCGGACCAGGTCCGCGAGCCGGGCGCGATCGGGCTCGACGACGAAGAAGATCGCCTGCCCGTCCCGGGGCCGGACCGTGGGTGGCGAGGCGATGGTGACGAGCGTGCCGCCGGCGCGCACCAGCGCGGCCGAGCGGTCCAGGACGTCGCCGCCGATCACGTCGAGCACCACGTCGACCTGACCGGCGTCCTCGAGGGGGTCGGCCTGCAGGTCCAGGAAGGCGTCGACGCCGAGACCGAGTGCCGTGTCCCTGTCGCCGGCCCTGCCGGTGCCGATCACCCGGGCTCCCGCCTCGCGCGCGAGTTGCACCGCGATGGAACCGACGCCGCCCGCGGCGCCGTGGATCAGGACGGTCTGCCCGGCGGCGAGGCGGGCGTGTTCGAACAGGCCCTGCCACGCGGTCAGCCCCGAGATCGGCAGCGCGGCGGCCACGGTGTGGTCGACGTCGGCCGGCAGCGGCGCGAGGTTGCGGGCCTCCACCGCGGCGTACTCGGCCAGCGAGCCGTTGCGGGTCCAGTCGGTCAGCCCGAACACCCGCCGGCCGACGGCCAGGCCGGTGGTTCCGTACCCCAGCTCGACGACGACACCCGACAACTCGTTCCCGAGGACACTGGGCGTCCGGTCCCGGCCCGCGCGATCGGACCACGTTCCCGGCCAGTCGAGCTCTCCGGGGGTGAACCCGGCGGCATGCACCCGGACGACGACGTCGTTCTCGGCGGCATGGGGGTACGGCTCCTCTGTCAGGGAAAGCCCGGCCAGGCCGGCGGCGCGGTCTCGGACGGTGATGGCTCGCATGACAGGTCCTCGCCGTCGGCGGAGATGTCGAACAGGACGAACGTACAGGGCGTCGACCCGATTCACCGGGAGCGCGGGCCGTCGGCAAGGCGTACTTTTGCCTACCCCTACCTGCGCGGACGCGGCGCCCGGACGGTTCCTGATCGGTCACCGCCACGGGCGGTGGATGATCTTCTTTGTGGAACGGCCGGGGTAGACGACGATCAGGTGCTCCTCGGCGGGCGCTTCGGGGTCGTCCTCGTCCCATTCGAGCTCGCGGGCGTAGACGCGCATCCGGTAGCGGCCGGGGCCGTCGACGGCCAGACTGGGCAGCGGCCCGATCGCCCCGCTGTCGCCGCCCTCGGGGTACGGCGGTACGACCAGGCGGCCGCTGCGGCTGAGAAGACCCACCTCGACCACCTTGTCCCAGCCCTTGAGCCGGAGCGGCGGGGTGGCGCCGAACGCCTTGACCGTGAGGCACATCGCCTCGTTCTCGCCATAGGTGGTGATGGCGGCGCTGCTGCCGGCGGCGTCGATGAACCCGTCGTCGATGGCCGCGAAGATGTCACCGGCCGGGCCCTCGACGCTGTCCCGGTCGTCGGAGATGTAGTAGCCGCCTCCTTCGAAGAGCAGGTACGCGGCCGTGCCCTGCCGCCCGGCCCGTAGCTCCGGCCAGGGGTCGGCGCACCGGGCGTTCATCTCGGCTTCCCATGCGGCCAGTTCCCGCTCCTGCTCGGCCTCCCTGCGCGCCTGTTCGCGCGCCTGGTCCGCCCGTTGCGCGGCGACGACGCCGGGGCACAGGAACTCCAGGGCGTCGCCGAGTTCGTCCGTGGTCGCCGACCCGCCCGCTCGCCGGAGCAGCGCCTGCCGCTCCTCGGCGCCGGGCACCGCGCACAGTTCCTCGCCATGGGCCAGGATGCGCTGTTCCGGCAGGTTCCCGGGGAACATCGCCGTCCCTGTGTGGCCGTCGTCCCTGGCGAGGCAGAGGAACGACCGGCGCCGGTCCTGCGGCCGGGTGTCGGCGTAGGGCCGGATCCGCTCGCGGCAGCCCTCGTCCAGGCCGGTGAAACCGAACCGGGCGCCTTCCTCGGCGCCGACCACGACGAGCGGCAGCACGAGCGCGGCGGCGACGAGCAGCCGTGGCTCGCGGCGGGTGGCGGACCGGGAGGTGGTTTCGGTGGCGGGCATGTCCGCGGGCCCGGCGAGCTCGTGCGCGGTACGCGCCAGCCACACCGTGCTGAACACGCCGAGCGCGTTCACCACGAGCAACGAGCCGTCGAACAGCAGCCAATCGCTTTCGAAGGCGAGGCCGAGCACGGGGAAGGCCAGCGAGGCGGCGAGGGCGAGCCTCCCGACGGCGATCGTGGCGCCGCTCCATCGGCCGTCGCGGCGCTGCCCGATGAGGGTCATCACCGTCCAGCCGAGGCTCGCCAGTGACCACAGGCTGAACACCCGGAAGTCGGGACTGTCGAGGAAGAACAGCAGCGCCGGGGTCAGCGTGCCGATCAGTCCGAGCACGAGGGTGATCGCCCGGAACCGGGCCGAGACCCCGGAGACGACCCGTGCCAGCAGGATCAGCGTGGCGACCCACAGGGCCAGGCTCGCGACGTACTCCACGGTGTTGGACAGCTCTTCGACGAGTTCCCAGAGCACCAGGTCGCCGGCGATGCCCGCGTAGAGCAGGCGCCGGAGCCAGACCACGCCGCGCGGCGACCCTTCGGCGCGCGGCGGCGCGGGACCGCGCAGCACCTGCCACAGCGCCCACGCGTTGAGCCCGCAGATCCCGGTGAGCAGGGGGACCGTCCAGGCTCCCTGCATGAGGCGTGCCCAGGTCGTGGCCGTCGCGGCCACCGACAGCGCCGACACCTCGCCGGACACGACGGCGAGCACCGCGGCGACGGCCACGACGGCCAGGTAGAGCGCGACGACGACCGCGGCCGCGCGCCCGAAGCGGTATCGGCCGACGGCGGCCCGGATTCGAGTGACGATGCGGATGATCTTAGCGACGTACCCGAGATGACCGTCACGTCGTGTTGTCCACCCACGCGCTCAACCGCCACCTCACCGGAGTCGGCCGCGGACTGACCGGCATGCCGCTCGTGATGGCCGGCACGGCCTTCGAGGCCGGGACACACCGCTCACCTGAGCGGGTCGTGTCCCCAGTTCATGAGGGAGTATCGCCACCGGGTCTCCTTGACGTCCCCGGACGGACGCTGCTTCAGGTGGCGGCGGACGTAGCCGGTCACCTTGCGCATGTGGGCGTAGTCGTCCTCGTCCAGGTCGTCCTTCCGCTTCCGCAGGATCTCGGTGATCCGGCGGCCGGACCGGTGACCTGTCGACTCCTCATCGCCCGACTTGTCCCCCACGCTCTTGGACTCCTCCGTCTCCAGCCAGCTTTCCAGCTCCGCGGCCGTCATGTTGACCGCCTGGTCGAAGTCCGCGGCGATCCGCTCGCCGTCCTCAGTCATGGCGGTCTTTCCTGTGCAGTGCCGATGCCTTGTGCACGGCGGTCTTGCCGCTCTTGTCGCTGCGCACGAGGTACTGCGGATCGTCGGCCGAGGCGTCCACGGTACGTCCCGCCTCCTCGGTACGCTTCGTGATCTTCTTCTCGACCTTGCCCGAGGTCGACGAGCCGTGGCTCTCCCACGTGACGGTGTCGCCCACCTCGGGTTCGTCCTGCTTGCGCTTGTCGGTCATGGCCTCCCCATACCCCGTACCCCTCCGGAACTCATCGTGCCGGCCCTGAACTGGTGCTTCGCTGGATCGGATCGTCCCCAACGATCGATGGGGGCGGGGTGGCCGAGGGCTCGTCTTTGGCCGGCGGTTACTCGCCGATTGCCGCCCTGGCCCGGCGTCGGCGGACGGGAACCAGGCAGGGCTACGGCGCCGGAGTGGTCCGGCCAGGACGGTCATCGGACGAGGGCGTGACCAACGATCCGGCCTCAGCGGTCTCGCGTTCGTCGAAGGCCCGGAACACTCGCACGGTCGGATCCGGCGCCCCGTCGTCTCGAAGGCGATCGGTGAGGAGGAAGCCGGCCAGTTCGAACTCGGAGGCGTGCTCGTTCTCGCTCAGGAAGAAGGTCCCGCCAACGAGGTCGGGATCCCAGCCGTGTGTCAGGGCGTAGTCGATGACCGTCCGCACATCCATGGAGGTCGGATAGGCGCCGTCGGTCGCACAGCCCCACGGCAGGACCGCCTTGGACAACAGATCCGCCTGGAGTGCGCGGTTGTTCTTCCCGGCGCCCCAGACCCGCAGGCGAACACACCTGTGGCAGTCACGCTCACCGGCCACATGGTGGATCTTGCCGGCCCATACGAACTCTCGTCCACCCGCGTACAGCTTCCGCAACCTCGTTCGCATGCCGCCCACCTCACCTCATCGGGGCTGAAGCCTACGATCACTCACCTGCGTACCGCGCGGATTTATTCGCTTCCCGGCGTGCGGGATGACGGCCTCCGGCGCTGTCCGGCAACCTCGGCGGCGTACCTGATCACCTACGGTTCGGCGTATCAAGCCGCATTCGCGCGGGGGCGCGGTGTGAGGCCGAAGACCGTTCCAACGAGGGTCTCGTCGTACCGGTCGCGTGCCCGCTGGACGGGAAGCTGAACCGTGATGGGCTGTAAAACCACCGGCTCCCGCCGGACGGCGGGTGTTAGCCTGACCGCATGAACGCGTCCGCGCACCAGGTGACGATGCCCCGCCCACGGGGCCGCTGACGCCGCACGGACGATCGTTTCCGAGGCCCGCTCACGGGGCCTCGACGTGTTCTCGCCGGTCGGAGCCCCCGTTCTCCCGGAGGTTCCGATGACCACACCGCACACCTACGTCACCACCACCATCCCGTACGTCAACGCCCGTCCCCACCTGGGGTTCGCGCTGGAGCTCGTGCAGGCCGACGTGCTCGCCCGGTTCCGCCGGGCGCGGGGCGACCGGGTGCGGTTCCAGACCGGCACCGACGACAACTCGCTGAAGAACGTGCTGGCCGCCGAGGCCGCGGGTGTCGCCGTCCAGGAGTTCGTCGACCGCAACGCCGAGGCGTTCGTCGCGCTGCGCGAGCCGCTGGCGCTCGCGGTCGACGACGTCATCCGTACCAGCCGCGACCCCCGCCACCGGGTCGGGGTGGAGCGGCTCTGGCGGGCCTGCGCCGACGCCGGTGACCTCTACCGCAAGCACTACGAGGGTCTTTACTGCGTCGGCTGCGAGCAGTTCTACACCCCGGCCGAGCTCGCCGGCGGACGTTGCCCGGAACACGGCGTCGAGCCCCAGCGGGTCGCCGAGGAGAACTGGTTCTTCCGTCTCTCCCGCTACGCGGACCGGCTCCACGACCTCGTCTCCAGCGGGCGCCTGAGGGTCGAGCCCGCCGAACGCCGCAACGAGGTCCTCGGCTTCATCGCCGGTGGCCTGGAGGACCTCTCGGTCTCCCGGTCGACCGCGCGCGCCCGCGGGTGGGGAATCCCCGTTCCCGGCGATCCCGGCCAGGTCGTCTACGTGTGGTGGGACGCGCTCGGCAACTACGTCACGGCCCTGGACTACGGCACCGGCGGGGAGAACTACCGGCGCTGGTGGACCGGTGCCGGCCGCCGCGTCCACCTGGTCGGCAAGGGGGTGTTGCGCTTCCACGCCGTCTACTGGCCGGCGCTGCTGCTGTCGGCCGGGCAGCCGCCGCCCACGGACGTGGTGGTGCACGACTACCTCACCGCCGGAGGCCGCAAGATCAGCAAATCCGGCGGGGGTACGGCCGACCCGGTCGCCCTGGCGGGGGAGTACGGCACCGACGCCGTCCGCTGGTGGCTGCTGCGCGAGGTGCCCCGCGTCGGGGACGCCGACTTCACGGTCGACCGGCTCGTCGCCCGCGCCAACGACGAGCTCGCCAACGGGCTGGGCAACCTCGTCAACCGGGTCGTCACCATGGTCCACCGTTACCGCGAAGGGCGTGTTCCCCGGACGGGGCCCGGAACCGGCGCGCCGGGAGGGGAGGGTCTCGAGGCGGCCTGCCGCCGGGCGCCGGGTCTCGTCCGCTCGGCCCTGGACGACTTCGAGTTCCGCCGGGCCACCGCGCCGGTCTGGGCGGTCGTCGACGAGGCCAACCGCTACGTCGACCACAGCCGGCCCTGGGCACTGGCCCGGGCCGAACGCGACGGCGACCCGGGCGCCCCCGGCGCCCCCGGCGTCACGGCCCGGCTCGACGCCGTCCTCGCCGCCCTCGTCCGGGCGTGCGAGACGCTGGGCGATCAGCTGGCGCCCTTCCTGCCGGGTACGGCGGCCCGGATCGCCGCGCAGTGCACGGCCCGGGACGGCAGGCTTCCCGAACCGTGCCCGGTCTTCCGGAGGATCACCGTCCCGGAGCCGGGAGCCGTGCCCTGACCGTCATCGCGTACGACGGCCGGGAGCCGTGTCCCGACGACCCTCACCGTGACGCGACGGCGACGGGCGGCGTGGGCGCGTCGCCGTCGCGTCACGGCGGCCACGGATCACGGGTGGGCCAGGACGAGGACGAAGTCGCCGGTCGGGTCGATGTACTGGCGGATCATCCCGAAACCGGCCGTGAGGAGTTCCCGCCGCAGTCCTTCCGGGCGGAACTTGGCGCTGATCTCGGTCCGCATCTCCTCCCCTGTCGCGAAGGAGACCCGCAGGCCGAGGTCGCCGATCCGCACGCGCATGGCGCGGCTCGCGCGCAGCCGCATCTCGATCCACTCGTTCCGCGCGTCGTACAGCGCGACGTGCTCGAAGGCGTCCGGCTCGAAGTCGGCGTCCAGCTCCCTGTTGATCACGTGCAGGACGTTCCGGTTGAAGGCGGCGGTCACCCCGCTCACGTCGTCGTACGCGGCGATCAGCCGGTCGGTGTCCTTGACCAGGTCCGCGCCGAGCAGGAAGGTGTCGCCGGGGCGGAGGGTGGCGCGCAGCTCCTTGAGGAACACCTCGCGTGCCGCCGGGGCCAGGTTGCCGACGGTCCCGCCGAGGAAGGCCACCATCCGCCGTCCCGTACGGGGCAGCAGGGCCAGGTGCACCTCGAAGTCGGCGCAGATCGCGCGCACGGTCAGGCCCCGGTAGCGGGAGGCGAGCCGGTGCGCTGCCTCGCCCAGGGTGACCGCGTCGACGTCCACCGGTGTGTAGACGCGCAGCGTTCCCGCGGCGGAGAGGGCGTCCAGCAGCAGGACGGTCTTCTCGCTGGTCCCGGAGCCGAGCTCGACCAGGGTGTCCGCGCCGCCGCGCACGGCGATGTCGAGGGCCTCCCTGCGCAGGATGGCGAGCTCGCGGCGGGTGGGGTAGTACTCGGGCAGCCGGGTGATGCGGGAGAACAGCTCGCTGCCCGCCTCGTCGTAGAACCACTTGGGCGGTAGCCACTTCGGCGTCGACGTCAGCCCGGCGCGGACGTCGTGTTCGAGTGCCTGGCGAAGATGGTCGCGGCCGAGATGGTTGACCAGGCTGATGGCTGTCTGGCTGACGGACACGGGGCCTCCTGGGTGTGTGGGCCACGGTCCCGCTCGCCGGTCCGTGGCCGGGTTGTGCTTTCCTGTGGTCTCGCTCCGCCCGGTCACAGGGGCTGGACGCGCACCCCGTCGGGTGAGGCGAGGACCAGGCTGTGGTCCGGTACGGCCTGCCAGCCGGGCCGGTCGTCCAGCGGCTCGCTCGTCACGAGCACGCCGTCGTGCGGGTGGCCGTCGAGGCGGAGGAAGAGCGTGTCGCCCCAGGCGGTCGCGGCGATCGACGTACCGTCGCAGGCGAGGAGGTTCAGGCGGGCGCGGGGATCCTTCAGCCCGGCGCGGGTGACGACCTCCGCGAGGGCCTCGCCGAGCGGATCGCCGGCCCGGCGCCGGAGGAACACCGCGGCGGCGAGCCACGCGGAGTCGCACGTGCTCTCCGCGTCGTCGGCGAGCTCCCTGACCACCTCCCGCGCGACACGGCCGTTGTGGCTGAGCAGCCACGGCCCGTCGGTGAAGGGCGCCGTCGCGGTCTCCTCGACCGGCATCCCCGCGCTGGCCGACCGCACGGCGGCCAGCAGGCAGCCGGAGCGGGCCGTCCGCGCGAGACCCGCCAGGTTGGCGTCCGTCCAGGCGGGGATCGTCCGGCGGTAGCGGACCGGCTCCGCGCGGGCGGCGTCGTACCAGCCCATGCCGAAGCCGTCGGCGTTGACCGTGCCGTGGCGCTGCAGGCGCGGGGCGTAGGACTGCCGGAGCAGGCCGTGGACCGGCTCGTGGATCAGCGAGGCGAGGGTGCGGGGAGCGCCCAGCCAGGACGCGTGCCGGCACATCTACCGGCGCTCCGCCGAGCGTCCCGGGGAGTGCCCGGGGGAGCGCTTCGCGGAGTCCGGAGGGTGTCCGGGGGAGTGCTCGGGGGAGGCCGAGCGGGCGCACCGGAAGCCGGAGAAGATCTGCCTGCGGGCCGGGCGGTCCCAGTTCCTGAACGTGGTGCGGACCACGGCCGGGTCGGAGGCCCAGGATCCGCCGCGCAGCACCCGGTACCGGGAGCCGAAGAACACCTCGCTGTACTCGCGGTAGGGGAAGCTGCGGAAGCCGGGATGGGGCAGGAACCACGAACCGGTCCACTCCCACACGTCCCCGATCATCTGCTCGGCGCCGCAGGGGCTCGCTCCGGCGGGGAAGGCGCCGAGCGGCGCGGGCCGCGCCGCCCGGTGCCCGAGGTTCGCCATGCCGGGCCCCGGGGTGTCGTCGCCCCACGGGTACGTCCGCGACCGCCCGGCCTCGGCGTCCCAGCCGCAGGCCTTCTCCCACTCGGCCTCGGTGGGCAGCCGCCGCCCCGCCCACCGGGCGTAGGCGTCGGCCTCGTACCAGCACACGTGCTGCACGGGCTCGTCCATGGGGACGGGCTCGGTCCTGCCGAAACGGGTGCGCCACCAGGTGTCGCCCTCCCTGGTCCAGAACAGCGGGGCGAAGGCGCGGGTCCGCCGCAGCCAGCGCAGGCCGTCCGGGGCCCACCAGCGGGGGTCGTCGTAGCCGCCGTCCTCGATGAAGTCCGCGTAGGCGCGGTTGCCGACGGGCAGCCTGTCGATCCAGTAACCGGGCAGGTCGAGCCGGTGGGCGGGGCGCTCGTTGTCGTAGGCCCACGGCTGGGTGTCGGTGCCCATCATGAAGGGGCCCGCGGGGACGAACACCTCGTCGGCGCCCTGCGCCCGCCAGGACCGGCCGGGCGGCAGGTCGCCGTCGCGGACCAGTCCCGGCCGCCCCGACAGCTGCAGGGTGGCGAGCATCGTCTCGTCGTGCTGGTGCTCGTGCTGGATCACCAGGCCGAAGACGAAGCCGTACCGCCGCAGCGGGTCGGGGTCGTGCAGGTCGACCGTGTCCAGGACGTCCAGCACCCGGCCGCGCACGCCCTCGATGTAGTGGCGCGCCTCCACCGGTCCGAGGATGGGCAGGGACGGGCGATCCGCGCGCGGGTGCCTGAACGCGTCGTACAGGTCGTCGATCTCCGGGCGGAGCGGGGTGATCCCGCCGACCTGCCGCAGCACCCACAGCTCCTCGTAGTTGCCCACGTGGGCGAGATCCCACACCAGCGGTGACATCAGCGGTGAGTGCTGCGTGACCAGCAGGTCGTCCTCGGCGTCGGTGTAGGCCGTGGAGCGGTTGCGCGCGGCGGTCAGCTCGGCGGCGATCCGTTCCTTGAAGTCGCTCATCAAATACCTCCAGCGTGGAGACCCCGGGCTCTTCCGGCCCGGGCTCCCGGTCCGGTCTGCGCCGGTCCGGTCCGGAACCGATCCGGTCCCGGGCCGCTTCCGATCCGGCCCCCATCCGGTTCCGGGCCGGTTCCGGGGAGAGCTCAGATCCGTCCTTCCTCGGCCAGCCAGTCCGGCAGGCGCCCTCCCGGTCCTCTCGCCAGATCCAGCAGGTCCGCGGCGGGGGCACGGCCGGGTGTCACGTGGCGGTCGGCGAACGCGGCCACCTCGCAGACCAGGGCCGGGCCCGCCCCCAGCCGGGGCAGCGCCGAGAGCGCGGCGCGGAAACAGGCTCCGGCGGCCCTGCGCAGCCGGGGCTCCGACAGGCCGTGGCGCGCCGCCGCCGACCACATCCCCGCGCACGGTCCGGCCGCGGCCAGCGCCGCGTCGGCCGCGCGGTCGTCCATCACCAGGGCGTGGGTCACCGCCGCGCACACCGGCCAGCTCGCCGGGTGCTGGGCGTCGAGGTAGCGGATCTCCAGCCAGCCGCGCGGCCGTACGGGCGGGAAGAGCGTCGTGGCGTGGTAGGTCAGGTCCGCCAGGGTCGGCGGGTGTTCGGACGAGGCCAGCCGGTCGCGGAAGGTCGAGCCGTCGAGGACCGGGCGGTACGGCTCCGCGCCGTTCCCGTCCCCGTTCCCGGTGCTCTCGCGCACGGCCATGAGACGGGCGTCGAGCAGGTAATCGGCCCACGCGGCGCCGGGGTCGCCGCTCGCCGGGACGGCGGCCGTCCGGGTGCGGTCGAGCCGCTCCCACACCGCCTGGCGCCCCGACATCCACCCGCACGGACGGCCCTCGCTGAGCGGTGAGTTCGCGAAGGCCGCCACGAGGACGGGCCCCAGCAGGTGGGCGCGCTCCCACCGCGCCGCGGGCCTGTCGCCCAGGTCCAGGTTGACCTGGATCGACGCCGTCGAGCACATCATCAGCGACCCGTACGGCGTGCCGAGGAACCGCGCCATCACCTCGTACCTGGGCAGGCGCAGCTGCCGCCTGGCCGGGCGCAGCGGGTCGAGACCCACCCCGCCCAGCACCAGGCCGGCGTCCCGCAGCGCCCGGCGCACGGCGTTCACGTCGGCGGCCAGGAGGGCGATCGCGCCCGGCAGCGAGCCGGGTGGCCCGGAGAGCTCCAGCTGGCCCCCCGGCTCGAAGGTCACCAGGCTCCCGCCGGGCAGCGGGGGCAGGGCGCCGGCGATCCTGGCCACCGGGACCTGCCGGGCGGGGGCCGTACGGTCGAAGACCAGGAACTCCAGCTCGATCCCCACGTGGTCACCGGGAGAGCCGAGGAAGCATTGTCGCGCGAAGGTCTCCACATCCGAGGCGTTCCGGATCAGTGTGTCCTCGGTCGCCAGACCGGTCATCCCCATCCCCTTTCGCCTGATATATGCAGATGTGTACGGATTTATAGAGTCGCGAGGCGCTCAGGCGTTACAGAAGGACGGGGTCGGGCCCTCGCGGCGGCAGGGTGGGGCCAGGGCCGGTACGGCGTTGCGGGAGGGGGGTCTCCGGCGGCTCAGGTGGGCCGCCTGGCGCGGAAGGCGGCCCGCAGCCGGTCGCGCGTCTCCTTCGGCAGACCTTCCGGCCGCGGCGGGCCGGTATCGCCGGTATCGCCGGCGTCACCGGCGTTGTCGTGGTGCGGGTCGTCGGTCTCGGTAACGCCGCCGGCGCCGCGGAGCCGGTCGGGGGCCTCGGGGGCCTCGGGGGTCCGGAGGCGGCCGAGGGCCTCGACGGTGACGCGGAACTGGTCGAGATAGCGCTCGCAGCCCTCACAGCCGCCCAGGTGCTCCTCGAACCGGCGCCGGGTGGGCTCGTCGAGTTCACCCTCCAGGAAGGCGGTGACGAGTTCCACCGCCTCCTCGCAGCTGAACCGCTTCACAATCGTGACCACCTCACCGTCCCGATGACCGGACCTGTAATCGACCCCTTGACCCGACCCGCCGCGCCGCCCGGCGCTACGCCGGCCGTCTCGCCGTCTCGAAGTAGTCCTCCAGCCGCCCGCGCACCGCCGTGCGGGCGCGGTGCAGCAGGACGCGCTGGTTGGCGGCGGAGATCTCCAGGATCTCGCAGACCTCCTCGGAGGTGCATCCCTCGACGTCGCGGAGCGTGATCACGGTGCGCTGCCTGATCGGCAGCTCGGCCAGGGCGGCGGCGATCCGGCCGCGCACCTCGGCGGCGAGCACCTCGCTCTCCGGGGTCGGCCAGGCGGCGGGAAAATCCTTCCAATGTCCCGGGAGGGGGTCGTCCACCCCCTGGAAACACGAGCGGTCGACGGTCTGCCTCTCCTGCTCGAAGGCACTGCTCCAGGGCACCGTGCGGTTCTCGCGCACGCCTCGCTTCCTGGCCGTGTTGACCAGGATCCGGTAGACCCAGGTCTTGACCGACGAGCGGCCCTCGAAGCCCTCGATGCCCCGGATCACCGCCAGCCAGGTGTCCTGCACGACCTCCTCCGCCGAGTCGTTGGTGGACACGTGCGCGCGGGCCAGCCAGAGCATCCCCCGCGACCAGGTGTCCAGCAGCGCCGTGAACATCGCCTCATCCCCGGCGCGCAGGGCCGCGACGACGACATCGTCCGAGGGCAACGCGCCGTCTGTGAAGGACTTCACGGTCGCCTCCTCCCGGTGGGGCATCTGGAAGATCCATGGCCGTGACGCGCGCGGCCGGCGCGCGGCGCTCGCGGGTCGTGACGACGCGGCGCTCCGTCCGGCGTCCCGGTCGTCGTGGCACCCTCCCGGTCGAGAGCGTAGCCGGGAGAAAAGGTAGGTCTGGGAGGAAAATTCCCATTCTGACCTGCTTCGACACCTTTTCGTCCTTGGCTTCGCCCGTACGGCCGCGATCCCCGGTCGTGCCGGGGGTCGCGTGCCGTCGGACCCCGTTCGAACCTGTTTTCCGCAACCGATCGCCCTGCCGGCCGGTCAGCCGGTCCCGAGGGGGTGGCCGCCGGGGAGGAGCGCCAGGACGCCTTCCAGGCCGGGCGGTTCCGGCCAGTCCGCGGGCTCCTCGGCGCCGGAGAGACCGAGGACCGCGCAGGCCAGCCAGTGCTCGCCCGGCTCGTGCTCGCCGCGCAGCGTGGGGATGACCGTACGCGGGACGACGACGTTCGTCCCCGGCAGGGGACAGACGAGTTCCCCGGCCCTTCCCGCTCCGGGCGTCCCGCCGAGATCCTCGATCACGCACAGCCCGGCGGGGGAGTCGAGGCGGGCGTGGCCGGGCCCCTCGGCGACGCGGCGCGCGACGGGGTCGCGGTCGACCGCGAACGCCCCCTCGGCCGACAGCAGCCCCCGCCCCGACCGTACGCGGTGCACCCGCACGTGCCACGGGGAGCGGGCGAGCAGCCAGGTGTCGACCTCCACGTCCGGCCACGGCGCCCACCGGGCGTGCAGCACCCCGTCGCGCGCGGAGAAGTCCCCGGGCGCCTCGCAGGGCCGCCAGTGCGTCCCGTCGTCGCTCAGGGCCAGGGTGCTGTCGAAGGCGCCCTGTTCCAGCCCCCACGAGCCGGCGGGCACGCTGAACCCGAAGGACGTCGAGTAGGCGAACTTGGCGTACTTCGCCGCGCCGTGCCGCACCCACGTGTTGTGCTGCCCCGCGCTCAGCATGACGACCTGCCGCCCCTCCTCGCACCGCATCAGCGCGACACCGGCCTGCGGCTGGACGCCGGTCTCGGGGAGCTCCCGCGCGGGCTCCTCGCCCGCCGCCCAGAAGGGGTGGCCGTCGGCGAGCGCCAGCGGCAGGAACGCCTTCATCGCCCAGTACGGGGAGCCGGGGGCGTTGTACTGCTCGGCGAGGGCGGGCTGGGCGTAGCCGTACCCCAGGGTCAGCAGGCCCGAGGAGTCGAGGAGCGGCCGCCGCAGCCACCAGCGCAGGTGCCGCATCAGGTGGCCGCGCACCTCCCCCCACGGCAGGGCCTCGACCCCGGCGAAGCCCAGGGCGCCCCAGAAGGCCCCCTGGGCGAAGCGGTAGGTCAGGCTCCGGCCGAAGGGCACGGCGGCCCCGTCCGAGGTGAACCAGTGCTGGAAGTCGAGCGCGAACGCCGACGCCCGCTCGCGCAGGCGCTCAGCCCGGCCCGGGTCGCGGTCGCCGGCCAGGGCGGCGTAGACCAGGCCGTAGAAGTGCATCGCGAAGGGGACGTAGTAGTCGCGCTGCGCGGTGGGGCCGTCGCCGTACCAGCCGCCGCCCAGGGCGAAGGACTCCAGGCGCTCCAGCCGGGCGAGGTTGGGCCCGGGGTCGAAGGGCACCCCGACCCGGTCCAGCCCGAGCCCCACCAGCACGGGGAAGAACCGCCAGTTGTTGTCGGCGGTCTCGCGGGTCATCGCGTGGAGCAGCCAGGCGGCGAGGTTGTCCCGCTCCGCGCCGCTCAGCGGGTCCCACACGGCCTCGGGGGCGAGGGCGAGCGCCAGGCCGATCGCGGCGGTCTCCACCAGCCGCTGGTCGACGTCGGTCGCCGCCCCCCAGAACTCCCCGTGCCCGGGGTCGGTCCCGGCGGCGAGCCCTCGCCGCCACAGCTCCCAGTGCTCGAAGGACCCCCCTCCGGCCGCCAGCGGTGCCAGCCCCCACAGCGGGCGGGCGAACGCCTCCAGCTCGGCGGCCTCGTCGCCGTAGTGGGCCGCGTTCGCCCCGAGCCGCAGGCGCGCCCGCCCGGGGCTGAAGCGGGGGACCAGCGGCTCGGCCAGCTCGGTGACGAGCCGGCGCATGTCCTCGCGGCCGCGCATCGACTCGCCCACAGCCGGCGGATCCTCGCGGCCGCGCGGCGCCCCGCCCGCGACGGGCGGGGCCGGGGGAGGGGTCAACTCTTGAGCCCGGTGAACGCGATCCCCTGCATGATGCGGCGCTGGAAGATCAGCAGCACCACGATGACCGGGATGACCGCCAGGGCCGCGCCCGCCATGATGTAGTACGCCCGCCCGGACTCACTGCTGGCCAGCTGCTGCAGGGCCAGCGGCAGCGTGTAGAGCTCGGGGTCGTTGAGCACCACCAGCGGCCAGACCAGGTCGTTCCAGTGGAAGATGAAGCTGGTGATCGTCACGACCGCCAGCACCGGCTTCGACAGCGGGATGATGATGCGCCAGAAGATCTGCATCCGCCCCGCGCCGTCGATGCGCGCCGCCTCCTCCAGCTCGGTGGGCAGCGACATGAAGAACTGGCGCAGCAGGAAGATGTCCAGCACCGAGGCCACGTTGGGCAGGATCAGGCCCCACCCGGAGTCGAACATGCCGAGCGCCTGGGTGACGTGGATGCGCGGCACCAGCAGCGTGATCGTGGGGACCATCATGCCCGCGAGCAGGACGACGAACAGCTTGTCCCGGCCGGGGAAGGGGATCCTGGCGAAGGCGTAGGCGGCCAGCGCGTCCACGAGGAGCTTGGCGGGCACCAGGATCAGGCAGACCCAGACGCTGTTGACGAACGCCTGGCCCAGCCCGCTGACCTGCAGGACGTGCTCGTAGTTCTCCAGGGTGGGGGAGAACTCGCCGGTCTTGCGGTCGAGCGGCAGCAGGCTGGGCACCTTGGTGTAGACGTCCGAGCCGTGCTTGAACGAGGTCGCCAGCATCCACAGGAACGGGACGACCGACACCAGGGCCAGCAGCACCAGCGCGATGTAGATGGGCGCGAGCCGTACGTTCCTCGCGGCCTTCACGACGCCTCCTGCTTGACGAACTTGAACTGCAGCGCAGTAATGATCATGATGAAGACGAACAGGATGAACGACATCGCGCAGGCCGCGCCCATCGCGTCGTAGCGGAACGCGAACAGGTACAGGTGCAGGACGTAGGTCAGGCCCGACTGCTCGGGGCCGCCGGTGACACTCCTGCCGCCGCCGCCCGAGAAGATCACGTACACCAGGCCGAAGACCTGGAGCGCCGCGATCACGCCGGTGACCAGCAGGTAGAAGGTGGTGGGCCGCAGCATCGGCACGACGATCTTCCAGAACCGCTGGACGGGTCCCGCGCCGTCGATGATCGCCGCCTCGCGGATCGAGTCGGGGATGCCCTTCAGCCCGGCGAGATAGATGATCATCGAGATGCCGCACTGCCAGGCGGCGATGAACGACAGCGCCGGGATGACCAGGTCCGGGGTGTTGAGCCAGTTCTGCGGCGGGATGCCGACCAGTCCGATCATGGTGTTGACCAGGCCGTACTGCGGGTCGTAGAGCCAGCGCCAGATGGCGCCCACGGCTGCCTCGGCGGTCACGACCGGCAGGAACAGCAGCAGCCGGAACATGTTGGAACCCCGGCGGATCGCGTTGATCAGCAGCGCCTGGACGAGCGCGGTGCCCAGCGTCAGCGGTACGGCGATCAGCGTGTACTGCAGGGTGACCTGGACCGACTTCCAGAAGTGCGGATACTTCACGTCGTCGAACAGCAGGTCGGTGTAGTTGGCCAGGCCCACCCAGTTCGGCGCCGTCCGCAGGTTCCAGTCGGTGAAGCTGTAGTAGAGGGCGGCCAGGGCGGGGTAGAGCAGGAAGATGACGAAGTAGATCACCGCGGGGGCGATCAGCAGCCACCCGATGACGTGGTCGCGTCGCCCGAACCCCGGGCGACGGCCTCGCCGCCCGGGAGGAGGCGTCACGGCGGGCTTGTCAGCCAGCACCGGAGATGCCACGTTTGCCTCGCTTTCGCGTTAGCCGTTCCAGCCGAGCAGCGCGCGCGTCTTGTTCGCGGCCTCGGTCAGCGCCTCCTGGGAGGTGACCTTGCCGCTCAGCGCCGACTCGATGGCGGGTGCGATGATCTCGTCGTTGATCTGGATCCACTCCGGCAGCGCCGGCCTGGCCTGGGCGACCTTGAGCTGCTCCAGGAACGCCGCCTGGTCGGGCCCGAACGTGGCCGCGTCCCGCTCGGCCGCCTCGATGTTGGTCGGGAAGCCGCCCAGCGCCTGCGCCAGCGTGGTGTTGTTCTGGGCGTTCGTCAGGAAGGTCAGCCACTTCCACGCCAGCTCGGCGTTCTTGCCCTTGCTGAAGACCACCGCGTTCTCACCGCCGATGTTGCCGGCGGGCTCGGTCTTGTACGGCAGCGGGGCGGTGCTGAACTCCAGGTCGGGGAAGTCCGCCTTGATGGTGGCCACGTCCCACGGGCCGGAGATCATCATTCCGGCGAGGCCGTTCTCGAAGGGCTTGTCCGAGTCGGTGATCTGCCGGGGCGACGAGGGCAGCAGGTCCACCCAGAGCTGGAGCGCCTCGACCGCGGGCGGCTGGTCGAACAGGATCTTCTTGCTCTTCTCGTCGACGAGGGAGCCTCCGGCGCCCCCGACGAAGCCCGGCCACATCCAGCCGCCGTAGCCGTCGCCCTTCGGCACGACCATGCCCGCGGTCTTCGGGTCGGCCTGGTGGATCTTCGCGGCCGTCGCCTTGAGCTCGTCCCAGGTCTTGGGAGGCGTCGGCACCAGCTTCTTGTTGTAGAAGAGCGCCACCGCGGTGTGGTCGAGCGGCAGCCCGTAGAGCTTGTCGTTCACCTTGTTGGTGTTGAGGGCGCCCTCGTAGAAGATCTTCTCGTCGACCGTGCCGGCGGGCATCTCCTTGATGGTGCCGTCCAGCGCGTACCTGGCGACCAGCGGCTGGTCCAGGATGCCGACGTCGGGGACGGTCCCGGCGGCGACGGCGCTGCCCAGCTTGGTGTTGTAGTCGTCCTTGGGGATCTTGACGATCTTGACGGTGACGTTGTTGGCCTTCTCGAAGTCGGCACGCAGCTTCTCGATGACCTCCCCCGCCTGCGGGGTGCGGTCCTGGAACATCCAGTAGGTCAGTGTCGTGGCCTCCGAGGCCGTCCCGTTGTCGCCGCCGCAGGCGACGAGTCCGGCGAGCAGTGCCATACCGGCCGCAGCCCCTGTGACTCTCCTGATCATTTCTTCCTCCTGATGGGGGGTGCAACGGACGATAATGTAAGATGTGAAAAAAGTTCAGTCCCCTTAAGAAACGCTTTGGTAACACGGAGGAGAGGCGGGCGTAGGTCACCCGTGGGGCAGGGGCCGTCCGGAGGCTCGAGGGCGGGGCGAAGATCTTCGAGTTCTCAATTACCATGTGCCGTGACATGGGGAGGTGGGCCATCGTGAGGCCCGAGCGCAGGACGGTCCGCGACGTGCGCAAGGGCAACCGGGCCATGCTGCTGCGGACCCTCTACTTCAGCGGCCCCGTGACCCGCAACGAGCTGACCAGGCTCACCGGCCTCAGCGCCGCCACGGTCAGCAGCATGACGGGCGACCTTCTCGCCGAGAACATCGTCGTCGAGGCCGGCCAGGCCGAGTCCGACGGCGGCCGCCCCCGCGCCATCCTCCGCGTCAACCCCGTGTACGGCCACGTGGTCGGCGTCGACGTCGCCGAGACCCACGTGCGCGTCGAGCTGTTCGACCTCGAGATGAACGAGCGGGCGAGGGTCGAGTACGCCCTGCGTCCCGGCGGCCACCAGATCGAGCTCGTGGTGCGCCACATCCTCGCCGGGGTCGAGGTCGTCCTCGACGAGGCGGGCGTCCCGGCCGATCAGGCCCTCGGCGTGGGGGTGGGCGTTCCCGGCATCGTCGAGGACGGTCCCGACGCGCTCATCCACACCAGGACCTTCGGCTGGGACGGCGTACCCATGGGAGCGCTCCTACGGGCCGGCACCACGCTCCCGCTGTTCGTCGAGAACGGTGCCAAGGCGCTGGGACGCGCCGAGCTGTGGCCCGCCCTCCGCCGCGGCGGCGACCCGGGCCGCGACGGCGCGGGGCGCGGCACCGGCGGCACCGGCGGCACCGCGCCCGGTTCCGGTGGCCGGGGTGGTTCGGGTGGTTCGGGCGGCTTGGCGGGCCCGGGTGGTCCGGGGCGCGAGAGCGACGGCGCGGGACGCGGGTCCGGTGACGCGGTGATCGTGCTGATCGGCTCCGGCATCGGGGCCGCCATCGTCTCCGACAGCGTGACCTTCCGCGGAGTGAGCAGCAGCGCGGGGGAGTGGGGCCACACCAAGATAGTGGTGAACGGCCGGATCTGCCGGTGCGGCGGGCGCGGCTGCCTGGAGGCCTACATCGGGGCCGAGGGCATCCTCGACCGCGCCGGGGTGCCCACCCGGACGACCGACTGGCAGGCCGAGCTGGCCGCCCTGGTGGAGTCCAGATCGCCGGTGATCACCCAGACCGTCACCTACCTGGGCGTCGGCCTGTCCAACCTGATCAACCTCATCAACCCCGAGCGGATCGTCATCGGCGGCTGGCTCGGGCTCCTGCTCGGCCGGCACCTGCTCGACGACATCCGCGCCGCCTCGGCGGAGAACTCCCTGCCCCGGCCGTACGCGGCGACCTCCATCGTCCTGGGCCGCCTCGGCCCCGACGCCGTGGCCCACGGAGCCGCCACCCTCGTCCTGGACGAGTTCCTGAACGCCCACCCCTCCGCGCGGATCCCCGCGTCCCGCTGACCCGGTTCCGGCTGATCCGGGGGGAGTCATCCGGCCGGAAGGGGTCCCGCCGCCCTGGACGGCTTCGCGGGCCGGGCTCGCGAAGCCGTCGTGCCCTGACCGGGAAAGACGGGGGTGACACGAGGTGGGTGCCTGTTAGATCCTATTTGCCCAGGTGAGAGCCTTAAAGTATGAGATATTCAGACAGGGGCGGTGGGCTGTCCGCCCAGGAGCGGGCCAGGCGCGAGAGGCTGCGGTTCCAGGCCGCGGACATGTTCGCGGGGGAGATCGCGCCGGCGCGGGTGGCCCGGCTGCTGGGAATCACCCGGAAGTCCGCCTACGAGTGGTACGCGCTCTGGCGGCGGGGCGGCAGGGCGGCACTGGCCTCCAAGGGCACCGGTAGCGGCCGCAAGCTCACCGACGAGCAACTGGCGCGGCTGGAGGAGGCCCTGGACGAGGGCGCCGCCGCCCACGGCTGGGCCGACAGCCGCTGGACCACCGAGCGTGTCGCCGCGCTGATCGCGGAGAGGTTCCAGGTCTCCTACACCGCGCGCGGGGTGGCCTACCTGCTGGACCGGCTGGGGTGGACCGGCCGTTTCCAGCTGCCGGTACGCCGGACGGGGCGGCGGACGGGGTGACCGGAGGGGCGGCGGACGGGGTGGTCGGAGGGGCGGCGGACGGGGTGGTCGGAGGGATGGCGGACGGGGTGCGGATTCCCGGTGCGGGCGGGTTCGTGATCTCCACTCCGGTGTAACCTCCGCCTTTCCTTTCCGGCGACAATCCCGGACCAAGGCTTTGTCCTCTCTGGGGAGAAAGTCCTTATGCCTGTGAACTAGCGTCTTACGTGTCGTCGATTCAGCATATTTCCTGGAAATCTGTTCGGCGCCCTGTAAGTCCTGGCGGCACGCCGGGTTAAACCATCAGACACGGAGTGATTCTTCATGTTCAAGCATGCTCTCGCCGCCGGAACCTTGGTGGCATCCACCCTGATCGTCGGCATGACGGTGTCGGCTCAGCCCGCCGGCGCAAGCGCGATGACCCAGCAGGTCTCGGCGGTCGCCGGAAGCAGCAGCCACGACCCCTTCAATCCTTTCGGCTTCTACCCTCGCTATTCGCCCTTTGGTTTCTACAATCACCACGTTCCTTTTGGCTTCCAGTCCTATCACCGTCCCTTTTTCTTTCACACCCACTGGTAAGACAGGAAACGGTAGAACACGGTAATGGCCGAGGCGCGGCGGCGCCGGGTGTGGTGACCACGCCCGGCGCCGTTCGCCGTCACGGTGCCGGTGGCACCGATGGTGTCGCCGCCGCCCGTCGCGGCCCGGCCGCACGATCCGGCCGGGCCGATCGTCGCCGTCCGTACGCCGTCCGGCCGAACGGCTTGAAGACCGAGAGCACCACGTTGAGCACGTAGAGAGTCAGCGCGACGCTCGGCGCGATGACCAGGACGCGGTCCACGCCGCCGAGATCCAGGGAGAGCAGCTCCCCGGGGAGGGCCTTCGACACCGTGGCGGCGGCAGTCTCGATGTGGGAACGCAACGCGAGCACGGACGCGGTGGCCGCGACCAGCGTGGTCACCAGCTTGAGCAGCACCCAGCGGTACCTGACGAATCCCCACGGCGTGCCCAGGCAGAGCAGCACGCCGGTCAGCAACGCGCCGAGGCTCACCGGGACGATCAGCACGTCACCGAAGACGTCCATGGCCAGGTAGGAGGCCCGCAGCACCTCCGGATCCCCGGTCGTCAGCGCGGCGACCCCGAGGCTGAGCAGGCCCAGGTCGAGCCCGAGCCAGCCGACCGAGATCACCACGTGCAGGGTCAGGACGGTCTTGCGGACCGGAGGCGGCATGACCGGCACGGGGCGGCGGGCGGTACGCCGCGCGGTGCGGTCGTCGAAGGCGGTGCGGTCGTCGGAGGGGGCGGTCGGGGGCATGGGCGCCTTCCGGGCACGTGCCGCGCCGCGTACCGGACCCCGCCTCGCGGGCCGTCAGGGGGCCTCAGGGCGTGGGGAGGACCGGCGAAACGGCCCGGCGGGAGCGGAACGGGATCGTCATGGTGTCCACTCCACTCTGGCCGGGAACGTCCACCGGGCCGTCCTCCACCGGTTGGCCTCTCACGTACGCCCTCCGTCGTACGGGGACGTCATCCGTGAGGGCGGCCCGTCTTCGTACCGCCCCGCGCGGGGCGGAAGGTGTCCGGGCCGGGGACGCGCGGCGGGCGCGTCCCGGGAGCCGCTCGCGGCGGCTCAGCCCGCTTCCGTCGTCGTGCCCGGAGCGGTACGTGACTGCCGGCGCATCGCCAGGACGATGTCCGCGATCGCGATCACGGCCAGCACGGCCATCGCGACGGTGAGCCAGGTGATCCCGGCCACGAGGCCGAGCACTCCGAGGCCGATCACCGCTATCAGGGCGAACGAGCCCAGGCGAATGTGAACGACGTCACGCGGGGTGGCCGCGACCATGGGCTTCCCGCTCGCCGAAGTCTCCTCCGGCATCTGTCCTTCGGCCGTCATGTCTTCCCTCCTTGGTTGAGACGCACCCTTTACCCGGATGCTCCGCTGTCATGTGTCCAGCTCACGTCCGTCGTGGCTGCTCGAGGGCCTCCACCAGTTCTTCGGGGTCGGAGACCGTCAGGGTTGCGCCCGGATGGGCCAGGAAACCGCCGGGCACCAGAGCGGGCACCGGAGTGTGGAACCGGACGCACACGCCCCGCCTGGTGTTGGTGCCGAACGTCACCCCGCGGTCGGCCAGCGACAGGTGTGGCCCGATGGCCTTCCACGGCGCGTACGGGCCCGTCACGGTGGTGCCCGCGACGTTGGACAGGGGCGTGCGCAGCGACCAGAAGCCGAAGCGGACCGAGAACTCGCCCTCGCGGACCTCGGCGAAGGCCCTGCCGGGTCCCACCCCGAACAGCAGCAGCGGTATCCGCCACGCCGGGTCGAAGTCGAACGCGAAGCGCGTCATCCCGTCAGGACTCCCACGGGGCGGTCTCGCCCATCTTGGCGTAGTACTTGGCCAGGTGGGCCTTGATCCGGCCGAGGTCCTCCTCGGGCACCTTGACCCCGCCCCTGGCCCCCTGCAGGATCCCTCCCGCGGCCCGCACGGCATGGGGCACCACCTTGAGCCTGCCGTCGATCACGTCGGCGATGGGGAGCTTGTAGCTTCCGAAGTTCTCCGGTTCGTCGCCGTCGTACCAGAGGTGGGCCTCCCGGTAGCGGTCGTTGGGCTCCTCCGTGGCGCCCGACCACGAGCGGACGCGTTTCTCGGCCGCCTCACCGTCCCAGGTCCTGTCGTGATCGGCCAGTGGCAGATCCTGAAATCGGGTGACCGTCATGAGCTCGCTCCCTTCGTCGAGGGTTTTCCTACCCGGGTGACCGGACCCATGCCTGCCGGCGACATATTTGGACTTTCCCAGGGGAGGGGATCGGCATGACCGAGACTCCTGAGGTGAGCGAAGACACGGCCGAGCGTGACACCCCCGAGCAGGACCCGCCGCCCGCGGGCCCGCGAGGGGCCGACGGCGAGACCCGGGTCGTGGCGGAGCGGTCGGGGTCGGACACGACCTTCCCCGAGCGGCCGCTGCTGGCGGACCCCGACGACGCGCGCCGTACCCCGGAAGAGGAAAGCCCCGAGGGTGCGAGCCAGGCGGCGGCCGACGACAAGGCCGACGACGGGGTCGGCGACGGGGCCGAAGCCGAGGTCGGTGCCGAGGACGGCGATGGCGGTGATGGCGGGGCCGAGGAGAGCGAGGGGGACAGGAAGGGCACTTCCGGCAACGGGACGCCGGAACCGGAGGTCGGCCCGGCCTCCTGACCCCGGCCTTCCGGGAGTCACCCTTCCGAGTCACCCTTCCGGGAGGTACCCGGCCTCCTGGGAGTGCTCTCTCCGAAGCCTTCCGGTTCGAAGCCTCCCGGCCCGGCGGCCTCCGGGGAGTCACTCCCCGAACGCGGCGGCGGGGGTCCCGGAGAACCGGGACCCCCGCCACACGGTCGAGGTTCAGCTCTTGAAAGCGTCCTTGACCTTCTCCGCGCCGTCCTTCAGCTTCTCCCCGGCCTGCTTGAGGCGGCTGTCGGCCTGGTCGGTCCTGCCTTCGGCCTCGAGTCGCTCGTCGCCGGTGGCGCGTCCCGCGCCCTCCTTGACCTTGCCCCCGAGCTCTTCGGCCTTGTTGGCAATCTTGTCGTCGGCACCCATGGTGCAATTCCTCCCGTTGTGGAATCTTGTCCATGCGGTGGTTCCCCTCTCCTGCAGAAGAGGGGGTAAACATGCCCGCCCCGGAGGCCGGGCCGATCCGGCACCGGCCGGCCGATGGGGACGCCCGGAGGACGGGTGCGCGGGTCATGCCCGCTCCCCGGGGCCGCCGGTCGGCCGGTACCGGCCGGGTCGCCTCCGCCGCCGGAAGCCGCCCGTACGGCGGGATCACATCCCTCGCCGGAGGCGGGGCACGCCCCGGCCGCGAAACGCCCGTGCCGTGCCGTGGCCGCGAAACGGCCACACCGGCTTCGGAACGGCGCCGTGTCCGGTTCCGGAGCGGCCGGGTGCGGTTACGGAGCGGCCGGGTGCGGTTACGGAGCGGCCGGGTGCGGTTACGGAGCGGCCGGGTCCGGCGGGAAAACGGAATGACGGACGCTGCGCTTTCAGCGGAAAGCGCTGACAGCGAACGAGCGGAAAACGCGGTCCCCGGCGGGACTATGGTCGCGAGTATTCGTTATTCGAAAACCCCGGGTTCGGAGTAGGTGGAAGACATGAGCGGTCCCCAGATCGTCCCCGAAGACCAGCTGTACCAGCGGCTGCTGCGCAAGCGGATCGTCGTGCTCGGCGGCGAGGTGAACGACGAGGTCGCCAACCGGATCTGCGGGGAGCTGCTCCTGCTCTCCGCCGACGACGACCGGCGCGACATCTGGCTCTACATCAACTCGCCCGGTGGCTCGGTGTCGGCCGGAATGGCCATCTACGACGTGATGCAGTACATCTCCAACGACGTCGCCACCGTGGCCATGGGCATCGCGGGGTCCATGGGGCAGTTCCTGCTCTGCTCCGGCGCCCCGGGCAAGCGCTACATCCTGCCGCACGCCAGGGTGATCATGCATCAGCCCTCGGGGGGCCTCGGGGGCACGGCCGCCGACATCGCCATCCAGGCCGAGCAGATGCTCTACACCAAGCAGACGATGCGCGAGCGGATCGCCTTCCACACCGGCCAGCCGCTGGAGCGGATCGAGGAAGACTGGGACCGCGACCGCTGGTTCACCGCCACCGAGGCCAGAGACTACGGTTTCGTCGACCAGGTCATCCGGAACACCAGCGAGGTGGTGTCCGAGGGCTGACATTCCGTTCCCGAGGCGACTTTCTCCCGGGACGATCGCACCCTGGGAATAATTTCGCTTCCGGGGTGGTTTCGCGCGGAATGGCCTGGCGCCATTTCCCGTTGAGGCAGGAAACGGCGCCACGGCGATAAAACATAAGACATCGCCCCGCCGGCCATTGAACGGCTGCCGCCCGATCGCTTGAACGGCAGTCTTCCGGCCGCCCTCCGATCGCCCTCCGGTCACCCACCTCCTGACCGCTTCCCGGCCACCTCTGGCCGCCCCCCGCCCGTAGTGGCTCCGGCAGTGTGGTTCCGCCCATAGTGGCGCCGTCGGTGGTGGCGCCGTCAGTGGTGGCAGAGCAGGCAGCGCACGGCGTGTTCGAGAGACTCCGCGTCGGTGACGGGTGAGGGCCAGGGAAGCCGGATCAGCGTCGGGTCGTCCACGCCACAGCGCACGGTCGCCCCGAAGCGGTCGAGCTCCCAGAGCCAGGCCTCCGGCACCGGCGCGGCGAGCAGGGAGCCCAGCGCGGTCTCCAGCTGCCTGCGGTGGACGTCGTTGACGTGGCGGAGCATGCGCTCGGCCTCGCCCATCAGCGGATCGGGGGCGGCGCCGAGATACTCCTCGGCGTCCAGCACACCCGACTCGGGCCCGGCGAGATAGATCACCCTGCCGATGTCGACGCGAAGCAGCCGGGGGCCGTCCGTCCCCTCCAGCACCTCGAACAGGGCCTCGTCGGGGCAGCGCTCGGCGATCGCCACCGCCGTCTCCCTCACCTCGGCCTCGGGCACGGCCTGCACCCAGCCCTGCACCTTGAGCAGGCCGCGCGACAGCTCGTGCTCTCCCAGCGAGCGGTTCGACGTCAGATCCACGGTCACCACGGGCTCGTCCCGCGTGTCATGGAGCGGGTCGCCCGGCAGGACGAGAAGCACGGGCCGGCCGGCGCCGTCCACGCCGCCCTTGGCGGGCCTTGCGGGGCCGGTGGCTCCGGAGACGGACACGTGGGTGGGAGCGGCCGTGGCGGCGAGGGTGCGGACCCGCTCGGGGATCGGCGGAGCGGTGACGGGCTGCATGGACCGGCTCTCCTTGAAGGTCGGGAGATACAGCTGTTGCTGTGTAAGATTAGCCTTGCCTAACTAAGGTAGACCTAACCACAAAGGAGTGAGCATGCGCTACACCGGACCGAAGGTGCGGCTGTCCCGGAGGGCCGGCGTGCCGCTGACCCGCAAGGCCGTTCGCTACTTCGAGGAGCGCCCCTACCCGCCGGGTGAGCACGGTCGCAAGACCAACCGGCGGCAGACCGGTGACTATGGGCTGCGGTTGATGGAGAAGCAGAAGCTCCGCTGGTACTACGACGTCTCCGAGCGGCAGATGCGCCGCTACTGGGACCTGGCGTTGCGCGGCACCGGACGTGCGGGCGCGGAGCTGGTGGTGCTGCTGGAGACGCGCCTCGCCTCCCTGGTCCTGCGCTCCGGCCTCGCCCCGTCCATTTACGCGGCCCGCCAGTACGTCGCCCACGGCCACATCACCGTGGACGGCCGCAAGGTCGACATCCCCAGCTACCTGGTCAAGCCGGGCCAGGTCATCGCGGTGCGCGAGAAGTCACGCCGGATGCAGCCCTTCGTCGCCGCGTCCGAGGGTGTGTACGCGGACGACCGGATCGCCGCCTATCTCGACGTCGATCACGCCGAGCTCACGTTCACCCTGTTCAGCCGCCCGCTGCGCGAGCAGATCGTGGTCCCGGTGGACGAGCAGCTCGTGGTGGAGTTCTACTCGCGCTGACCTGACGCCGATCCGCGGCGCCGGCCCGCTGCCCCCCGGGTGGCGGGCTTTCTCGCGCCACCGTTCCTTCGCGCGCCCTTGGGGTCCGAACCGCCGCCTCCCTCCGGGCGCGCGTCGCCGTTCGCCGCGGTTCTCGACGGGGTGTTCCGGGCGTCGCCGTTCGCCGTGTCCCCGGAGTCCGGGCCGCCGTTTCCTGCTGAGCGCGCGTCGCCGTTCGCCGCCGTGTTCCCGAGGGGCGGCCCGGGGTCCGGGGCGCCGTTTCCCGCCGCGCGCGGGCGGCCCTTCGCGGCCGGGCCCGGACCGCCGTTCGGCGTCACCGGGACCCGGTCCCGCAGCTCCCGCACCTCGGCCCGGAGCGCGGCCAGCTCGGTGAGCACCGCCCTGCCCAGGTCCTCGGTCGCCTGCATGGACTCCTCGGCGTGCTCCTCCTCCATCGCGCTGACCACCACCGCGATGAACAGGTTCAGCACCACGAAGGTGCACACCAGCATGAACGCCACGAAGAACACCCACGCCGAGGGGTGCTGGGCCATCACCTCGCGGGTGATGTCGGACCAGGCGTCCCCGGTCATCATCTGGAACAGGGTGAACAGCGAGGTGGGCAGGTCGCCGAAGTACTCCGGGGCGGTGACGTGGTAGAGCTTCGTGCCCATCACCGCCGTGACGTAGAGCACCAGTGCCAGCAGCAGCACGATCGAGCTCATCCCCGGCAGCGCGGTGAGCAGCGCGGTCACCACCCGGCGCAGGCTCGGCACCACGGAGATCAGCCGCAGCGCCCGCAGGATCCGCAGCGCCCGCAGCACCGAGAGCCCGCCCGCCGTGGGCAGCAGCGAGACCGTCACGATCGCGGCGTCGAAGAGGTTCCACGGGTTGCGGAAGAACCGCCAGCCGTAGGCGTAGAGCTTGGCGGCCAGTTCGGCGACGAAGACGTAGAGCGCCAGGTGGTCGACGAGGGTGAGCAGCGTGCCGTACCGCTCGACGGCCGACACGGAGGTCTCCAGCCCGAGGGTGGCCGCGTTGATCACGATGACGGCGATGATGAACTGCTGGAAACGGTGCGTTTCGAGCAGGCGGCGGAGACGCTCGCGCGGTGGCACGGGGGGCTCCCGGGGGTCGGAGAGGCCAGGGACAAGCCAAGATCATAACGGACTGGTGAAGTTCCGGATCCGCCGTTGATGTCATGAAACATTACGGTCATTCGATCTTTGCCGTCCGGAAACATGACATGTTCCGAAAATGTGCACCGCGCACGCTGTTTCCCTGGCACGGCGGCCCGGCCCGCGCGGCCCGTGTCCCCGGTGTTTGTCGGAACCGAGGCTCTACGTGACCGCGGCTCTTCGGGTGTCGGGGGCCTCCCGTCCTGGCGTCGCGTCACCGGTGAGCCACCTGCCGTCGGTCATGAGGTCGCGGCCGATGAGCTCATTCACCCCGCGCCAGGCTTGTACCTGGCGCGGGGCCAGGCGGAAGTAGGGGTAGCCGCCGCGTTGTTCGCGGGGGTCGAAGCCGGTCTTGGCAGTGAAGGCGTCGCCGACCTCGTCCGGGATCTCGGCGGCGGGGATCGTCTCGCGGAGTTCGGCGTTGATGAGGACGACGTCGCGCGTGTGGCCGAGCGCGATCCTGATCGTGCCCGTCGCTTCCAGGAACCGGGCTGTGGGGTTGGTTCCGGCTGTGGAGATGAGCAGGGTGTGGCCGTCCCAGAGGAACGACAGCGGCACGAGGCAGGACGAGCCGGCCGGGTCGGCGGTGGCGAACCAGGCGTCGATGTCGTGTTCGAGCCGGTCCAGGGTGTCGCGGATCCGCTGGTCGAGGGGGCGGGCCGGAGGGCCGGCCATGCTCATGCTCATCATCTCCACAGCCAAGGGGGGTGCGGTGGGTTCACCGGACGAGGCGGGAGGCGGCCTCCCAGGTGAACCCGTCCGGGTCGGTGAAGGTGCCGGCGTCGGTGTCGATGATGAGCCGGTGTGAGCCGGTTCCCTCGATGGGGACGCCGGCGTCCTTGGCGGCGGCGCGGCGGCTGTAGAGGGCCAGCCTGACGGGCGCGGTGGCGAACTCGACGTACTTGCGACCGAAGCTCCTGGTCACCGACAGGCCGCGCTCGACGTAGAAGCGCTTGGTCACGGCGACGTCGTCGACGCCCAGCAGGAGCACGATGTCGTCGATGTTCCGGGTGGCCGGTCCGGTGTCCTTCTTCGACGACGATGCGATCTTCCAGAGCGTGCCGTACGGATCACGCAGGACACCGCCATACCCCCAGAAGCTCTTCGCGGGTGGTTTCAGGGCGGTCGCACCGCCCTGCAGAGCGGTGCCGAAGAGGCTGTCCACCGTGCTCGGCTGGGACACCACCAGCGACATGAGGTACCCGCGGAAGCCGGTCGTGGGCGCCTGCGAGGCGCGGGCGAGTACGTGGGCTCCCACGCCGAAAGCGGTGGCGTAGAAGTCATCGGCGGACGCGGGGTCGGGGACTTCGAACGTGACGGAGTGAATGGAGGTCATCGCGGTTTCCTTCTCGTCAGTCCTGGATGAGGCCGAGGACGTTGCCATCTGGGTCGGTGAAGGTGGCCACCAGGCGGCCGCCGCCGACGTCGTGCGCCGCCTCCCGCACCGTGGCCCCTGCGGCGGTCACCTCGGCGAGCTTCGCCTCGATGTCCGGCACGTGCCAGTAGGCCACCGGGGCGGTCATGCCCTGCGGTCCACCGTTCGGCACCAGTCCGATGTGTTGACCGTCTGCCTCGAAGCCGACGTAGTAAGGAGTGTCGTTCTCCGGCTGGAGGCCGAGCAGGGCTGCGTAGACCTTCTTGGCCCTGGCCAGGTCGGACACGGGGTGCAGCACGGTCTTGATCATGGGTTCTCCCGTAGCGCGATCTGTTGTGCTCCTAGCTTTCATCCCGGCCCGGTCGGTGAGCATCCGTGGCGACCACGGAACCGACCACGGAACCGACCACGGAACCGACCACGGAACCGGCCACGGATCGCTGGCCCGGATAGAGCACGGAGCGGATGCGACAGAATGCGACCATGGCGGCAGAAGGTGATATCTCTCCGAGGGAGGCCGAGGTGCTGGAGCTCCTCGGATCTCGCTTCAGCAACGCTGAGATCGCAGCGCGGCTGTTCATCTCGGTACGCACCGTCGAAAGCCACGTTTCCTCACTTCTGCGCAAGCTGGACGTGCCGGATCGGCGAGCTCTCGCCCAGCGCGCAACCGTCGATCGGCCTCATCGGGAACCGGTCCCCCTGCCGGCCCCGCTGACCTCGTTCATCGGCCGGGCCAGGGAGCGGGCAGAGCTGTCCGAGATGATCATGGCGCACCGCCAGGTGACCGCGACCGGTCCTGGCGGCGTGGGCAAGACCCGGCTCGCGTTGGCGGTGGCAGCGGAGGTGGCCGGCCGGTACGCCGACGGGGTGTGGTTCGTCGACCTGATCCCGGTCACCGATCCCGGCATGATCGCGACCGCTGTCGCGGGTGCGCTGGGACTCGGCGAGCAGCCCGGCCGCGACTTGACCGAGTCGGTGGTCACCGCGCTGGCCGAGCGTCAGGCGTTGCTGGTGTTCGACAACTGCGAGCACGTTGTGGACGGGGTGGCGCCGTTTCTCGAGCGGCTGCTCGCGGCCTGCCCTCGAGTGACCGTGCTGGCGACCGGTCAGGCCCGGCTGATGGTGCCGTTCGAGCGGGTGTATCAGGTCCCGCCGTTGTCGCTGGCCGGTGAGTCGGACGCGGTCGCGTTGTTCATGGAGCGGGCGCAGGCAGCCGGCCGGCCTCTGGATACGCCACAGCACGACCAGATCGCCGCGATCTGTGCGCGGCTGGACGGCATGGCGCTGGCGATCGAGCTGGCCGCGGCCCGCTACCCGACGCTCGGGCTGGACGGCATCACCGCCGCCGTGTCCCACCCGCTTCGGATGCTCACCGGCGGCTCCCGTGCCGATCAGCGGCACCGCTCGGTTCGGGCCGTGCTGGACTGGAGTCACGCCCTGCTGGAGCCGGTCGACCAGGAGCTCCTGCACCGAGTGTCGGTCTTCGTGGCGCCGTTCACCGCATCGGCGGCGGCCGAGGTCACCGGATCCGCGATAGGCGTGGTCACCGACGGACTGGCCCGGCTCGCCGAGCAGAGCCTGCTGGGGGTGACGGCGTCCCCGCAGGGCACCTGCTACCGGGCATTGGAGACCATCCGCCAGTACGGGACGGAACGGCTCAGCCAGACCGGTGAGCTGGCCGGTGCCCGGGCCCGGCACTTGCGCTGGTGCCTCACCCAGGCCGTCGACCTGGCGGCGGCCGGGCAGGACTGGCGGGCCCGGTTCGACGCGGCCGCCGATGACCTCCGCGCGGCGCTGAGGTGGGCGGCGAGCGAACCGGAGCAGCGCGCGGACGCCTACCGCCTGGCCCGGCACCTGGCTGAGCTGACGTTCACCCGCCATCTGATCGGGGAATCGCAGCAGCGATACGAGCAGGCCTCCGCGCTCGCCGACGACCCCGCCGCCACCGCGTCCATGCTCCGGCAGGCCGCGGAGGTGGCCGGCTGTCGTACGCGCGGCGATGACATGTACCGCCTCTACCGCGCCGCCGCGGATGCCGCCCGCCGTACCGGGGACACCGCCGGCGCCGCCGTGGACCTGGCCACCGCCGCCACCGCCGCGTACCGGTTCTCGAGCACGTTCGTGCAGATCCCGTCCGAGGAGGAGGCGGTCGCCCTGGTCTGCGAAGCGCGGGAGCTGGCCGGTGGCGACCCGGCCGCCGAGGCGGCCGTGGCGCTGGCGGAGGCCGGGGTACTCAGCGACGCGTTCGGCGCGGTTCAGGGCCCGGCCGACAACGCCGTGCCGGAGACGCTGGCGCGCGCCGAACGTGCGGTCGAGCTGGCTCGCCGTATCGGTAACCCGCTCGCAGAGTCCGCGGCGCTCGACGCGCTCACCGCGGCACACGCCTGGGCCGGTGACACGTTCGCCTGCGCGGCCACAGCCGGGCGCAGGATCACGCTGCTCTCCTCCATGCCGGACGAGCCGGAGACGCCGGGCGGTGTCCACGAACTGATCGACGGGCTCGGCATGGCCGTTCAGACCAGCCTCGGCGTGGGAAACCCGGCGGACGCCCTCCGGAGGGGGCGGCAACTGGCCGACCATCCGGCACTGGCCGAGGTGGGCCATCGGGCCACAAGCTGGCTGCTGGTCGCCGGCGCGCTGGCGGGCAACGTCCACGAACTGCTCTCTGGCAGCACGCGCTTCCTCGATGCGTGGCGGCGTGCCGGCAGCCCGGCCAAGGCGGCCCTCGGCCCGGCGGCCGCCGCGGTGGCGATGATCCACAACTTCCGAGGCGCCCATGACGACGAGCGCGAATGGCAGGTGGTTCTGGATCGGCTCGGCGACTCATCCGAGCGCACGTACGGCTACGGGGCGCTTTTCGACGCGATGCGGATGCTCCATCACGGGCACGCCGGAGAGGCCATGGAGCGGATGGCGCCCGAACCCGGCGAGGTGTGGAAGTGGGTGACCTGGATCTGGCTTCACTGGTACGTGGCGATACGCGCCGAGGCTACCGTTCTCGCCGGGAGTCCCGACGCGCGCGACCGCCTGGCCGACGCCCGTACTGTCACTGCCGGCAACCCGGTCGCCGGCGCCATCGTGGAGCGGGCGGAATCCTTCCTCGACCAGGACCACAAGCGCCTGCTCGCCACCGCGGACGTGTTCGAGGCCGCCGGTTGCCGCTACCAGGTGGCGCGGACGATGATGCTGGCCGGTGGCGAGCATGCCGCCCGTGGCGCCGCCGTCCTGACTGATCTCGGGCTCGCCCCCATGACCGTTACCTGAGTACGTACGTTGAAGACCGTTCTGATCGTCTCAAGCTCGTCGATCGTCACGGCTTGGGAGGAACCGTCCCGTCACCAAGCACCTGCAGCGTGGATGCGCCGTCCTTCAGGGCGGGGAGGAAACGCGGAACGGTCGCGGATGAGGGTCTCCGGGTTTTGTCGGTGGGCTTCGGTAGGTTGATTGACGTGTCCCGCTTTCGGCTTCGGCC
>NZ_JBRIQO010000039.1:0-77291 GCF_052983175.1 Streptosporangium sp. G12 | reverse complement strand
CGGACAATCTTTTGAGGGCCTCCACCGTTGGTGGGGGCCCTCAGGCATGTCCGGACCCTTTTTCCGGCCTGTTCCCGCGGCCCTCTCCGGGACCTGCCGGCGACCCGTTCCGGGACCTGCCCGCCACCGCTTTCGGGGCCTGTTCGGGACTGTTTCCAGGCCGGCTCAGCGCCTTTTCCGGAGCCCTCCCCACGGCATTTCCGGGGCTTTCGTCAGGCTCCCGGCCGTCCCATGATCTCAATCATGGCCAGGGTGTTCTGGTATTCCCGCCAATTGACGATCTTCCCGTCCCGCACCCTGAGGACCCCGATGAAGGGGGAGGAGGCCTGGTGGCCAGTGGCGAGGACCCTGCCGGCGAGCTCGTATTCGACAACGATGACCTCGGGATCGGCGGTCTCGTGGACGACCACCTCACGGACCTCGTCCAAGGCGAACCGCCGGGCGAAGGCGGCCTGTTCAGGACCGGCGAAGAGTAGGAACGCGTCCTTTCCCTCATGCCTCCTGGGTCTGCCCGGTGGAGCGAAGGGGACTTCGATGACGGCGTCCTCGGCCAGCTCGCTCCCGAAGCCGCCGAGGTTCTCGAGCCAGTGGCGCCGTACGCGTTCGAACATCTCGCGAGGGCCGGGAGCGACGGTGGATTCGGTCATGGTGGATTCCCTTCGTGACGGACACTAAGATGAGTGGAAACTCATCTTTATGATCGTGAGTTGAGACTCACTTTGTCAACGCCGTAGCTCACATGCGGAGACGTCGTACTTCATCTCATGTGCGAGGCGCCGCCCTTCGCGGGCACCGACAGGCATGTGGGCACGGACAGGTGCGACAGGAAACACGACGGGAACAGGAAAGGCCGGCTGGATGACACCCACGAATTCTTCACCGGGCGGGACGGGTGACCCTGGGGACGCCAAGCCGTTGCGCGCGGACGCCCAGCGCAACCGGGAGCGCATCCTCGCCGCGGCGGAGGCCGTCTTCGCCGAGAAGGGCCCCTCCGCGTCGACCGAAGAGGTCGCCGTCCGTGCGGGGGTGGCCATCGGTACGGTCTTCAAGCACTTTCCGACCAAGCAGGCCCTGCTGCAGGCCATCATGAAGGGCCTCCTGGGCAGGCTGGACGGGGAGATGGCCGAGCTCGCCGCCGATGACGCTCCCGGGGAGGCGCTGTTCACCTTCGTCACCCGCATGGTCGAGCAGGCGGCGCGGAAGAGGACCGTCGTCGGTCTCCTGGCCGAGACAGGTGTCGATCTCCAGGTCGCGAGCTCGGTGCGGATGTTGCGTGAAGGGATCGAGACGCTCCTCGCTCGCTCCCAGGAGGCCGGTGCCGTCCGCGAGGACGTCCGTCTCGACGAGGTGATCGCCCTGCTCACCGGCATCTGCCAGGGGGCACTCCACGCGGGCTGGGATGGCGACCTGCAGCGTCGCACGCTGGCGATCGTCTTCGCCGGTCTCCGGACGCCTGAGGGCCGCCGATGACTCATGACGGCCCTCGACCGCGGGAGGCCGGCTGCGGGAGCTCGACTGGAGGAAGGCCCGCTCAAGGGATCCGCGTGACCCCCTACGAGGGAACCGCTGCGGAGACCGAAGGCCGTGGCCGTGGCCGGGGTCAGGTGCCGGAGGCGGCGCGGAGCAGGGGCTCGATCCGGTAGGGGATCTGGATGGAGAGGGCGATCGTGGTGTCCGTCCGCTGGACCGCGGGGGAGGCCAGGATTCGGGCGATGATCTCCTGGAGGTCGGGGGTGCTGCGGGCCACCACGCGGCAGAGCAGGTCCGCCTGGCCGCTGGTGCCGTACACCTCCAGGATCTCGGGAAGGGGTTCCAGGGCCCGCACGGCCTCGTCCAGGCGGCCTTGGGCGATCTGCAGCGAGACGAACGCGAGGATCGGGTATCCGGCGCCCTCGGGGGCCACGGTGGGACCGAAGTCGGCGACGACGCCGCGGGCGATCAGCTTCTCGACGCGGGCCTGCACGGTGCCCCGGGCCACGCCGAGCAGGCGGGCCAGCTCGGTCAGGCCGATACGCGGGTTGGCGCGCATGGTGATCAGGAGGCGGCCGTCCAGCTCGTCGATCGACATCTCCTCAGGATCCTGTCAGATTGGGCGATTCGACCAGCATAGACGAGGTGTCACCGTACGTTTCTGTGCGGATCGCCCAGTAGAACTGGCTGCTCTTGCCAACGTTTCCGGATATTGCTGTCATTTCATCTATGTTCGAGGAAGCACAGTACTTCGCACCGGTGGCGACCCGTGACGACGGCTCGATCGAGGTCGAGCTCGGCGCCGGTCACCCCGGTTTCGCCGACCCGGTCTACCGCGCACGCCGCAACGCGATCGCCGCGCTAGCGGTGGGGTACGTGCCCGGTACGCCGATCCCGACGGCCGAGTACACCGACCAGGAGCACGAGGTGTGGGCCCTGGTCAGCCGGGAGCTCGGCCTGAAACACCACAAGTACGCGACCGCCGAGTACCTGCGCGCGACCAAGCGGCTCGGGTTGCCCGCCGATCGCATCCCGCAGCTCCAGGAGGTCAGCGAGCTGCTGGCGCCGCTGACCGGGTTCCGCTACGTCCCGGCCGCCGGGCTGGTGCCGCTCAGGGACTTCTACGGTGTCCTGGCGGACGGGCTCTTCCATTCCACGCAGTACATCCGGCACCACTCCACGCCGCTGTACACGCCGGAGCCCGACGTGATCCACGAGGTGATCGGCCACGCCAACGCGCTGGCCTCCGACCGCTACTCGCGCCTGTACCGCCTGGCGGGGCAGGCGGCCCGGCGGGTCGAGGGCAAGGACGCGCTGGAGTTCATCTCGAAGATCTTCTGGTTCACGATGGAGTTCGGCGTGATGACGGACCAGGGCGAGTTGCGGGCGTACGGCGCGGGGATCCTGTCCTCGTACGGGGAGATCGAGGAGTTCCGGGGGATGGACATTCGCCCGCTGGACATCGCCGCCATGGGTACCACGCACTACGACATCACGAAATACCAGGACGTACTCTTCCGTGCGGAGTCGCTGGAGCACCTCGAGGACATCGTCGGGGACTTCTGGGCGACCTGCGATGACGAGAGTATCGCCCGGCTAATCGCGGACATTCGCTAAGAGCGGGCATCGGTTCGGCGGAATGTTCTATAGCGCACGCCCTGTTTCAGGCTAGATTCCGCTTGATCGTCTTATTGTTACGTGTTGCGGGATATATCCCGATCGTCACGTAATGGGGGAGACGGTTGGGGTGGATGATGAGAGCAAGGAAACGGGTGGCCGCGGCCGCCGTCCTGCTGGTCACCGCGCAGGCCACCGCCTGCAGCACGTGTCAGGGCCTGACGCCGGTGAGCATGCCGACACCGTCCCCCGCGCGGCAGGCGGCACCGGTCGTTCCGACGTCCGGAACGCCTCCTCCCGCGCCGTTCCTGGCCGCGGTCCCGGCGGTCCCGGCGCCCGTCTTCCCCGGCGCCGGGGCACCCCGGGAGCCCGGGCGGGTGCGGGCCGCCCACTCCCCGAAGATCCTCCCCAAGGAGCTCGGGCACAGCTTGGACGTGTTCCTCGCGAAGTACGGCGGCCGGACCGCCGCCTCGGTGTACGACCTGGGCACCGGCCGGCGCTACAGCTACCACCACACCCTGCAGCTCCCGTCGGCCAACACCTCCAAGGTGAGCATCCTGACGGCACTGCTGCTCGGTACGCGGTGGCGCGAGCTGGGTGAACGGGCCAAGACCGACGCGAAGAACATGATCCGCTTCAGCGACAACGAGGCGGCCGACCGGCTGTACCAGCGGATCGGGCTGGAGCCGGGCCTGGCCAGGGCGAACCGCAGGTTCGGCCTCAAGCGCACCTACACCCCCGGCAGGCGGTGCGTGGACCTGTACTGCTGGAGCGTCGCGCAGACCACCACCGAGGACCAGATCCGGCTCGTCAAGGCGCTGGCCACCGGTGAGAGCCCGCTGGCCCCCCTGGAGCGCCGCAAGGTGCTCGGGCTGATGGGGAGGGTGGCCCCCGAGCAGAAGTGGGGGATCAGCGCCGGGGCGTGCGGGAAGGACGAGGTGTCGCTGAAGAACGGCTGGCTGCGGCACGCGGCGAACGGGCGCTGGGCGGTCGCCAGCGCCGGGCTGATCCGCGGGCACGGGCACGACTACGCGGTGGCCGTCCTCACCGAGGACAGTCCGAGCATGGAGACCGGCATCGCCAGGATCGAGGGCGTGACCGAGCGCCTCATGAACGCCTTCAGGGGCGGGCGTGGCTGCGAGACGACCGCGAACTGAGCGGTCCGTGTGGAGCCGCAGGCTCGCGTACGTGTCACGCCGTCCTGTCGACCAGCCGGTAGCCCACTCCTCGTACGGTCTGGATCAGTCGGTCGTCGTTGTCGCCCAGGCGGGCACGGAGACGCTTGACGTGCACCGCGATGGTGTTGGTCGAGGTCGTCTCGGTGGAGTTCCAGACATGTCGCATGATCTGCTCCCGCGTCACCGTGCGGTGCGCGTTGCGCATCAGGTAGTGCAGCAGCTCGAACTCGCGCAGCGGCAGATGGACGATCCTGCCGTCGACCTTCACCTGGTAGGCGTTGACGTCCAGTTCCACCGGGCCGACCACGAGTGCCCTGCGGATTCCGGCCTCGCCGGTGAACGCGGCGTGGATCAGTGGCAGCAACTCGGGAACCCGGTACGGCCGGGCCACGCACGCGGTGGCTCCGGCCGTCAGCGCCTGGACGGCCTGCTGGGCATGCCCCTCGCCCACGCCCAGCAGGACGGGGATCGCCCGCGTCAATCGCACCGCGCGGACGAACTCCACCGCCCCTATGACCGGCAGCGAGGCGCTGACGAGAACGACGTCGGGGCGGCGCGCCCCGGCCTGCAACAGGGCCTGGGCGCCGTCGGTGACGCCCATGACCTGTACCCCTTCGCGTTCCAGGACGGCGGCCAGGTCGTGGACCATGGCCACCTCGGGATCGGCCACCAGCAGCATGGGCGCCGTTCGTGTGTCCCCGTCCACCTCTGGTGCCGTCTGCGGCTGGATCACCCGGATCCTCCAATATGGGTTTAGCCGAAGCGGCCGGTGATGTAGTCCTCGGTCCGCTTGTCAGTGGGGTTGGTGAAGATGCGGCTGGTCTCGTCGAACTCCACCAGGCGGCCGTGCCGCACGCCGGCCTCGTCAACCTCGGCGGTGAAGAAGGCCGTGCGGTCCGAGACGCGGGCGGCCTGCTGCATGTTGTGGGTGACGATGACGATCGTGTAGTCGCGCGTCAGCTCCTGCATCAGGTCTTCGATCTTGGTGGTCGCGATCGGGTCCAGGGCCGAGCAGGGCTCGTCCATCAGGATGACGTCGGGCTTCACCGCGATCGCCCGCGCGATGCACAGACGCTGCTGCTGTCCGCCGGACAGGGATAGCGCGTTCTGCTTGATCTTGTCCTTGACCTCGTCCCAGAGAGCCGCCTTGGTCAGCGCCTCCTCGACGATCTCGTCCATGTTGCCCTTGATCCCGTTGACCCGGGGACCGTAGGCGATGTTGTCGTAGATCGACTTGGGGAAGGGGTTCGGCTTCTGGAAGACCATGCCGATCCGGCGGCGGACCTCGATCGGGTCCACGTGGTCGCCGTAGAGGTTCTCGTCGTGGTACAGGATCTCGCCGGCCGCGCGGGCGCCGGGGATGAGGTCGTTCATCCGGTTGAAGCAGCGGAGCACCGTGCTCTTGCCGCAGCCGGACGGGCCGATCATGGCCGTGATCTCGCGGTTGCCGATGGTCAGGTTGACCCCGCGTACCGCCTCGTAGTCGCCGTAGAAGACGCTGAGGTTGGAGACGGTGAAGACCGGGTCGAGGGCTTCGATGGTGCGGGGGACTTCGGGGCCGCGCACGTTCACGTTCGGCACGGAAATTCCAATCTCGGACATTTCTTACCTCACCAGCGCTTCTGATAGCGGTTACGGAGCCAGATGGCGACGGAGTTCATCAGGAGCAGGATCGCCAGCAGGATCACGATCGCCGCCGCGGCGAGGATGGCGAACTCCTCCTGAGGACGGCTGATGAAGCTGTAGATCTGCAGGGGCAGGACGGTGAAACTGCTCCAGACGCCCTCGGGGTTGAACCGGACCAGCGTCGCGGCACCGAGCATCAGGAACGGGGCGGCCTCGCCGATCGCACGGGAGAGGGCCAGGATCGAGCCCGTCGCGATGCCCGGGATCGACGCCGGGAGCACCTGGCGGTAGATGGTCTGCCACTGGGTGGCGCCCAGCGCCAGCGAACCCTCGCGGATCGACGGCGGCACCGCGCGGATGGCCTCGCGGGCGGAGATGATCACGATGGGGAGGACGAGCAGCGAGATGGTGACCGCGCCGGTCATCACGGTGAAGCCGAACTGCATCCAGCGAGCGATGATCCCCAGGCCGAGGATGCCGTAGACGATCGAGGGAACGGCCGCCAGGTTGGAGATGTTCAGCTCGATCAGCTTGTTGTACCACTTGGTCCTGTCGGCGTACTCCTCAAGGTAGATCGCCGCGAGGATGCCGGTGGGCAGGGCCATGAGCGCGGTCAGCCCGATGATCCACAGGGTGCCGAAGATGCCCGACTGGATACCGGACGTCTCCGGGCGGCGGATCGAGGGCTGGTTCTCCCACAGCATCGAGTTGAGCCGGGGCCAGCCCTCCTCGACGACGTAGACCAGCAGCATGGCCAGGAACAAGAGGGCGATCGCGAGGCTGGCCAGCAGCGCGATGCGGAAGAGGTGTTCCTTGAGAGGGCGTCCCTTGCTCGCCAACTGCACGGCCGAGCGGGGGGTGGAGAGGATGGCCATCAGTCGTAGACCTCGCGATACTTCTGGACCATGCGGGCGCTGAGGTAGTTCATCGCGAAGGTGATCACGAAGAGCAGGGAACCCACCGCGAAGATGGTCTTGTAGGCGATCGAGCCGACAGAGGCGTCGCCGGAGCCGGCCTGGGCGATGAAGGCCGCCATCGTGGCCATCTCGTTGCCCGGGTAGAGCGTGAAGACGGACTTGAAACCGCCGGCGATCGCGACGATCATCGTCTCGCCCGCGGCCCGGGAGACCGCCAGGATGATGGCGGCGACGATGCCGGAGAACGCGGCGGGGACGACGACGCGTACCGAGGTGAGCATCTTGGAGGCGCCGAGGGCGTACGAGCCCTCGCGCAGGCCGTTGGGCACCGCGGCCATCGAGTCCTCCGACAGCGACGCGACGATCGGGATGATCATCACGCCGACCAGGAGGCCGGCGGCGAGCGCGTTCTTGCCGTCCAGGTCCAGGAAGGGGAAGACGTCCCTCAGCAGCGGGGTGACGAAGGTGAGGGCGAAGAAGCCGAAGACCACCGTCGGGACGCCCGCGAGGACCTCGAGCACCGGCTTGAAGATCTTGCGGGTCCGGTGGGAGGCGTACTCCGACAGGTAGATCGCGGCGGCCAGGCCGAGCGGTACGGCGACCACGACGGCGATCAGGGTGATCTCCAGGGTGGCGACGATGAGCGGCCACACGCCGAACGACGGCGGGTTGAACAGCGGCCCCCAGTTGGTGGAGCCGAAGAACTCCCCGAAGCTCACCGAACCGAAGAACTCGATGGTCGGTTCGAGGAGCGCGATGACGATGCCGATCGTGGTCGCCACCGACACCATCGCCGCGGCCAGGAGAACGGCCTTGATGACGAACTCGCCGTAACGCGGGCGCGACCGCGCCAGGGACCCCGGGGCCCCTGGAACGGTCGTGCGGTGCTGGGCCGACATCAGCCGGCGCTCTTCAGCGCGGTGATGTCAGCCTTGAGCTTGGCCTCCTGCTCGGAGTTGAGCGGGATGAACTTCGCGTCCTTGGCGATCGCGTTGATGTTGGCCGCGTAGTAGTCGAGGAAGGCCGCGACCTCGGGCCGCTTCACCGCGTCGGTGGAGGGGTAGACGAACAGCGGGCGGGCGAGCGGGGTGTACTTGCCGGCCTGGGCCGACTCGACGCTCGGGGCCACGCAGCCGCTGCCGGAGTCGATCTCCACGGCCTTCAGCTTCTCGGCGTTCTCCTCGAAGTAGGTGAAGCCGAAGTAGCCCAGGCCGCCCTTGGCGCCCTCGACACCGGTGACGATGTCGTTGTCGTTCTCGCTCGGGCTGTAGTCCTTGCGGCTGGCGCCCTCCTCACCGTTGATCTCGTCGGTGAAGTAGTCGAAGGTGCCGGAGTCGGTGCCGGGGCCGTAGAGCTTGAGCTCCTCGGCCGGGAACTTGGCGTCGACGTCCTTCCAGGTCTTGATCTTGCCCTCGGCCGCCGGCTCCCACATCTTCTTGAGCTGGTCGGTGGTGAGGCAGGTGACCCAGTCGTTCTCCTTGGGAACCACCACGGTCAGCGCGTCGACGGCCACCGTGAGCTCGGCGAACTTGACGCCCTTCGCGTCGCAGGCCGCCTTCTCCTCATCCTTGATCGCGCGGGAGGCGTTGGAGATGTCGGTCTCGCCGGCGCAGAACTTCTCGAAGCCACCGCCGGTGCCCGAGGTGCCGACCGGCACTTTCACCTGCGGCTGCTCCTCGCCGAAGAGCTCGGAGGCGGCCTGGGTGAGGGGCGCCACGGTGCTGGAACCGTCGATCTTGATCTCGCCGGTCAGGGCCGCGCCGGCACCCGCCTCGGCGGAGGACGCGCTGGTGGCGGCGGGGGTGCTGCCGTCACTGTTGGGCTTGGCGTCGCCACCACAAGCGGCCGCGAGCGATACGACGAGCGCGGCCGTCGCCACCGCGCTGAGGCGGCGCTGTCCACTGGTCACGGTATGTTCCTTCTCCGTAGTGAGATCTGTTCTCGATGCCTCCGATGAAAGTGGGGCAAAGTGAACGGAAATGAAACGAGCCATGACCGGGGCCGGAAGAGGTAGGCCCACGGATGTGAATACCGGAACTTAGACGGGATTTTACGCTCGGTTTCCGGTCCGGTAGGCCCGGTGGGCTGGGCCTCGGAGACTCCCTGGTCCGGGCGTGGCCCGGTGCGAGAGCCCTCCCGCCGGAACGTTCCCGTGTCCGGCCGCCGTCCTCGCGGACGTGCCGATGTGTTCACCTTCCCGACATCCGGCGGCAGGTAACGCGGCCGGATGTCCGGCGCGGCCCGGAACGGAGCCGCGCGTGGACGCTCCCGGGTGGGGGCAGGCCGGCGAGCGGGCGGGTGACAGGATCGCCGAGCGGGGTGGGCGAGGCCGTCAAGGGGCAGGTGAGAGGCCGCTGGGCGGGGACAGGGGCGGGTGACAGGCCTCTGGGCAGGGGGCGGAGCGGGTGACGGGTCGCTGGGCGGATCGCTAGGCAGGGAGGGTCAGCGGTCCGCTGCCGAGGCGTTTGAGGACCTCGCCGTGCAGGGGGCCGTTGCTGCACAGCAGGCTGCCGCCGTCGACGTCGGGCACGCCCGACAGGTCGGTCCAGATACCGCCCGCCTCCTCGACGATCACGGTCAGCGCCGCGATGTCCCAGGGGGAGAGCTCAGGTTCCGCCGACACGTCGGCCGCGCCCTCGGCGACCAGCATGTGCGACCAGAAGTCGCCGTAGGCGCGGCTACGCCAGACGGAGCGGTTCAGGTCGAGGAACGCGTCGAGCTTTCCGGCCTCCTCCCAGCCGCTGATGCTGGAGTAGGAGAACGAGGCGTCCTCGAGGTTGGTGACGGAGGAGACCTGGCACCGCGTGGCCTTGGTGAGGCTCTTGCCGGTCCAGGCGCCGCTGTCGCGGGCGGCCCACCAGCGGCGGCCGAGGGCGGGAGCGGAGACCAGGCCCACGACGACGCGGCCCTGATCCATCAGGGCGATGAGGGTGGCCCAGACGGGCACTCCGCGCACGTAGTTCTTGGTGCCGTCGATCGGGTCGATGATCCACGAGCGGTCGCCGTGGCCGCTCGCGCCGAACTCCTCGCCGATCACGGCGTCGCGCGGCCTGGCCCGGCCGAGTGCGGCGCGGATCGCCTCCTCGGCGGCCTGGTCGGCGTCGCTCACCGGTGTGAGGTCGGGTTTGGTCTCCACCCGCAGGTCCATGGACTTGAACCGGCGCATGGTCAGATCGTCGGCGGCGTCGGCCATGACATGCGCGAGGCGAAGATCGTCGTTGTAACCCGTCACGGGCGCCAACGCTATCGCGTCGACGGCCGAATGGCGGAGATCAGGGAGCAAGCGGAACAATCGTGTCGCGTCCCACCAGGCTCGGATACCGCGTGAAACATCCGTTGGCATCGGTGTTACTGGCGAGTAGCATTCCGGTATGACCTTTGACGTGGGTGAGTTCATGCTGCAGAGCGTCCCGTTCGCCAGGACGCTGGGTATCTCGTTCGACAAGGTGGAACCGGGCTTCGCCGTCGCCCGGATGGCCGACCGGGCCGATCTGCACAACCACGTGGGAGGCCCGCACGCAGGGGCCCTGTTCAGCGTCGCGGAGACGGCCTCCGGCGCGGCCATGATCTCCACCTTCGGCGACCAGCTGTCACGGGCCACCCCGCTGGCCAAGAGCGCGGCGATCCGCTATCTGAAGCTCGCGAAGGGCGAGGTCGTCGCGGAGGCCCGCCTCCGGGCCTCCCGCGAGGAGGTCGTGGCCACGCTGGACGCGGGAGAGCGCCCCGAGTTCGACGTCGCCGTCGAGATCAGGACCGCCGACGGCACCCTCGTGTCCGAGATGACCGTCGCCTGGGCCTTCCGGTTGAACCGCTGACGCCGTGTCGAACCGCCGATGCCCCACTGACGGCGACGGCAGCCCGGTGACGGCGACCTGGTGACGGCGCGTCGCGGCGAGCCTCGCCGGCCGTTCGTCCGCTTCGCCGAGCCTCGGTCCCGTCTCCGGCCTGCCCTCACGACTGGTCGTCGTCGGAGGCGCCCTCGCGGCTGGCGAGCAGGCGGCGCAGGGAGGCGAGCCGGGCCGGGTCGGCGTGCCCGGCCGCCACCCAGGCGTCCAGGGCGCACTCCTCGGAAAGGTGGTTGCAGCCCTTCGGACACTGGATGGTGCCCTCGATCAGGTCGGGGAAGCCCGCCAGGACCGTCTCCACCGAGACGTGGGCCAGCCCGAAGCTGCGCACTCCCGGGGTGTCGATGATCCAGCCGCCCTCCGGCAGTTCCAGGGCGACGGCCGACGTGGAGGTGTGACGACCCCGGCCGGTCACCGCGTTCACGTGGGAGACGGCCCGGTTGGCATCCGGCACCAGGGCGTTGACCAGCGTCGACTTGCCCACTCCCGAATGGCCGACGAGCACGCTGATCCGGCCCTTCAGGCGCTCTCGCACCTCTTCCAGGCCGCCCCCCTTCTGGACCACCACGTACGGCACCCCGAGAGGGTCGTACAGCGAGACCAGCTCGTCGGGTGAGGCGAGGTCGGACTTGGTGAGGCAGAGCATCGGGTCGATGTCGGCGTCGAAGGCCGCGACGAGCATCCGGTCGATCATGCGGGGCCGGGGCGGCGGGTCGGCCAGGGCCGTCACGATGACGAGCTGGTCGGCGTTGGCGACCACGGGACGCTCGATGCCGTCGGTGTTGTCGGTGTCGTCCGCGGAGCGGCGGAGCATGGAGGTGCGGGGCTCCACCCGCACGACGCGGGCCAGCGTGTCGGCCATGCCGGAGACGTCGCCCACCAGGGCCACCCGGTCGCCGACCACGATGCCCTTGCGGCCCAGCTCGCGCGCCTTCATGGCGACCACGACCCTGCCGCTCATCGCGGCGCCCTCCGCGTGGTCCTTCTTGCGGCGACGGCCCTTCTCACCCGCCGACTCGACCAGGCACGTGTAGCGGCCGCGGTCGACGGCCACCACGAACGCCGGGATCGCGTCCTCGTGGGCAGGGCGGATCCGGGTCCGGGGCCGGGATCCCTTCCCCGGCCTGACCCTGACGTCGTCCTCGTCGTACTCGCGCTTTCTCAGTTTCTCCGCCTTGTCCGGCCCGGTGTGCCCCCGAGAAGGGACGCGAGGCCTGTCGACCGTGCCGACCGGTCGCCCCTCACCGCACGCCGCGCAGCATGTCCGCCCACATGGAGGCGAACTCGGGGAGGGTCTTACCCGTGGTGGCGATGTCCTCCACCTCGACGCCGGGCACGGCCAGCCCGATCACCGCTCCGGCGGTGGCCATCCGGTGGTCGGCGTAGGAGTGGAACACCCCGCCGGTGAGCGGGCGGGGCCTGATCTCCAGGCCGTCCTCGGTCTCGTTCGCGTCGCCGCCGAGGCCGTTGATCTCGGCGACCAGGGCGGCCAGCCGGTCGGTCTCGTGCCCGCGGATGTGGGCGACGCCGCCGATCCTGCTGGGGGAGCTCGCGAGAGCGGCCAGCGCGGCGATCGTCGGGGTCAGCTCGGCCACGTCGCGCAGGTCCGCCTCGATGCCGCTGATCCGCCCGGTGCCGGTGACCGCCAGGCCCTCGGGCGTGTGCTCCACCGAGGCGCCCATGCCGGCCAGCAGCGTGCGGAGCTGGTCACCCGGCTGGGTCGTCCGCGCGGGCCAGTCGGGGATGGTGACCGTGCCGCCGGTCACCATGGCGGCGGACAGGAAGGGCGCCGCGTTGGACAGGTCGGGCTCCACCGTGAAGTCCCTCGCCCCGATGGGGCCGGGCTCGACCCGCCAGACGTCGGGCTCGGAGTCGTCCACCACGACGCCGAACTCGCGAAGCATCTGGACGGTCATCCGGATGTGCGGCTGCGAGGGGATCGGCGGGCCCTCGTGGCGTACCGTCACGCCCTTCTCGAAGCGCGCCGCCGCCAGCAGCAGGCCGGAGAGGAACTGCGACGAGCCGGACGCGTCGAGCCTGACCTCGCCGCCGGCCAGCGGTCCCCGCACCGTGAACGGCAGCGCGTCGCCCGTCACCTCGGCGCCGAGGGCGCGCAGCGCGCGCAGGATCGGGCCCATCGGGCGCTTGCGGGCGTGCGGATCGCCGTCGAAGAAGACCTCGCCCCTGGCCAGCGCCGCCATCGGCGGCACGAAGCGCATGACCGTGCCCGCCAGCCCCACGTCGATGCGGGCCCCGCCGGTGACGGGGCCGGGCGTGATCGCCCAGTCGACGCTGGAGGCGCTCTCGTTGGAGGGGACCATCGTCGCGCCCAGCGCCCGCAGCGCGTCCGCCATCAGGTCGGCGTCGCGGCTGCGCAGCGCCAGGCGTACCGTGCCGGGTCCCTCGGCCAGCGCGGCGAGCAGCAGCGCGCGGTTGGTCACGGACTTCGACCCGGGCAGGGGGACGGTCGCGCGGACGGGTTCGGTCGCGGTCGGCGCGGGCCACAGCGGAGCGGACATGGTCGAAAGCCTACCGTTGCCCGCCCCGCGCCGCCCTTCCGTGCCCGGGTGCGGAAGGGCGGCGCGATCGGTGAGGTGAGGAGCCGGGTAGGCCGGGTAAGGCGTCGTCACCGCGACACCCGGCGGCACCGCCGGGAGGGCGCGGCAAGATCGGAAAACGGGGTTGGGGACTCCCCGGTGCGTCGTGGCGTGGGAAAGTGGAGAGATGTGCGGAAGATACGCGTCTGCGCGGGCCAAGCAGGAGTTGCTGGAGGAGTTCCAGGTCGAGCTCGACGGAGCGGCCGACGAGGAACTCAGGCCCGACTACAACGTCGCGCCCACGAAACCGGTGTACGCGGTGATGAGCCGGGTGCCGAAGGCCGAACCGGAAGGCCGGCCGGTCAGGCAGCTTCGCGTGGTCCGCTGGGGGCTGGTCCCTGCCTGGGCGAAGGACCCGTCCATCGGCTCGAAGATGATCAACGCGCGGGTGGAGACGGTGGCGGAGAAGCCCGCCTACCGCAAGGCGTTCGCCGAGCGCAGGTGCCTGATCCCGGCCGACGGCTACTACGAGTGGGTCGTGCTGGACGAGAAGGACGCCAAGGGGAAGCCGAAGAAGCAGCCCTACTTCGTCCGCCCCGCCGACGGTGGCGTGATGGCGATGGCGGGACTGTACGAGTTCTGGCGGGACCGGGGCCGGGACGACGACGACCCGCTCTCCTGGCTGGTGACCTGCACGATCATCACGACCGACGCCGTGGACGAGGCGGGCAGGGTCCACGACCGGATGCCGATGCTGATCGAGCGCGACCGCTGGGGCGAGTGGCTCGACCCCGGGGTGCCCGACGCGCAGGGGTTCCTGATCCCGGCGGGCTCCACGGGACTGGAGATCCATCCGGTCTCCACCGCCGTCAACTCGGTGCGCAACAACAGCCCGGAGCTCGTCGAGCCGATGAAGGAGGCGTAGGGCGACGGCCGGGCGCTTCTTCGGGAGCGCCGGGTGATTCGAGGCCGCGGGCGAGGGCGGCGGCCACGCCCTTTCCGAAAGCGCCGGGTGATCCGGTGTAAAACTTTCGCCAAGTGGGCATCCGGTGAGGAAAGCGATTCCTCGTGGCGGAGTGGCGTATCAGTGCGATGACGAGGTCACGAGATCGCCGTCACAGAGCCCCCTTTTTTTGCGCCTGACGGGAGAGCCGGGGATCCCCACACAGGCCGCCCCGGCTTCCCGGAGGTGCGGATTCGTGGATGTCGCGACCGCGCGCGAGCGCCTGAAGAGCATGCTCGCCGAACTCGACCGGTCCATCGGAGTGCTTCGCGGGGACTCCCCCGCCGTACGGGAACGGGATCGGTCCCCGGCCGACGCCGGCTCCGACCTGACCGACTCCGATCGCAACCGGGCCCTGCTGGAGGTGGCCACCCGGCACCGGCGCTCGGTGCTGGAGGCGCTCAGACGGATGGACGAGGGAGGTTACGGCCTCTGCGCGGACTGCGGGGCGCCGGTCCCCGAGAGCAGGCTGGAGGCGCGGCCGGAGGCGGCCCGCTGCGTGCCGTGCCAGTCCCGGCGCGAGCGCAGGCGCTGAGCCCGCCCGGTGGCCGCGCCCCAGGGGTGCGGCCACCGGGCCTCAGGGGCGCCGGGCGCTGGCCACCAGGTGGATGCCCACCGTGTCGTCGTCGTCCGGGTGGGCGTCCAGCTCCGTGTTGACCAGCCAGGCGAGCGCCCGGGAGTCGGAGGCGAGCACGTGGTCGACCGTGGAGGGGGACAGCACCGTGCGGGGTCGTATCCACTCGACCTCAAGTCCGGCGTCGGTGAGCAGCTCGCGCAGCTGGGCGCTGCTGAAGCACCGGGTGATGCTGCCGTCGGGCCAGGGCACGAGCATGACCTCGCCGGTCTGGCGCAGATGGGCCCAGTAGTTCTGCTCGGCGAGTATCGCCATCCCCAGCACCAGGGAGTCGACGCAGACCAGCGCCCGGCCGCCGGGACGCAGGACCCTGGCGACGTCGCCGATCGCGGATTCGGCCATCAGCTCCACCGACATCGCCCGCTCCTCGGCGAGCACGGCGTCCACGCTGCAGTCGGGCAGGAAACGCAGGTCGTCGGCGCGTACCTGGCTGACCTTGGAGATGTCGTGCAGCGGCTGACCGTTCGTGGGCCTGCGGAAGTCGACCACCTCGATCACCCGGTGTCCCGCCTTCGCCGCCTGGACGGCCCAGCGGCCGTCGCCGCAGGACATGTCGAGGACGGTGGACGGGGTTTCCGGCAGCCATCGGCTCAGTTGCTCGGCCACGACCGCGTGGTAAAAGGTCCAGTACGGCCCGAGCGCACCTGAGCCGTTCAGCTCTTCGGCCGGGATGGGCAGCACAAGCAGCTCCTGGCGTCGGGAGGATCCGGTGGTCTTTCAACTACCTACCGGTACGTACCTTCTTTTTCCCCGTACCGGGTCGTTCGTCACCTTCTATCTTGCGGGAACAGATGGCAGTGCGGGTGTGTTGCAAGCGGACAACGCACGATCCTTTCGGAGGTTGGCAAGCAGATGCTCGCCTTGATCGAACCCGTCACCCGCCCCGGTGATCGGCCTATCCCTGACGAGCGGGTATTCTCCGCTCAGTACGGTGTCCCGCGTCAGCAGGACTCCGGCGATCTTAAGGGGGTGGGTCAGGTCCCTGCGACAGACGAGGAGACTCTGGAGCAGCGGAGCACACGGTTCGAGCGGGATGTCATGCCCTATCTCGACCAGCTCTACTCCGCCGCGCTTCGGATGACCCGGAACCCCGCGGACGCCGAGGACCTTCTTCAGGAGACCTTCGCGAAGGCCTTCGCGTCCTTTCACCAGTTCCAGCAAGGCACGAACCTCAAGGCCTGGCTTTACCGGATCCTGACGAACACTTTCATCAACAGTTACCGCAAGAAGCAGCGGGAGCCCAAGCAGTCGGGCACCGAGGAGATCGAGGACTGGCAGCTGGCCAGGGCCGAGTCGCACACCTCGGCCGGGCTGAAGTCGGCGGAGATCGAGGCGCTCGAACACCTCCCCGACACCGACGTGAAGCGGGCGCTGGCCGCGCTCCCCGAGGAGTTCCGCATCGCGGTCTACCTCGCCGACGTCGAGGGCTTCCCGTACAAGGAGATCGCCGACATCATGGGGACCCCCATCGGGACCGTGATGTCGCGGCTGCACCGTGGCCGCCGCCAGCTGCGGACCCAACTTGAGGACTACGCCCGCGAGCGTGGCCTGGTTCCCGCGGAGGGTGCGAAGTGAACGAGCGAGACAGGAAAGACGAGCCCGCCGGCACGGGCTCCCTGCCCCGGGGCCGGGTGATCGCATGAGCTGCGGCGACCACCACGACACCGACTGTCGCGAGGTCCTGGACAAGGTCTACACCTACCTGGACGGCGAGCTCGACGAGGGCAACTGCGCCGACATCCGCGAGCACCTGGACGAGTGCCACCCCTGCCTGGAGGAGTACGGCCTGGAGCAGGTCGTCAAGCAACTCGTCGCCAAGCACTGCGGCTGTGACCAGGCCTCGGCCGACCTGCGGGCCAAGGTGCTCAGCCGTATCGACCAGGTGCGCTCCGAACTGGCTCGCTGACCTCCTAGGATCTCTCGTACGGCCTTGGCCATACGACGATGGGGGTTCACCATGCGCATACTCGTGACCGGCGGGGCGGGATTCATCGGATCCACCCTCGTCGACCGGCTGCTGGCCGACGGGCACGAGGTCGCGGTCGTGGACGACCTGTCGGGCGGCGACCGGGGCAACCTGGCCCGCGCCGCGGAGAGTCCCCTGTTCGCCCTGCACGTGATGGACATCCGTGACCCGGCCCTGATCGGCCTGGCCGCCGAGTGGAGGCCCGAGGTCGTCTGCCATCTCGCCGCGCAGATCAGCGTGCGCAAGAGCGTGGCCGACCCGGTCCACGACGCCCGGCTCAACGTCGAGGGCACCGCGTCGGTCCTGACGGCGGCCCACCACGGAGGCACCCGCAAGGTCGTCTTCGCCTCCTCGGTCGCGGTGTACGGCAGGCCCGCGGTCATCCCGGTCCCCGGCGGCGCGGCGACCGACCCGCGCTCCCCGTACGCCGCCTCCAAGCTGAGCGCGGAGACCTACCTGGCCACGTTCAAGGCGCTGCACGGCATCGACTACACCACGCTGGTGCTCTCCAACGTCTACGGCCCGCGCCAGTCGCCCGACGGCGAGGCGGGGGTGGTCGCCATCTTCACCGACGCGCTGCTCAACGGCACCCCCACGGTGGTGTACGGCGACGGCTCCCAGACTCGCGACTACATCTTCGTCGACGACGTGGTGGACGGTTTCGCCCGCGCCTGCGGCACCGAGGGCGGCGGCGGCCGTTTCAACCTGGGCACCGGCGTCCAGACCACCGACCGGAGGCTGCACTCCCTGGTCGCGGAGGCGGCCGGTGTCGCCGACGCGCCGGGCGAGGCTCCCACCCGCCTGGGCGATCTCCCCGCGATGGCCGTCGACCCGGCCCCCGCGTTCGAGGGGATCGGCTGGCGTCCCCAGACGGATCTGGCCGTCGGGCTGAAGAGCACCGTCGACTGGGCGAGGACCAGGCTCGCGAGCCTGTGACGGCGCAGGCCACCGAGGCGCCCCTGGGCGGGCCCGGGCATCGATGGCGGCCGGTGATTGCTTGATTACGCTTTGCTTGCGATTGGTCGTCTCGCTCTCCTGAGCAGGTTCGCTTCGATAGCCTGGGTGCGAAATCGACGTGGAGGCAGCGCATGTTAAAGGAAACGGTCACCCCGGTCTTTCCTGGGATTTCCTGGACCTGAGCACGCGCCCTTTAGGAACACTAGGGTGGCCGCTTTGCGTGGACTGCCGTGGTTTGCCAAGGTCTATCTGATCCTTGTCATCGGAGCCGCGTTCGCGCTGCTCGGATACAACGTGGCCGAGGACGGCCGGCTGGATCCGCTCGACTGGTCCAACCTCATGGTGCTGGCCCTGCTGTTCCTGGTGTGCGAGTCGGTGCCCACCCTGCTGCACGTCCGGCAGGCCGCGGTGTCGGTCAGCTTCTCCGCCGTGCTCGCCGCGGTGGTGCTGCTCGGCCCCGAGGGGGCGGCGCTGGTCGGCATGACGGCCATGTTCAGCGTGCGGCCCGGCCTGCCGCTGGTGAAGCGGCTGTTCAACAGCGCCCAGTTCGCGATCTGCGGCTATGTCGCGGGCCGGGTCTACGTGTGGCTCGGCGGCAGGTCCGGGGTGCCGACCATCGACGGGTTCGACGCCATCATCGTGCCGTTCGCGGGCGCGGCGGCCGTCTTCGTGCCCCTCAACTTCGTCCTGATCGCGATCGTGCTGAAGCTCACCGGCCAGGCCGACCAGGTGCCGTTGCGGGGCGTGGCGCAGTTCATGGTCTCCTACTTCGGCTACGCCACCTTCGGGCTGCTGATCGCCGGGCTGTGGGCCACGGTCAGCTCGATCTCCGCGGTGCTCGTGCTGCTTCCGCTCTTCGTGGCCCGCTGGGCCTTCGGCCAGTACCTCGCGCAGCAGCGCTCCTACGACGCGACGATCGCCGCGCTCTGCCAGGCCGTGGAGACCAAGGACTACTACACGCGCGGCCACTGCACCCGCGTCTCCCTGGCCGCCGGAATGATCGCCGAGGAGATCGGCATGGGGTCCGAGCGGCTGCGCGCGATCCGCTACGCCGGGATGCTGCACGACGTCGGCAAGCTGGGCGTGCCGACCAAGGTGCTGCAAAAGGACGGCCCGCTCAGCGAGGAGGAGTTCGCGGCCATCCAGCTCCATCCGATGCGCGGGCTGGAGATCGTGCGCGGCATCGACTTCCTGGACGAGGCGTTCGCCGGGATCATGCACCACCACGAGCGGCAGGACGGCAAGGGTTACCCGATGGGCCTGGCGGGGGACGAGATCCCGGAGTTCGCCAGGATCATCGCGGTGGCCGACGCCTTCGACTCGATGACCTCCGACCGCTCCTACCGCAACGCCCGCTCGCGCGAGGTGGCGATGGCCGAGCTGCGCAAGGGCGCCGGCACCCAGTTCGACCCGGTGATGGTGGTCGCCTTCGTCAAGGCCGTCGACCGTGACGGCTGGGAGCCGCCGCGCACGGTCGTCACGCCCCCGGTCGACGTGTCGGAGACCACGGCGAAGGACCACGACGACCCGACCGTGCCCATCCAGGTGGTGTCCGAGCGATGAACGGCTCCGGCGCCAACCGGGTTTTCCAGACGCTCGACTCGGGCCAGCTCCTGCTGATCTGCGCGGCGGGGCTCCTGGCGGTGGCCGGGGTGGCCCACACGGCCGCGACCGGCCTGCTCGACCCCCAGATCGCCGTCGCCTTCGGCGCGCTGATCGCGATCGGGGAGCTGGCCAGGCTCACCATGCCCGGCAACAGGGAGGTGGCGCCGATCGGCGCGGCGGCCGCGCTCGGTTACACGCTCCTGCTGGACATGGGCGGCGTTCCCGCGGAGCATTCGGCGCTGCAGGTCGTCGCGGTGCTGGCGGCCGGCATGGTCGCGGGGGCGCTGCCGCACCTCGCGGTGGGCCGCCCGCCCCAGCTGGACGGGATGGCACGCAGGCTCTTCACCGGCGCCCTGCTCGCGCTGGCCTACCGGCCCCTGGCCGGGCCGTTGTTCGACCTGGCCAGGGGCGGGGAGAGCGGCTGGTGGCCCGCGCTCGGCGTGATGGCCCTGTTCATCCTGCTCATGGTGGTGGTCGACGTGCTGCTGGCCGCCGTGCTGCGGGCCGAGCAGGTGCGTGCCGCTCTCAGGGTGGCCGTCCACGACGAGCTGTGGATGGCCGCGCCGCTGGGGGCCGCCGTCGCCGCCTCGGGCATCCTGCTCGCGCTCGCCTCGCACAGCATGGGCATGACCGCGCTGCTGGTCTTCGCCGCGCCGCTGCTGGTCACCCAGGTCGCCTTCCGCAAGTACGCCGGGATCAGGGCGACCTACCTGCAGACCGTACGGGCGCTGGCGCGGGTCACCGAGGTCGGCGGGTACGTCGAGCCGGGGCACTCCCGCCGGGTGAGCCGCCTGTCGGTGGCGGTCGGGCGGGAGCTCGGCACGGCGGAGCCCGAGCTGCTGGAGCTGGAGTACGCCGCGCTCATGCACGACATCGGCCAGCTGTCGTTGCGCGATCCCATTCCCGGCGGCGCCACGGTCCTCACCGACCCCGAGCAGGCGCGGCGCATCGCCGAGCTGGGCGCGGAGGTGATCAAGCAGACCGGGGTGCTGGACCGGGTGGCCGAGATCGTCCGCCGCCAGTGCGACACCTGCGCGGAGCAGCCTCCGATGGCCAGCCGCATCATCAAGGCGGCCAACGCCTACGACGATCTCGTCGGTGGTTCCAGCGACCGCGACCGGGCGGGTGCCGCCCTGGAACGGCTCCGGCTCGGCGTGGGCCGGGAGTACGACCCGACGGTCGTGGAGGCGATGGCCCGGGTGATCGACAGGCTGGCCCCGATTCACCGTCTCTAGGCCTCACGCGGGCTACGCGGAGGATCCCGGGCGGTTCCTCCGTTCTACGCCGGGTCGCCGGAACGGCCGGAACTCGTCGGCGAAAACCGCGACACGGAACTGGCGGTCCGTATACGGACGTGATCGGCTCTGTCTGGCACAGTTGAAGAACGTTGAACGATGGGAGTTTCCGGTGGCTGAGATCCGCGCCGAGATGGTGGCGAACGTCTGGAAGATCCTCGTGGCCGAGGGGGACCCCGTCGAGGAAGGCGACCCCGTGGTCATCCTCGAGTCGATGAAGATGGAGATCCCGGTTCTCGCCGAGGAGGGCGGCGTGATCGCCAGGCTTCAGGTCGCCGATGGCGACGTCATCCAGGAGGGCGACCTGATCGCCGTCATCGAGTAGTCCCGTCGTCGCTGACGAGCCGGGCGAGGAAGCGCTCGCGGTCGACGACGACGCGCTCGATCGTTCCCGAGGCGACGAGGGCCTTCCGGTCGCGGGCGGTGAAGCCGAAGACCAGGCGGCGCCCGTCGACCTCGGTGAGCTCGACGGCGATCTCGACGTGCGTGCCGATCGGGCTGGCCTCCAGGTGCTCCAGGGAGACCCGGGTGCCCACGGAGGTCTGGCCCGGGGCCAGGGCGCCCGCGATCGCCTGGACGGTGGCCCGCTCGGCGAAGGCGAGCAGGCGGGGAGTCGCCAGCACCGGCACGTCACCGCTGCCGACCTTCGTCGCGGTGTCCTCCCTTTCCACCATGATGAGAAGCCGTGCCTGCAGACCGGGAGCGAGCGTCATGCGCGTCAGCATAGGGTCTGGTCCCGTGACCCCGTACTGCGACCACTGCGGGCGCCCGGAGGGCGAGGCCGACCACGCCGCGTGCCTGGCGGCCCGTGCGATGGAGCCGCCCCGTTACTGTTCCCGCTGCCGCCGCCGGATGGTGGTGCAGGTGACCCCCGGCGGCTGGTCCGCGCGCTGCGCCGAGCACGGCACGACGAGCGGTTGACACCGGCCGGTTTCACCCCGGCTTAGGTGTTTTTTGCGTACCCTTGTAGGGTTTTAGGGAGTTCACCCCGGATATCTCGGGGTGACGCCGTGGCACCCGGGTTGGCTGTTTCCTGCGTGACTCCCGAGTGGCCCTGGACACAAGGGCCTGCAAGGTGCACAAGTACGCCCAAAAGCGCCGGGTTTTGTGCGATGCTACGGCACGCGTCTCGTTTGTGAGCCATCTGGCATGCAGGGTTTCGTTACAGCGCTGTGACGGTGCCGCGATACGGGTGCGCTTTGTTGAGAGCTCTGAGGTAGGAGTGGAGAGGGTTACGGGGGAGTCATGGTGGCCCAAGGCACGACGCTGGCGGGGCGGTATCGCCTAAGCACCCGCATCGGCGCCGGCGGTATGGGCGAGGTGTGGAAGGGCGAGGACATCGTCCTGGCCCGCACTGTCGCCGTAAAGGTGCTGCTTCCGGGCCGTACCGACGATCCGGGCTTCCTGGTTCGCTTCCAGGGTGAGGCCCGGGCGATGGCGACGATCAACCACCCCGGGGTCGTCGACGTGTACGACTACGGGGTTCACGAGGTGCCTGGCGCGGGGGCGACGGCATACCTGGTGATGAAGTTCGTCGACGGCGAGCCGCTCGACCGCCTGCTCGGGCGGCTGCGAAGGATCGCTCCAGGGGCCGCGATGGACCTCATCGCCCAGGCGGCCTCGGCACTGCAGGCGGTCCACGACCAGGGCATCGTCCACCGGGACATCAAGCCGGGCAACCTGCTGGTGCGTTCGGACGGCACGCTCGTGCTCACCGACTTCGGCATCGCGAGGTCCGACACCGCGAGCCGACTCACGGACGCGGGCATGGTGCTCGGCACCGCCGCCTACTGCGCGCCCGAGCAGGCCGAGGGTGCGCCCGTCACACCCGCCGTGGACATCTACGCGCTGGGCGTGGTGGCGTACGAGTGCCTGGCCGGGCAGCGCCCGTTCGACGGCGACACGCCCGTCACCATCGCGCTCAAGCACATCCGCGAGGCGCCGCCGCCGCTGCCGCCGGACATTCCGCCCGCGGTTCGCGCGCTTGTGGAGCGCTCCCTCGCCAAGGATCCGGCCCGGCGCTTTCCCAGCGCCGCGGCCATGAGCGCCGCCGCCAGGCAGGCGGCCTTCGGCACGGAGGGCGGCGACACGCTGTCGTCCGCGCAGCAGGCCGCGCCGCCGGAGACCGGCTGGCAGGCGCAGGCTCCCCAGGCGGGTCCGCAAGGGCAGACCGGCTGGCAGTCACAGGCTCCGCAGGCAGGCTCGCAGGGGCAGACCGGCTGGCAGGGCCAGGGATCGGCCACGCCCCAAACGGGCTGGCAGGGCGCTCAGAGCCCCGCCGGCGGCTGGCAGGACGCCCAGGCGCCGACCGGAAACTGGCAGGGATCGCAGGCGTCGACCGGCGGCTGGCAGGGAGGCTCGCAGCACTTCACCGCGCCGACGGCGGGAGCCGGGGCGGCCGTCGAGGCGGGCGGGCAGGGCCGTGGCCGCCGTGCCGCGCGGAAGCCGCGGAGCAAGAGCGGGCTGGTCGCGGCGTCGGCGGTCGCGGCCGTGATGTGCGCCGGCCTCGTCGCGGTGGCGATCAACGGCATGGCTGCCTCCCGGGAGGCGTCGACCATCGATTCCATGAAGCACCCGGTGGCCACGCCCGACGTCGGTGAGACGAAGAAGACGGGGACGAGGAAGCCCCCCCGCAAGACGACGTCGCCAACTCCGAGAGTGACGCGCGGGCAGGGGAACACCCGGCCCACCCCGGAGCCCACTCCGGATGAGAAGTCACCGACCCCCACCCCGACGACGGCGACGAAGACGCCGAAACCGACTCCCACCCCCACGCCGACCCCGACTCCGAAGCCGAAGAGGAGTGTCCCGGACACCGTCGGCATGAAGCCGGAGACGGCGAGCGCGACGCTCAAGCAGGCGGGTTTCAAGGTGACGCTCTCCTACAGCGCCGACGTCAAGCCGGAGAACTGCACCCAGATCGTCGAGTCCCGCCCGGGCGGGGGCACGATGTGGGACCCGTCCAAGCCGGTGGAGATCATCGCCGCCATCGCCGACTGCCCGCCGACGCCCTCCGCGACGCCGACCGGCAAGCCCTAGTCTCGCCAGGTGACGACCGGCAGGCCACGGTCCCGCGTGGTGTGACGACCGGCTCGCGCCGCGGACCTTCCGGTCCTCGTGCGCGAGCCCGGTGGCGCTCTCCTAGATGCCCGTGGTGTGCCGGGGGTAGGCCACCGAGGGGTCGGTGGCGATGTTGACCATGTAGGGGATGCCGGAGTCGAACGCGCGGCGCAGGGCCGGGCCGATCTCCGACGGGTCGGTGACGAGCTCGCCGCCGCCGCCGAGGGCGGTCACCACCTGGTCGTAGCGGCACTGCGGCTGCAGCTCGGCGGCCACGTCGTAGCCGTAGAGCATCTGCATGGGGTGCTTCTCCAGGCCCCACATGCCGTTGTTGCCGCAGATCATCACGACGGGCAGGCGGTGTCGTACGAGCGTGTCCACGTCCATCAGCGAGAAGCCGGCCGCGCCGTCGCCGAGCAGCAGCACCACCTGTGAGGAGGGACGGGCGATCCTGGCGGCGATGGCGTAGCCCAGGCCGGTGCCCAGGCAGCCGTACGGGCCCGGGTCGAGCCAGTTGCCCGGCTGCCGCGGCTCGACGTACTTGCCCGCGTACGAGACGAAGTCGCCGCCGTCGCCGATCACCACGGCGTCGTCGGCGAGGATCTTGCTCAGCTCCCCGTAGATCCGCATCGGGTGGATCGGGTCGGACGCGGACTCCAGCAGGGCGGTGTCGGCGGCGATGGCGGCCGAGGCGGCCTCGGACAGCTGCGTCACCCAGGGCGCGTAGGTCTTGGGGGAGACGCCCGCGTTGGCACAGGCCGCGCCGAGGCTCCAGAAGAGCAGCGAGAGGTCGCCGGCGGCGACGGCCGCGGGATCCATGTGCGTGGTCAGCTGCGACGGCGCGTCGGCCAGGTGCACGACCTTGGCGAGCGGGGCGCCGTCCTTGCCGCCGAACCAGCCGTAGCCGAGGCGGAAGTCGATCGGGGCGCCCGCCACGATCACCAGGTCGGCCTGCGAGAACGCCATCCCCCTGGCTCGGGTGACCAGCAGCTCGTGACCGGCGGGCAGGATGCCGCGGCCCTGGCCGTTGGGGATGACCGGCAGGCGGTACTCCTCGACGAAGCTCCTGGCGACCTCCTCGGCACGGTCCATCCACACGTCCGAGCCGAGCACCAGCACCGGGTGCTGGGCCTCGGCGATCAGCTGAGCGATCGTGGCCAGCGCCTCGGGGTCGGGCTCCAGCGGCGACGGGGTCAGCGTCTCGGGGGCCTCCTCGAGCGCGGGCGCGGCCGAGAAGAGGTGGTCCATGTGGAAGTCGAGGAAGACGGGACCGCGGTGCGGGGCGAGGGCCGTGCGGAAGGCCATCTCCACGTCCTGCGCGACGGAGTCGGCGCCGGAGCCGGTGAAGGCCAGCTTGGTGATGGGCGCGAACAGCGGCGGGTGGTCGATCTCCTGCAGCGCGCCCGACCCCCAGCGCGACTGCGGGGCGCGGCCTCCCATGACCACCACGGGGGACCCGTTGAAGTGCGCGGTGGCCACCCCGCTGACGCCGTTGGTGATGCCGGGGCCCGCGGTGAGCACGGCCAGCCCGGGTTTGCGTGTCAGCCGCGCGGTCGCCTCGGCGGCGAAGACGGCACTCTGCTCGTGGCGGACGTCCAGGATGGGCATGCCCTCGTGGACCGCACCGTCGTAGAGCGGGAAGACGTGCCCGCCGGACAGGGTGAACATGGTCTCGATGCCGTATGCCTTGGAGACGGCGACCGCTATGTCACCTGCGTGCTTGGGAGACTCCATATCGCGCAACCTACCAGTCAGTCACTTAGCCGGACAGGGATTGTTCTCCCTGCCCAGATCCCTTCGCCTAATGCGGCCGTCGCATATCGCGTCTATCCGGAAATAGGCCGTGCAACACCTGGTGGCGAGCCCGTGCGGGCCGCACGGGACCGGCGGGGGATCGGGTACGGGCCGGAGCGCGGGCCCGCCGGGGTGACCGCCGGCTCGCGAGGCCCCTCGCGTCTCTCGCGAGGAGCCTTCGCGGGGCTCAGAGGGTGTCGGAGAGCGCCTTGATGGGCATCTTGAGGTCCACCAGCAGGCCGAGGTCGGCCTCGGCCGTACGGCCCAGGGTGGTCAGGTAGTTGCCCACGATGATCGCGTTGATGCCGCCGAGCATGCCGTCACGGGTGCCCAGGTCGCCCAGGGTCAGCTCGCGGCCCCCCGCGTAGCGCAGGATCGTGCGGGGCAGCGCGAGCCTGAAGGTGGCGATCGTCCGCAGCGCCTCCGACCCCTCCAGCAGCGGGAAGGACGCGAAGGGGGTGCCGGGACGCGGGTTGAGGAAGTTCAGCGGGACCTCGTCGGGCGCCAGCTCGCCGAGCTGCCCGGCGAACTCGGCGCGCTGCTCCCGCGTCTCGCCCATGCCCACGATGCCGCCGCAGCACAGTTCCATCCCGGCCTCGCGCACCATCAGGCAGGTGTCCCAGCGCTCCTCCCAGGTGTGGGTGGTGACGACCTTGCCGAAGTGCGACCTCGCGGTCTCCAGGTTGTGGTTGTAGCGGTGCACGCCCATCTCGGCCAGCTCGTCCACCTGCTCCTGGGTGAGCATGCCCAGCGAGCACGCGACGTTGATGTCGACCGCCTCGCGGATCGCCTTCACACCCTGGCGGACCTGGTCCATCAGCCGCCGGTCGGGGCCCCGTACGGCGGCCACGATGCAGAACTCGGTGGCTCCCGTCGCCGCGGTCTCCCTGGCGGCCTCGACCAGCGAGGGGATGTCCAGCCAGACGGCGCGGACCGGGGAGGAGAACTGCCCCGACTGCGAGCAGAAGTGGCAGTCCTCCGGGCAGCCGCCGGTCTTGAGGGAGACGATCCCCTCGACCTCCACCTCCGGACCGCACCACTTCATCCGCACCTCGTGGGCGAGGGCCAGCAGCTCGGCCAGGCGGTCGTCGGGCAGCTCCAGGCAGCGCAGCGCCTGCGCCGCGTCGAGGCCGCGTCCCTCCTCCAGCACCTGGGTCCGGGCGATCTCGAGGATGTCGCTCATCAAATACCTCCAGTGTGGAGAGGAACTCCGCGGCTCCGGCTACGGGGAAAGCCTAAGGGTGGCGCGGAAGGAAGGGGGGTCGAAGCCGCCGCCCAGCGCCGGGCCCAGTCCCGCGCGGGCCGCGCGGGCGAAGGCGTCGCGCTCCAGCGACCCGGCCCCCTCCGGGAGGGCGCCCGCCAGCGGCCGGGCGGCCAGCATCTCCAGGTCCGCCACGTTGCTCCGCTCGGCGAGGCCGGGTTCGGCCGGCCAGGAGCCGATCACCACTCCGGCGGGCTCCAGCCCTCGGTGGGCCATCGCCTCCAGCGTCAGCGCGGTGTGGTTGAGCGTGCCCAGCCCGGCCCTGGTCACCAGGAGCACCTGGGCCGAGAGCGCCCGGGCGAGGTCGGCGAGGGTCGCCCCCTCCTCGTCGAAGCGGACGAGCAGCCCGCCCGCCCCCTCGACGATCACCAGCCGGTGCGAGTCGGCCAGCTCCTTGATCCGGGCCGCCGCCCGCGTGACGGAGACCGGCGGCAGGCCGGACAGGCGCGCCGCCGCGGCGGGGGACAGCGCGGCGGGGTACCTGGCCAGCTCGAAGGTCGTGCGTACCCCGGACAGCCGGATGACGTCGTCCACGTCGCCCGGCTCGGCACCGGACACCCCGGTCTGCGCGGGCTTCACCACCGCCACCGAGGAGCCCCGCTCCCTGGCGAGCGCGGCCACCGCCGCGGTGACGACCGTCTTCCCCACCCCGGTGTCGGTCCCGGTGACCACGAGAATGCTCACCCGTCTCACCTTAGGCGGGCGGGACCGCGCGGGCGCGTGCGTCCGCACGGCCCGGCGCCGTCGTGGGCGTCGGGGGCCGGGTCAGGGGCGGCGCAGGCGGGTGACGAACTTGTAGCGGTCTCCCCGGTACAGGGACTGGGCCCACTCGACCGGGTTGCCGTCCGCGTCGAAGGCGTGCCGGGTGAGCAGGAGCATCGGCAGGCCGACGTCGACGCCGAGCACCTGCGCGTCGTACGGGGTGGCCAGCACGGTCTCTATGATCTCCTCGGCGTCGGTCAGCCGCACGTTGTACGCGTTGTACAGCGTCTCGTACAGCGAGGAGTGCACCTCGAGCTCCCGCCGGAGGCGGGGGAAGCGCCGGGCCGACAGGTGGGTGGTGTCGATCGACATCGGCTCGCCGTTGGCCAGGCGCAGGCGGTGGATGCGCAGTACGCGGCCACCGGCGTTGATGGCCAGGCGGCGGGCCAGCGGCTCGTCGGCGGTGACGTAACTGGTGTCGAGGATCTTGGTGTCGGGTTCGAGGCCGGCGGTCCTCAGGTTCCCGGTGTAGGAGGTCAGCTGGAGGACCTGGGCGACCTTGGGCTGCGCGACGAACGTCCCCTTGCCCTGGATGCGCACCAGGCGGCCCTCGACCACGAGCTCGGACAGGGCCTGGCGCACGGTCGTGCGCGACGTCTCGAAGCGGACCGCGAGGGCCCGTTCCGGCGGCAGGGCGCTGCCCGCGGGCAGGCTCTTGGTGAGGGTGAGCAGGCTACGTTTGACGTCGTAGTACTTCGGGATCCTCGGGGAGTCGTCGCTCACATGGTCACCTTCATCTCGGCCACGGCGGTGAGTGCACCCCGGATCACCGCTAGATCATCGGAACTCAGATTGGCCCGTGCCGTCAACCGCAGACAAGAGCGGCCGACCGGCACCGAGGGCGGCCGGAAGCATCCGGCGCGCACCCCGTGTTCCGCGCAGATGAGGGCGGCCCGAAGCGCGGTCTCGGGTGGGCCGAGCACGATGGGGACGACCGCACCCGCCGGATCGCCGGTCTCCAGGCCGAGATCGCGGGCCATCGCGGCCAGCTCCCTCGCCCTGGTTCGCACGCGTCCGGGCAGTTCGGGCTGATGGTGAAGGATATCGACGGCGGCGAGTGCCGCCGCAACGCTGCCCGGTGCCAATCCGGTGTCGAAGATGAACGAGCGTCCCGTGTCGACGAGGGTCTGGATCACCTCGGGGGCGCCCAGCACGGCCCCGCCCTGCGATCCCAGGGATTTGGACAGTGTGATCGTTCTCACAACGCCCGGTTCGGCCGCGAGCCCGGCGGCGTGCACCGCGCCCTGCCCGCGAGCGCCGACGACCCCGATCGAGTGGGCCTCGTCGACGACCAGCAGCGCGCCCTGCCGCACCGCCGCCGCGTGCAATCCCGCGAGCGGGGCGAGGTCGCCGTCCACGGAGAAGACCGCGTCGGTGACCACGATCGCGTGCTCCTCGTCCCGGCCGGCCAGCGCCTTCTCCACGGCCGCCACGTCCTTGTGCGGGGTGACCACGACCCGCGAGCGCGACAGCCGGCAGGCGTCCACGATCGACGCGTGGTTGCCCGCGTCCGAGACCACCAGGGCGTCCCTGCCCAGGGCCGCGACGGCGGCCAGGTTGGCCAGGTAGCCGGAGGAGAACACCAGGGCATCCTGCGCTCCGGCGAAGGCGCGCAGGCGCGTCTCCAGGCGCGCGTGGAGGGCCGTGGAGCCCGTGACCAGGCGGGAACCGGTGGAGCCGGTACCCCACTCTCGCGTGGCCGCCACGGCCGCCTCGACCAGCCGCTCGTCCCTGGCCAGGCCGAGGTAGTCGTTGGAGGCCAGGTCGATCAGGCCGTCGTCGTCGGGGGCGCGGGCGCGCAGGACCCGCCGCAGCCCTGCCGCCTCCCTCGTGGCCGCCGCCGTGCGGAACCGGGCCAGCGGGTCGGGGGTCTGCTCCATAAGCGGCATCTTTCCAGCCGGACTCACCCGATTCGCGTTCGGGCCTGCAAAGAACGCATGATGCACGGGTGCCGACTCTAAGCGACCTGGCGGTCCGTCACACCGCGCTCGACGATGCGGACCTGGAGTGGATGCACTCGCTGGTCTCCGACTGGCAGCTCCTCGCCGACCTCTCCTTCGCGGACCTGATCTTGTGGATCCCGCTGAAGGAGGGCTCCGGCTGGATCGCGATCGCGCAGATGAGACCCACCACGGGACCGACGGTCTATCACGACGACATCGTGGGGATGACGGCGGCCAAGGGGGAGCGGCCGCTCCTGGAGACGGCCTGGAACGAGCGGCGCATCTGCCGCGAGGGCGATCCCGACTGGTCGAGCGGGGTGCCGGTCCGCGAGGAGACCATCCCGGTGCGGCGGGCCGACCACTTCCTGGGCGTCATCCAGCGCTCGACGAACCTGTCCTCCGCGCGCACTCCCTCCAGGTTGGAGCTGACCTACCTGCAGAGCGCCTCCGACCTGGCCCAGATGGTGGCCGAGGGCCGCTTCCCGTTCTCCGGCGCCGAGCCGATCCTGGTCCGCTCGCCGAGGGTCGGCGACGGCCTGCTCCGGCTCGACCGGGCGGGCCGCGTCACGTACGCCTCGCCGAACGCCCTTTCCGCCTACCGGCGGCTGGGCCTCAACGCCGACCTGGTCGGCGCGGAGCTGGGCCGTACGACCGCGACGCTCTGCTACTCCGACGAGCCGATCAACGAGAACCTGATGCTCGTCGCGAGCGGGCGGGAGCCCAGGGAGACGGAGGTGGAGTCGGGCGGCACGGTCGTGCAGCTGCGGGCGATCCCGCTGGTCGTCGGCGGCGGGAGGATCGGCGCGCTGGTGCTCATCAGGGACGTGACCGAGCTGCGGCGCCGCGAGCGGGAGCTGATGACCAAGGACGCCACCATCAAGGAGATCCACCACCGGGTGAAGAACAACCTGCAGACGGTGGCCGCGCTGCTGCGGCTCCAGGCCAGGCGGATGCAGCTGCCGGAGGGCAGGGAGGCGCTGGAGGAGGCGGTGCGCAGGGTCGGGTCGATCGCGATCGTGCACGAGACGCTCTCCCACACGCCCGAGGAACAGGTCGACTTCGACGACATCGCCGACCGGGTGATCGCGATGACGGGAGAGGTCGCGGCCCCGGAGACGCAGGTGGTGCCGCATCGCGTCGGGACGTTCGGGGTGTTGCGCTCGGAGGTCGCGACGCCGCTGGCGATGGTTCTCACCGAGTTGCTGCAGAACGCGGTCCAGCACGGGCTGGCACAGCGCCAGGGCAGGCTGCAGGTGATCGTGTCACGGGGGGCCGAGCGGCTGGACGTGATCGTGTCCGATGACGGCAGCGGGCTGCCCGAGGACTTCGATCTCGACCGGACCACCAGCCTCGGCCTGCAGATCGTCAGGACCCTGGTGGTGGGCGAGCTGTCCGGGCGGCTCGCCATCGAGCCGCGCCAGGGCGGCGGGACCGAGGTGAGCCTGAGCATTCCCCTCCCCGCGATCTGAGCGGGGGAGGGGGAACGGCGTCAGGTCACGCCCTCGCCGCGGGGCGTGCCCGTCGCCCGGTCCGAGGAGAGATGGGACCGGGGAAAAGGAGCGTTCTCATCGGGATGTTCCGGTGTGGCGGCCGGTTCGGAGGCTCGTACGGGAGCGGGCCTCTTCGAGATGATCAGGCGGGGCTTCGGCTTCAGACGCTCGTGCGGGTGCGGGCACGGGCCGTGCGGCGCTTGAGCGCACGTCGCTCGTCCTCGCTCAGGCCGCCCCAGACACCGGCGTCCTGGCCGGATTCCAGCGCCCACTTCAGGCACGCCTCACTGATGCTGCACGAGTTGCAGACCTGCTTGGCTTCCTCGATCTGCATCAGGGCGGGACCGGTGTTGCCGATCGGGAAGAACAGCTCGGGGTCCACGTCACGGCAGGCAGCGTTGTGGCGCCAGTCCATGCGTCCACTCCTTCGTATGAGGAGCCCTTGCGTCGGCTCCAGCGGCTCACTTTGTGAAGAGTTTCACTAACCAGCGCGAACGGTTCCCCGGTCCGTGGTTCGGGTCGGGGGTCCATCCGCTTGATCGCCGTTGGCCTGGGAGCGAGGTGGCCGCTCAAAGGTCCTACGTTCCGACGTCATTCCTGAGATTGTCAGCCACGCTTAGTGCACGCAAGAGGTTTGGGAGAACGTTTTACCTGAAATGGATGTCGGATGCGTCACACAGGCCGCACGTAACAGATCAGACCAAGACCTGTAACGCGTCAGGGATAGAGCGGAACGTTATCCGCTCGACCTCCCCCAGGTAGTCCCCGTCCAGCTGGAACGCCACCGGGCGCCTGGAACTCAGGGTGAACTCCTTCTCGTCGTGCAGCTGCACCAGGTGGCGGCCCGTCGGCAGGGTGTCGCGGGCGCCGAGGATCTGGGGCATCAGCTGGAGCATGGAGGGCAGGCCGAGGCGCTGCAGGCCCAGCAGGTCGAGCCCGGTCTCGAAGCTCGCCCACGGGGTCGGGGAGACCGGGCGGGGGCCGATGAACGACCACGGGGAGGTGTTGGAGATGACGGCCATGAAGATGCCGCCGGTCCGCGGCACCTCCGGGCCCTCCACGGTCATCGGCGGGTGGCGCTTGTCGGTCGACAGGTAGTGGTGTAACGCTGTGTTCACATAGCGGGTGGGCGTCGCCTTGCGGCCGGTGCCCCGCATCCCCTCGACCGCCCTGATCACCTCGGCGTCGTACCCCAGGCCGCTACAGAACGTGAAATACCTGCTGTGGCCATCCCAGATCGCCTGGCCGAGCCCGACGGTCCGCCTCCGGCCGTCGCGGATCGCCTCCAGGATCGCTCCCACCGCCTCCACCGGGTCGTTCGGCAGGCCCAGGGCCCTTGCGAAGACGTTGGCACTGCCGCCGGGGATGGCCAGCAGCGCGGGCCGGTCGGCCGAGCTGCCCTCGTCGCCCGCCTTGCCGTCCACCGGGTCGAGCAGCCCGTTCACCGCCTCGTTGATGGTGCCGTCACCACCCAGCACGGCCACCGCGTCGTAGCCGGAGGCGTGCGCCTTGCGGGAGAGCTGCGTCGCGTGCCCCCGGTATCCCGTCTCCTCGACGGTGAGGTTCATCGTCGCGCTCAGCGCCCTGATGAGAACGTCCCTGGTTCGCTGGTTGGTCGTCGTCGCCTTCGGATTCACCAGGAGCATCGCGCGCATGGCCTCAGCGTATCCGCCGGAAACCGAGCTGAGGCGGCGAAGAGGGGGGCGACGATACCCGGCGATAGGGTTGGCCCCGTGCCGAACCGCCCGCTGACCCTCACCGTCGCCGCCGCCGTCATGGCGCTGGAAGGCGCGACCGCCCTGATCCTCGGCGGCTACGCCGGCGTGGAGACGGTGATCGGCCGTCCGTCCGACCTGATGAGCTCGATCGCCGTCGCCGCGTTCGGGATCATCATCGGCGCCGCCCTGCTCTGGGTCGGCTGGGGAATGATCCACTCGGAGCGGTGGGCGCGGAGCCCGGGCGTGCTGACGCAGATCTTCGCCATCCCGGTCTCGGTCACGCTGATCCAGTCCGACCAGCTGGTGATCGGCTTCTCGCTGATCGCCCTCGCGGTGGTCGGACTGGTCGCGCTGCTGTCCCCGCCGACGACGCACGCCCTCTACGGGGACCAGGACCAGCCGTCCGGCTAGTCGTCGACGGTCAGACCCTCGCGGAGCTGGGCGAGGGTCCTGGCGAGCAACCGGGACACGTGCATCTGCGAGATGCCGAGCTCGGTGGCGATCTGGGACTGTGTCATGTTGCCGAAGAAACGCAGCAGCAGGATCCGCTTCTCGCGCGGAGGCAGCCGCTCCAGCAGGGGCTTGAGCGACTCGCGGTACTCGACGCCCTCCAGGGAGTCGTCCACGATCCCGAGGGAGTCGGCCACCGCCGGCGCGTCGTCGTCGCCGGAGTCGGGCGCGTCGAGGGAGACCGTGGAGTAGGCGTTGGCCGACTCCAGCCCCTCGAGCACCTCCTCCTCGCTCATCTTCAGGAACGCGGCCAGCTCGGCCACGGTCGGCGCGCGCCCCTCCCGCTGGGAGAGCTCGCTGATCGCCTTGGTGAGCGAGAGCTTGAGCTCCTGCAGCCGGCGCGGCACGCGGACCGCCCAGCCCTTGTCGCGGAAGTGGCGTTTGATCTCGCCCACGATCGTCGGGGTCGCGTAGGTGGAGAACTCCACCCCGCGGCCGAGATCGAAGCGGTCGATCGACTTGATCAGTCCGATGGTCGCGACCTGGGTGAGGTCGTCCAGCCACTCGCCCCGGTTGCGGAACCGGCGGGCGAGGTATTCGACGAGGGGGAGATGGAGCTCGACGAGCTCGTCGCGGATGCGCTGGCGTCGCGGGTCGTCGGCGGTCAACTCCACCAGTTCCGCGAAGAGCAGGCGCGCACGCACCCGATCGGGCACCGCGTGGTCGCTGGCGGCCATGGCACGAGTCCTTTCCGTCACGCCGGCCTCGCCGCGCCTCGGCGCTTGCGGAGGACGATCGCCATACGGTCGGGGGAGTCGGTTACGGCATCCACATCGTCAGCCAGGGCGGTGAGCACCATCCACGCGAAGTCGTCGCGCTTTGGAGGGGTGCTTCCCACCGTGCTGACCTCGACCCGCACTTTCATCAGCTGCCCGGTGAGCTCGAACTCGGCAGTCAGATCGGTGCCGGGAACGGCCTGGGTCAGTAACATCGCACACGCCTCGTCGACCGCAATCCGAAGATCCTCGATCTCGTCCAGCGTGAAGTCCAGCCGTACGGCAAGCGCGGCTGTCGCCGTACGCAGCACGGACAGATAGGCACTCGTCGCCGGCAGCCGGACGCTCACCACGTCACGGATCCCGCCCATGCCGACCGCGGGCGCCTCGGTGTGTTCGGTCACGTTCCTCCTCGCAGAGTCGCTGACTGCAACCTACAGCCCTGGGACGGTAGTTGGCCCGCTTGGACTCGCGATCGAGGCGATTTGCCACCGTCAAGAACCCCTGAAGATACGCAAAAGGGGCACTGTACTTATGGCGGCTCCGGCGCGTCGCGACCCGGCCCCGGGCCGGGCGACGCCGGCGCGCCGGGATCCGGCCTGTCAGGCGAGGTCGAGGCATCGCGGCCCGGACGACGTGCCGACGGCGGCGCGTCCTCGCGGACCCCGATCCGGATCAAGGGAGTGTCCCGGGGGACGTTTCCTTGATCCGGACTACCGGCGCCCCATCACGAGATCGTTGTGAGGGTTTTAGGCGGCCTTGGTCTCCCAGAAGATCTTGGAGATGTCGTCGATCTTGCCGAGGAGCTCGTCGGCCTTGGCGACGTCGACCGTGCCCTTGCCGCCGGCCGCGCCCGCGAGCTTGGTGGCCTCCCAGAACAGCTGGTGCAGCTGCGGGTAGGTCTCCAGGTGCGGGGGCTTGAAGTAGTCGGTCCACAGCACCCACAGGTGGTGCTTGACCAGCTCGGCCCGCTCCTCCTTGATGGTCAGCGCGCGGGCGCGGAACACCGGGTCCTCGTTTCCGGCGTACTTCTCCATGATGGCCTTGACGGATTCGGCCTCGATGCGGGCCTGGGCCGGGTCGTACACGCCGCAGGGCAGGTCGCAGTGCGCCGAGGCGATGTGCTTGGGGCGCATAAGTCGTGCGAGCATCGGAAATCCTTCCTTGATGCCGGGTTCAGAATGGTCCGGTTAACGACCTTACTCGTCTCCGAATGCCCGCGCGGGAGGGGGTTACGCTCCATGAGAGTCCGTGTCGCAGGTGAGTCGATGCTGCCCGCGCTGCGGCCCGGCGACTGGCTCTGGGTACGGCGCGGCGCGGCCGTGCGGCCGGGGGACCTGGTCGTCGCCCGGTTGCCGTCCGATCCCGCCGTGCTCATCGTCAAGCGCGCCGCGTGGGAGGCGGACGGCGGCTGGTGGCTGGAGAGCGACAACCAGCGCGCCTCCGGCCGGCGCGACAGCTGGGACTTCGGGGCGCTGCCGCCGTCGTCGATCGTCGGCCGGGTGATGTTGCGCTACTGGCCGGATCCCTGGCGGGCCCGGTGAGGCGCCTCCGGGTGTCTCCGGCTTACTGGACGACCTTCTGGCGGGCCCGGTAGGCGGCGACGTTGGCCCGGCTGGCGCACCGCTCCGAGCAGTAGCGGCGCGACCGGTTGGAGGAGGTGTCGAGGTAGGCCCTGCGACAGGGCGGCGCCTGGCAGAGGCCGAGCCGGTCGACGCCGAGATCGGTGATCATGGTGGCGAGTCCCATCACCGCGCCCACCGCGTACTGGTCGGCCATCCGGCCGCCCTCGGTGAGGTGCAGGTGCCAGCGCTCGCCGTCGTGACCGGAGATCTGCGGCTGGACCGGGTGGTGGATCAGCAGCGAGTTGAGCCGGTCGACCACCGCCTCCTCGTCGCCCGCCTCGGCGGTCTCGAACACGATCATCAGCTCCTCGCGCAGGTCGCGCAGGGCTTCCAGGTCGCTCCTGGTGATGCGGCAGCCGGGCCGGTAGCGGCCGCCCTCTTCCAGGAGCAGGCGCAGCCCGTCGAGGCCGGTCAGCCGGTCGGGACTGTTGATCAGTAGTACGGCCAGCTCCGCGTAGGAGGTCAGGTCCATCTGGGGATCCGTCGATGTAAGAGGCGGCATGGATTTTGAGTATTACACGATGTGGTGAGGTTAACACCGGGACGGCGAAAGTGAGCGACTTCCCTCCACGGGCGGCAGTCTCAACATGTGGCACAATCGAGCAACGGGTGACCCCCGTACCCCCTCCAGGCGACCGTGCTCAGTGGGCAGGTCCCGAGCGGCTACCGAAGCCCGGGACATGCTTCCTCCGGCCGCCTCCGAAGGAAACATCCGTCTGTCTGACTGAACTACAGGGGTCGCTGTGGCTGTCATGCCATCCTCCATCTCCCTCGAAGCCCTCGAAGCCCTCGATCTTGACCCGGCCTTCGCCCTGCACCGCGGGGGCAAGCTGGAGGTCCGCTCCACCGTCCCGGTCCGCGACGCCGACGACCTGGCGCTCGCCTACACGCCGGGGGTGGCCAGGGTCTGCAGCGCGATCGCCGAGGAGCCCGAGCTGGCCAAGGACTACACCTGGATCTCCAACGTGGTCGCCGTCGTCTCCGACGGCACCGCCGTGCTCGGCCTCGGGGACATCGGGCCCGCCGCCGCCATGCCGGTCATGGAGGGCAAGGCACTGCTGTTCAAGCAGTTCGCGAACGTCGACGCGGTGCCTCTCTGCCTTGACTGCACCAACGTGGACGCGCTGGTCGAGACGGTCGTCCGGCTCGCCCCCTCCTTCGGGGGGATCAACCTCGAGGACATCAGCGCGCCCCGCTGCTTCGAGATCGAGGCGCGCCTTCGCGAGCTCCTCGACATCCCCGTCTTCCACGACGACCAGCACGGCACCGCGATCGTCACGCTGGCCGCGCTGAAGAACGCCGCGCGGCTGACCGGCCGCTCGCTGGGAGAGCTGCGCGTCGTGGTCGCCGGCGCCGGCGCCTCCGGGATCGCGGTCAGCCGGTTCCTGCTCAACGCGGGCATCGGCGACATCGCGGTGGCCGACTCCAAGGGCCTCATCCACGAGGGCCGCGTCGGGCTCAACCCGGTGAAGGAGGCCCTGGCGCGCGACAGCAACAGGGCGGGCCTGCGCGGTTCCACCGAGCAGGCGCTGGCCGGGGCCGACGTGTTCGTCGGGCTGTCGGGCTCGACGGTCTCCGAGGAGGCCATCGCGTCGATGGCCCCGGACTCGATCGTCTTCGCGCTGTCCAACCCGACGCCCGAGGTGCGCCCGGACATCGCGCGCAAGTACGCGCGCGTGGTCGCGACAGGCCGCTCCGACTTCCCCAACCAGATCAACAACGTGCTGGCCTTCCCCGGCGTCTTCCGCGGGGCGCTCGACGTCCGCGCCACCACGATCACCGAGAACATGAAGGTCGCCGCGGCCGAGGCGCTGGCCGCGGTGGTCGGGGACGACGAGCTGTCGGCCGACTGCGTGATCCCCAGCCCGTTCGACGAGCGCGTCGCCCCCGCGGTCGTCGCCGCCGTCTCCGCGCAGGCCCGCGCCGACGGGGTCGCCCGCCTCTAGGGTCACCTCCGCTGCCTCCGGTCGTCGCCTCCGTACGGCCGCCGGCGCGATCGTGCACCCCATGCCCACCTCATGCTCATCGTGTGCCCACCAGGCATGTGACCACGGACGCCCCCCGCCCGACCGGCGAGGGGCGTTCGCGCTTTCCGGAAACCCCGATATTCGTCACGGATCGTGCTATAAAAAGAGCTCTCAGTTACCTATGTGCGTAAGGTGTGCATCAGGCAGCGATGCGCGCACGACCGGACCATGCGCGCTGCCGGCACGCAGATGGTTCTCGCGGTGAGGGGAGCTATGAGACGCGAGCCCAACCGACTACTCCAGAGGCTCATCGCCGAGGCGGGCTTCACCCACAAGGGTCTGGCCCGGCGGCTCAACGATCTCGGCGCGGCTCGTGGCCTGTCCGGTCTGAGGTACGACCACAGTTCCGTGCTGCGCTGGATCGCGGGCCAGCGGCCGAGAGACCCGGTCACCGGGCTGCTCGCCGAGATCTTCGCGCTCCGGCTCGGCAGGGCCGTGAGTCCCGAGGATCTCGGCCTGCCGGCCGTCCTGACGCCTCTCGACCTCGGGCAGGAGTTCAACCACACGTGGCAGGAGGGAATCTCGACCGTGACAGCACTGTGGCGCGGGGACGTGGAGAGACGAAGGTTCTTACTCGACTCCACCTTCGCGATCGGGGCCGGGTCCGCCGGGGCGGTGCGCTGGCTGACCCTTCCGCTGGAGGGCCGCCCCGAGGGGCGGGGCACCCGGCGCGTCGGCATGGACGACATCGCGGCGATCCGGGAGGTCACCCGGTCCTTCGGCGAGCTGGACAACAGGTTCGGCGGTGGGAGGGTCCGCCCCGCTGTCGTGAAATATCTGGATACGGCGGTGGCGCCGCTCCTCGGTGACGGCTCGTACGCCGAGAACACCGGCAAGGCGCTGGCGTCGGCCGCCGCCGAGCTGACCCGGCTGGCCGGATGGATGGCCTACGACCTGGAGCAGCACGGCCTGGCCCAGCGCTACCTGATCCAGGCGCTGCGCCTGGCGCGCGGGGCGGGCGACCACGGGCTCGGCGGCGAGATCCTCGCCGGGATGAGCCACCAGGCCATATATATAGGACAACCCGCCCACGCGCTCGACCTGGCCAGGGCCGCCCAGCTCTCCGCCCGCCGGGCCGGGATCTTCGCCCTGCTGGCCGAGACGCACGTGCTGGAGGCCCACGCGCACGCGGGGCTGGACGACCGCGCGGCGTGCGCGAGCTCCCTGCACGAGGCCGAGCTGTCCTTCGACCGGCGCCGGGCCGGCGACGAGCCCGACTGGATCTCCTACTTCGACGAGGCCTATCTTTCTGCGAAGTTCGCGCACTGCTTCCGCGATCTGGGCGACGGGCCGGGGACGGTACGGCACGCCAGACGCTCGCTGGAGATGGACGGGCGCTACGTACGCGGGCGGATGTTCAACCTGTCGCTGCTCTCGGCCGGGCTGCTCGCCTCGGGGGAGCTGGAGGAGGCCTGCTCCGTCGCGGTGGAGGCACTGGAGCTGGCGAAGGGCCTGGAGTCGGCCAGGACCCGGTCGTACGTCGCCGATCTGCGGCGGCGGCTGGATCCCCACGCCGGCGAGCGCCCGGTGGTGGAGCTGAACGAGCGGGTGGGGGAGCTCAATCCCGCCTGAGCCGGGTCGTTGTTCCTGTGGTTTCGGTGGGGAATGGCCGAAGGGGCCCGGCTGATGCCGGGCCCCTTCGGGTGGAGCTGGGTCTAACGGTGGTGCTGTGAGTCTGAGGTTTGGACGCTCAGGCTCGGGTGATCGTCAGGGAGCTACTACTTCTTGACGATCGAGCCGGACCACACCGCGGCGGCCTTGGCGTAGATGGCCGCGGTCTCACCGTCGAAGTACGGCGAGGTGATGGTGTCGAAGCGGCCGTTCTTGTCCTGGTCGCCGAACAGGCTGGTGACACCGTTGACGTAGCCGAGACGCTTGGCGTTGCTGTACTTGGCGAGCCAGGGGCCACCGTCGGCGCCGGGGGTGAAGGAGCTCTTGAGGCCAACGTGCTCCTCAACCTTCTCCGCAGCCGAGACGTACACCTTGCCGGAGGTCTTGCCGTAGGTCCACTTCGGCGTAACGCCGGTGTAGGCCTTGTTGCCGTCGGGGTGCGGCGCGGCGGGGTAGCCGAACACGAACACCGTCTGCTCGGGCTTCTGGTTCCAGGTGAAGCCCTGGCCGCCGACGTTGTCGCCCAGGCGACCGGCGTCCTTGATGTAGCCGTCGATGACGATGAAGACGGCCTTGAAGTACTTCTTCGAGGTGCCGGCCTTCAGCCACTTCTGCACGTAGTAGTGCGTGATGACGAAGTTGCCCTGGGCGTCCTTGACCTTGGTGCCCGGGCCCGTGTACGCGTTGTACTGGGACTCGGTGACGTGCTCGACCTCGGGCTCGCCCAGCTTGTTGCCGGTGCCGGGGCCAACCTGAGCAGCGTCGTAGACAGCCTTGGTGACCTCGGTGCGCTCGAGCACCGCGCCGGGGTGGTTCGGGCCCACGACGTCGGCCGGGGTGTCAGCACCCTCGGACCAGCAAGCACCCAGGTTCAGCACGCACTTGTCGTACTCGGCCTTGGTGATCTCGACCGGCTTGACTTCCTTGCGGCCCTCGAACTTCTTGTAGTCCGCCTCGGAAACTTCCTTGGCGGTGCCGCCACCGACCTGGATACCGTTGTACACGGTCACGAACGCGTAGTCGCGGTCGCGGTCGTTGTACGCGCTGTAGTCGTAGTGGGTGTAGGCGGTCTTGCCGACGTAGATGCCCCACGGGGTCTTGCCCTGGTAGTAGCCGGGGACGAAGACCCAGTTGTCCATGACGCTGGCGTTCTTCTTGTCGTCGTAGACGCAGTGACCGGCCGTGGCGACCAGGTTGCGGTACTTCGACTGGATCGAAGTGGCCGAGCACCACTTCAGCTCGTTCTCGGAGTCGACGAAGAACACCTTGCCGATGGTCTTCGGCAGGTTGATGTTCTTGACCTTGGCCGAGGACTTCTTCTCTTCGCCGATCGGGGCCACGATGCCCGGCTTGCCGTCGGGGGTGTAGCCGCCGGCCGCGCTCAGCTTCGAGGCCGCGATGGTCTCGTCGGTGTACGCGGTCGCCTTGGCGAGGTTGTTGGTGTGACCGTTGGCCTTGAGCCAGAACTCGGCGACGTCAACCGCGGCCGGGGCGTTCTTGGCCATGGTGTCGTAGGCCCAGTCCGGAACGGCGTTGGCGGTACCGGCCAGACCAGCGGCCAGCAGACCGGTGGCCAGAACGGCGCCACCGGCGGGGAGGAGGATGCGCTTCAAGGGGAGCTCCTTGGTCTGATGTGGAACGCTTCTTGCGTCCCATGCGTCAGTAAAGGGAATGCCAGAAACATACAGCGCCGATCTTGAACACCGGAAGCCGCTTTGGGGATCAAAGATGGCCTTGATGGCGCCGATGCCATTCTGTGATGTTTGAGCACGCCTGAAGCTGTTGTGAAAGTTGATGGGTGGGCTCCATGTTTACGCAGATAGGCATAGGGTTGGGGTGAAAGTGACCGATGTGGCGTGAGTGGGTAAGTACACTCCGTTACCGGCCATGTGTGATGCAGATCACATCGATTTGATGGCACCGATTTCGTGGCGGGCACGTCTAAAGGGCCGTCGATTCGGGATCCGGGGCGCGAACGAGCCTGAGAGCGTGCGGTACGGGCCCCCGAAACCGGTACGAACGACCTCTCGCAGCCCTCCCGTTCCCCGCAGGGGAGCTTGATCTTTCCGCTGCCGGGTGCCTGCTGCGGGGGTGGTGGCCTTCCGGCCAGAGGGATCTGACCCCGCTGAGAACGCGACCTGGCGGCGCCGAAGCGAGACGTCCACGTTCGCCGCTGCGGGAGAACGCTGCGAGGAACGCGATCTCCAAACCTGACCTTCGGATCCGTTCTGCAGACCTGTTCTCCGGAATCGGCCTCCGGAGCCGATTCCCGAAGCCGGTGTCATCGGGCGTTCCGATGGGGACATCGCCACTACGTCGAAGGGCCCGGCAGGTTGCCGGGCCCTTCGACGTCTCCGAAAACCGATCGCCGCTTTCGCGGTCATCGGTGGGGAATGGCCGAAGGGGCCCGGCAAGATCTGCCGGGCCCCTTCGGGTGGAGCTGGGTCTAACGGTGGTGCTGTGAGTCTGAGGTTTGGACGCTCAGGCTCGGGTGATCGTCAGGGAGCTACTACTTCTTGACGATCGAGCCGGACCACACCGCGGCGGCCTTGGCGTAGATGGCCGCGGTCTCACCGTCGAAGTACGGCGAGGTGATGGTGTCGAAGCGGCCGTTCTTGTCCTGGTCGCCGAACAGGCTGGTGACACCGTTGACGTAGCCGAGACGCTTGGCGTTGCTGTACTTGGCGAGCCAGGGGCCACCGTCGGCGCCGGGGGTGAAGGAGCTCTTGAGGCCAACGTGCTCCTCAACCTTCTCCGCAGCCGAGACGTACACCTTGCCGGAGGTCTTGCCGTAGGTCCACTTCGGCGTAACGCCGGTGTAGGCCTTGTTGCCGTCGGGGTGCGGCGCGGCGGGGTAGCCGAACACGAACACCGTCTGCTCGGGCTTCTGGTTCCAGGTGAAGCCCTGGCCGCCGACGTTGTCGCCCAGGCGACCGGCGTCCTTGATGTAGCCGTCGATGACGATGAAGACGGCCTTGAAGTACTTCTTCGAGGTGCCGGCCTTCAGCCACTTCTGCACGTAGTAGTGCGTGATGACGAAGTTGCCCTGGGCGTCCTTGACCTTGGTGCCCGGGCCCGTGTACGCGTTGTACTGGGACTCGGTGACGTGCTCGACCTCGGGCTCGCCCAGCTTGTTGCCGGTGCCGGGGCCAACCTGAGCAGCGTCGTAGACAGCCTTGGTGACCTCGGTGCGCTCGAGCACCGCGCCGGGGTGGTTCGGGCCCACGACGTCGGCCGGGGTGTCAGCACCCTCGGACCAGCAAGCACCCAGGTTCAGCACGCACTTGTCGTACTCGGCCTTGGTGATCTCGACCGGCTTGACTTCCTTGCGGCCCTCGAACTTCTTGTAGTCCGCCTCGGAAACTTCCTTGGCGGTGCCGCCACCGACCTGGATACCGTTGTACACGGTCACGAACGCGTAGTCGCGGTCGCGGTCGTTGTACGCGCTGTAGTCGTAGTGGGTGTAGGCGGTCTTGCCGACGTAGATGCCCCACGGGGTCTTGCCCTGGTAGTAGCCGGGGACGAAGACCCAGTTGTCCATGACGCTGGCGTTCTTCTTGTCGTCGTAGACGCAGTGACCGGCCGTGGCGACCAGGTTGCGGTACTTCGACTGGATCGAAGTGGCCGAGCACCACTTCAGCTCGTTCTCGGAGTCGACGAAGAACACCTTGCCGATGGTCTTCGGCAGGTTGATGTTCTTGACCTTGGCCGAGGACTTCTTCTCTTCGCCGATCGGGGCCACGATGCCCGGCTTGCCGTCGGGGGTGTAGCCGCCGGCCGCGCTCAGCTTCGAGGCCGCGATGGTCTCGTCGGTGTACGCGGTCGCCTTGGCGAGGTTGTTGGTGTGACCGTTGGCCTTGAGCCAGAACTCGGCGACGTCAACCGCGGCCGGGGCGTTCTTGGCCATGGTGTCGTAGGCCCAGTCCGGAACGGCGTTGGCGGTACCGGCCAGACCAGCGGCCAGCAGACCGGTGGCCAGAACGGCGCCACCGGCGGGGAGGAGGATGCGCTTCAAGGGGAGCTCCTTGGTCTGATGTGGAACGCTTCTTGCGTCCCATGCGTCAGTAAAGGGAATGCCAGAAACATACAGCGCCGATCTTGAACACCGGAAGCCGGTTCGAGAGGGAAGAAGCGGGCTTGGTGTGACGAGACCGTTTCGTGATGTTTGAAGACCCTTGATGCTGATGTTGCGATTGAGGTGGACCCGGGCTGTTTCCGCAGATAGGTGGAAGCCTGGGATGAAAGTGGCCGATGTGGCGTGTTCGGATGGTCACAATGAGCTGTAGCCCTCATGTGACGCAGATCACATCAACGTGATGGCACCGATTTCGCGGCGGGTACGTCTAACGCGTCCGTCCGCGACCGGAACGGCCTTCCCTGCCGCCCCGGGACACCTCTTCCCGGCTCCGGAAACCGGCCTCCTCGCCACGGAAACGCCCCGGAAAACGGGTGCGGGACCCGGCGCCGCGCGCCGGGTCCCGCCGATGTCTCGGAGGCCGAGGTAATCCCTCGCCCCCACGATGTGCGAGTTACCTGTAAAGCTCGCCGTTCGGGCCGACGATCCTGCCGGACCACACGTTGGCGGCCTTGCGGTAGATGTCGGCGGTCTCGCCGTCGAAGTACGGCGAGGTGATGAGGTCGTAGCGGTCGTTCTGGTCCTGGTCGCCGAACAGGCTGGTGACACCGTTGACGAGGCCCAGGCGCCGGGAGCTGCTGTACTGCGAGATCCAGGGGCCGCCGTCGGCGCCCGGCGTGAGGGCGCCCTTGAGACCGACGTGCTCCTCGACCTTCTCCGCGGCCGAGACGTACTCCTTGCCGGAGGTCTTGCCGTAGACGTACTTGGGTGTCACGCCGCTGTAGGGCTTGTCGCCGTCGGGGTGCGGGGCCTGGGGGTAGCCGAAGACGTAGACGGTCTTGCCGGTCCTCTGGTTCCAGGTGAAGCCCTGGCCGCCGACGTTGTCGCCCAGACGGCCGACGTCCTTGGAGAGCAGGATGTAGTAGTGCGAGCCACGTGACCACTTGGGCCCGGTGAACCCGTTGTACTCGCGCCTGGTGACCTGCTTGACCCCGTTGAAGGCGACGCCGTTGTAGACCGTGACGAAGGCGTAGTCCTTGTCGTAGTCCTCGTAGTTGGCGAAGTCGTAGTGCGTCCACGCCGACTTGCCGACGTAGATGCCCCACGGGGCCTTGCCCTGGTAGTAGCCGGGGACGAAGACCCACTTGTCGAGGGTGTCGCTGTTGCTGCCCGGGTCGTAGACGCAGTGCCCGGCCGTGGCGACCACGTTGCGGTACTTGCCCTGGATCGAGGTGGCCGAGCACCAGCGGTACTGGCCGTTGACGACGAAGAACACCTTGCCGATGGTCCTGGGCAGGTTGACGTTCTTGACGCGGCCGGACGGGGCCTTCTCCGAGCCGGTCGGACCGACGCTGCCGGGCCTGCCGTCGGGGGAGAAGCCGCCGCCGACCTTCATCTTCGGTGCACCGGGGTCGGGGTTGTAGACGGTCGCCTTCTTGAGGGCCGCGAAGTTGGAGGCGGCCCAGAAGTCGATGACCGAGACCGCCGAGGCGTTGTTCCTGGCCATCGGGTCGGTCGCCCAGTCGGGGGCGGCCTGGGCGGTGCCGGCCAGGGTGGTGGCCAGCAGGGCGGTGGCGGCTGCGGCGCCACCGAGGGGGAGAAGAGAGTGCTTCACGACAAAAGCTCCTTGCGCTGCAACGTTCCCGGACGGGACGTCCGGGAACTGCGGGACGACAAGCTACGAACCTATGCAGGGATCAAGGGAGCAAACACTGTATAAGGGTCCCTTAAGGATCTCTTAAGGCGGCGTTATGATCGGGGCGCCTGCTGGGCCGCGGCCCAGTGATAGACGGCGTAGGTCGACGCGATGAAGTACGGGGAGGAGATCCTGTCGTACTTGCGGTCGGTGTTGACGTCCCAGGCGAAGCTGTTGACGCCGTTGAGATAGCCGACGGAGTTCTTGTTGTCGTAGAAGATCAGCCACGGGCCGCCGCTCGCACCGTTGGTGAACGGGCAGGCCAGGGCGACGCCCTGCTCGACCAGGCGGGTGGGGGCCTTCACCCTGACGGTGAGCCCGCGGCACGACTTCAGCTGCTGGCCGTTGTAGGGCCTGCTGCCGTCGGGATGCGGGGCGGCGGGGTAGCCGAAGGCGAGGACGGACAGGCCGGCGCCGCGGTTGGTCGCGAGGCCCTGCCCGCCGACGTTGTCCTCCAGGCTTCCGACGCTCTCCATCTCGTAGCTGCCGGACGTCTTGCCGGCCTTCCACCTGAAGCCGTCGTGCACGGTGACGAACGCGTAGTCGTAGTCGTAGTCGCCCCTGCCGACGAAGTCCTCGTGCAGGTTGAGCGAGTGGCCGACGTAGATGCCGTACGGGGTGTTGCCCTTGTCATAGCCGGGGATGAAGATCCAGTATTCGGCCGGGCTGCCGGTCTTGGCGTCGTAGGCGCAGTGCCCGGCCGTGGCGACCAGGTTGCGGTTGCTCGCCGCCACGGAGGAGGCCGAGCACCAGTAGTCCTTGGAGCCGATCCGGAAGAACACCTTGCCCACGGTCACCGGCGAGTTGCCGGAGGCCGGGGCCCGCTTCTTCGGCAGGGTCGGCTTGACGACCGGTGCGGAGCCTCCCGAGGCGGAACCCTTTCCGCCGGTGGTCGCACCGGCCTCCGCGGTCATGGCCGTCGCGGCGGCGGACTTCCCGGTGGCGGACGCCGCGGCGGCCGTGGCACTCCCGGCCGTCGCACTTCCCGGGGTGGCCGCCGAGGTGGGCGACGCCGAGGAGGGAGGGCCGTCGCTCTTCATCCCTGGCGAGGCGGGCACGTTGTCCATGGCCTGCTTGAGCCTCGCCGGACTCCAGTACTCCGCGATCCGCCTCATGTCGGCGCTGCTCTTGGTCAGGGTGATCGAGGTGATCCCGTTGGGCACCCCGTCCAGCGGGGTGGCTGCGGCGCTCCCGGCGAACGCGGACGTCATGGTCACACAGGCGGCGACCAGCCCGCCGAGTGTGGCCGTGATCCGCCGAGCGCGGGAGGACATGGTGTTCCTTTCGGGGGATCGTGACGTTCGGGGAGTTACGGGAGGCGCAAGGGATGATTTTTCCAGATCAACTTAGTTTTGGGCAGTTCGTTGGACCGATCCGCTCATACTCTGTTATCTGATCAGTGTGGCCGAAGGTGTATAAGCACCCCGTGAAGGCAAGAAAGGGCCCGGTGCGTACCGGGCCCTTCCTCGTTCACGAAGCCCGTGTCTAGGCGGGGAGCTTCCCGGTCCAGAGGTTGGCGGCGTGCTTGTAGATGCCGTACGTGTCACCGTTGAAGTACGGGGTGGTGACGCGGTCGTAGCGCTTGTTGTTGTCGCTGTCGACCGTCAGGCTCACGACACCGTTGAGGTAGCCGGTCCGCTTGCTGTTCTTGTACTGCAGCAGGAAGGGACCGCCGCTGGCGCCCGGGGTGAAGGCGCACTTGATCGCCTGGTGCTCCTCGGCCTTGTAGGCCGACACGACGGGCGCGGCGCCGGTCTTGCCGTAGCACCACTTCTGGGTGTGGCCGGAGTACGGCTTGTCACCGTCGAGGTGGGCCGAGGTCGGGTAACCGAACGTGAAGACCTTCTTGCCCAGCTTCTGGTTCCAGCTGAAGCCCTGGCCGCCGACGTTGTCGCCCAGGCGGCCGGCCGCGGTCACGAAGGTGATGTAGTGCCGGAAGATGATGTACTTCGCTGACGACGTCTTCGCGATGTACTTCACCACGAAGTAGTACGTGATCGTGTAGTTGCCCCGGGAGTCGACCTCCTTGTGGCCGGGGCCCTTGTACGCCTCGTACTCGGTCTTGGTGACGTGCTCGACTCGGGGCTGGAGCTTGGAGCCGCTCGCGGGCCAGTCGGCCTGGTCAAGCGTCCTGCCGAGGGTGACCTTGTCGTCGTGCAGGCCGTAGACCTGGCCGGGGACCTTGTCCCAGCTGGACTTGTCGGTCTCGACCGCGACGGCGATCGCGCCCTTGTACTGCGGACCGACCTGGTCTTCCTTGTCCACGCCCTCGACCTTGCCGAGGCCGCCCTTCTTCGTCCACGCGTCGTAGGTGTTCCGGTCGACCGAGATGGCGGCCTCGCGGCCCACCCCGCCCTTGTCCATGTGAGCCTTGAAGGTCTTGTAGTCGACCTCCTTCTCGGGCTGCTGCTTGATGCCGTCGTAGACGTTGACGAAGGCGTAGTCGTAGTCGTAGTCCTCGTAGACCGTGAAGTCGTCGTGGGTGTTGACCTTGGCGCCGACGTAGATGCCCCAGGGAGCCTTGCCCTGGTAGTAGCCGGGGATGAACACGAAGTTGCCGAACGGCTTGTTCGTGTCGGTGTCGTAGACACAGTGGCCGGCGGTGGCGACCAGGTTGCGGAACTTCGACTGCACGGAGGTGCCGGAGCACCAACGCTCCTTGCCCTTGTCGTCGACGAAGAAGACCTTGCCGACGGTGATCGGGAGGTTCACGTTCCGCGACCTGCCGGCGGTCTTGCCCTCCTCGCCGGTCGGGGCGACGATGCCGGGCTTGCCGTCGGCGGCGGCCCTGGCGGCGCCGGTCTTGTTCAGCTTGGCGGAAACGGTGGAGTCGGCGAGGTAGGTCGTCGCCGACTTCAGCTTCGAGGCGGTCCAGTAGCCCGCGATGGCCTTCGCGTTACCGGAGGGGGTGAGCGCCGACGACTTGACGTCGGGATCGGCCGTGCTCGCCTGGGCGGTGGCGGGGAGGGAGGCGCCGACCATGGTGGCGGCGGCGAGGACGCCGCCGAGGGGGAGGGCGAGGCGCTTGGCTCGGGAGTTCAATGGAGCTCCTTCTTTGTCATGAGTCGCTCGGGACGCAACTCACGCATGCGTAAAGAGACAAGAGGTGACCGTACTCGGCAAAGATGGGTTAAAAAGCTATAAATCGGGCACGGGGTCGGACCGTTATATTTTTGTTACTAAATCCGTGGAACCAGGAATCCTCGGAGTCCGTCTGATCTACCTGAACTTGATCGAGAGGTCCCCCGCGGGTCATGTGACCGTATGAACTGCGGAAACACCCAGGCTTGTCGGTGTCCCGCGAGAGCGTCCGAGGGCAGGCTGAGCCGGCATCCGCGTCACACGTCATCGGGGGATCTCATGCGGCGTCTTCTCTGTCTGGCCGTTGTCGGCCTCTTCCAGCTCTCGGGTACGGCCGTGGCGTCCACGGTGCCGCCCCGCGATCCCGGCCCGGGGTGGCAGGAGACGAGACCGTACCCCTACCCCGGCGACTCGGGACCGCAGGTGACGCGGCCGCTCCCGCTCCATCCGGGCGGGCCCGCCCACGTCATGCCAGGACCGGTCGAACCGTTTCCCGGCGCCAGGCCTCCGCGCAGCGCCAGGGCGCTCGTGCTGAGCCTCGCGCAGGGCGACAAGCCCGTGCCCGTGGCGGGCCACGCCCTGCTGCTGTGCGACCGGCCCGGCGGCACCCATCCCGACGCGGTCCGCGCCTGCGAGGCGCTGGCCGAGGTGCGGGGTGACCCCGCCAGGCTCAGGGCGAGGACGGGGGTGGCGTGCACCCTGCAGTACGACCCGGTCACGGTGACCGCCAGCGGGATCTGGAACAACCGTTTCGTCCGGTTCGAACGCACCTACGGCAGCCCGTGCGCGCTGCGGGCCGCCACCGGCGCGGTCTTCGCCCTGGGAGGCGATTCCCGGCGACCGGGATGGAGCGTTCCGGACACGGTGACGGCCCTTCCCGGGCCGCTGCCCGGAACGTTCCCCGGGCCGATCCGGCGGCCGGGTTCGTAGCCGTCCCCGCTCTCTTCGGGAAAGGGCCCGGTCCTGGGACCGGGCCCTGCTCGTTCCCTGCTTGTTCACTGCCCGTCCGCCGCGGCCGGCCGAATGGCCTTACGGTCGGCCGCGGGTGCGGGTCAGCTGGTCCAGCGGTTGGCCGCGGCCTTGTAGACCTTGTAGGTGTCGCCGTTGAAGTACGGCGAGGAGATCTTGTCGTACCGGTCGTTCTTGTCGGTGTCCCAGGCGATGCTGTTGACGCCGATCAGGTAGCCGGTCCGGCTGGAGCTCTTGTACTTGTAGAGCCAGGGGCCGCCGCTCGCGCCCGAGGTGAAGGCGCACTTGAAGCCGATGTGCTCCTGGACGTTGTACTTCGGCGCGGCCGGCATGGCGCCGGTCTTGCCGTAGCACCACTTCATCGTGCGGCCGGAGAAGGGCTTGTCGCCGTCGGGGTGCAGGCCGGCCGGGTAGCCGAAGGAGAAGACCGTGTTCTTGACCTTCTGGTTCCAGGCGAAGCCCTGGCCGCCGACGTTGTCGCCGAGACGGCCGACGTTCTTGATGACCGGCTTCCACTTGTTGTCCTTGTCCTTCTCCCAGTTCACCTTGAACCCGGAGTGGACGTTGACGAAGGCGTAGTCGTAGTCGTAGTCCTCCTTCACCACGAAGTCGTCGTGCGCGTTGAACCACTTGGCCGCGTAGATGCCGTAGGGGTTCTTGCCGTCCCACGCCTGGTTGCCGTCCCAGTAGGACGGGATGAAGATCCAGTTGTCGTAGAACTGGTTGGTCTTCACGTCGTAGACGCAGTGCGCGGAGGTGGCGACCACGTTGCGGTACTTGCCCTGGACCGAACTGCCGGAGCAGTACTTCCAGCTCTTCGGGTCCGACGGGTTGGCGCCGGGCAGGGTGAAGAAGACGCGCCCGACGGTGTTGGGCAGGTTCACCTGCTTGCTCTTGGAGGACTTGGTGCCCTCCGCGCCGATCGGCGGGACCGACCCGCCGGGGCCGTCGGGGCCCGCCGCGCTGGAGGCCTTGCCGCCCTTGACGCTCAGGTCGAGGTCGCCGGTGGCGTCCGTGGCCTTGCGCATCCGCTCGGGCGACCAGAAGGAGGTGGCCTGGCCGGCCGTCTCCGAGGCCTGGGAACTGACCACGTCCTTGGGGGCCGTACCGGCGTTGGCACCGGTGGTGGCGCCGATCGCTCCGGCGATCATGAGAACGCCGGTGAGGGGGATCGTGAGGCGCCGTGCTCGGGAATTCATGAAGCTCCTTTCGTTCTCAGCGCGGAGACGGGACTTCTCCTCGCCGGGAAAACGATCGGAACGTTACTGACTGGATCAAGCGGCGGGCAGGAATTGACGGGAAAAAGTCTGAGATGGTTCCATCCGATGCTGTCTTGTTATTTAAATAGCTATTTGTTATAAGTTAACGAATAGGCATTTCCGCAGCTCATCGCAGTTGCGGGGCGATCTCAGAGGCATCGCCGTCATCACCGGTAACAGCGATTACCGAAGGTTTCTCGAGCAACTTCGACACCTTTGGAGTGTCGGGTGCGGTGACGTTCTCGATGCTGTTCCGCGGTTTCTCATGGTCATTTTCCGTGAGGTGGCCGCAGCGGACGAGCCGAATACCGGAACAGCGGTCCCGGGACACGGGTGCCGCACCACGGATCCCGCGACGTGACCCTCGGAACACGGATACCGGAACGTCACGGGGCACCGGCGCACGGACCGCACGACCCGGCCACCCGAGAGCGGGCGCCGGGACCCGGGTGCCGGAACCAGGGCGCAGGAACGCGGACGTCGCGGTGTGACGGCGCCCTCTCTCCGAGGCATCGATTCTGATTCGTGACGGTACTGACGCGGACGCCGAGACCGCCGGACCCCGAAGATGGGGCCGGGAACCGTACCTTCTGCAGGAGGCGGCCGAGGACGTGGCCGGTGGTCAGCACGACATCATCGAGGCGAGGTCCCGGAAGGGACCGTGGCCCTGGATCGGCGTCGCCGCGCTGGCGGCGCTCGTGGCGTGGAACCTGACGACGGCCCGGGAGCGGCCGGACACGATCTCGCCGCCGTTCCCGCCGCCGGTGCCCACCCGGGCGGGGACCGTCGCGGAGCAGGTCCCGAACGTGCTCAACCCGGGATTCCGCAAGAAGGGCGGCAGGGAGATCCTCGACGTGGTCTTCCCCGACGGCTCGGCGGCGGAGGTGAGCTACCCGGCGGAGCTGGGCCTGGCCGGGCTGGGGGTCCGGCCCGCGATGTCGGGCCGGCTCGACGGCGACACCGGCCCGTACCGGCAGCTGACCGTGCCGTCAGGCGGTCCGGCGGGGGTCTCCCGAGGGCAGCCGATGATCAGGCGACTGGCCAAGCGGGTCACCCTCTGGCATCCGATGAGCCCTGCCGAGGGCGAGGTGCTGCTGTTCGCGTTCGACCCGTGGTTCGTGGCGCTGCGCGATCTCAAGGACGGCATGCCCTTCGAGCAGCGCATGCTCTGGGCGCGCAACCTGCGCGGCAAGGTGACCAAGGGCGGCTACCTCGTGCTCGAGGCCACGCCCCCGGTGCGGCTGGCCACGCAGGGGGAGATCCTCGACGGTGAGCCGCTGGGACCGCAGCTGTGGTTCGGCGGGGCCAGGGAGACGCTGCTGGTGCTGGCTCCGGTGCCGGGCTGCGACGTCGCGTCGATCGAGCTCTCCGTCATCGAGCAGCGGCGCCGCTTCTCCGCGGAGACCTGCCAGGACGGCGTGTACGTCGCGGCCTCGGGGGAGCGGGGACACGTCGAGCGGACCATGGCGGGCATGACCGTCAGGCGGACGGCGTAACGGCGGCCCGTTCACCGTGATCGCCGCGCGGGGGACATGAGGCGCGGCCCCGTTCACCGCGCGAAGGGTGTGAGACACGGCCCCGGTACGCCGCGCGGAGCGCGTGAGGCGCGGCCCCGTACGCGGTGGTGGCCGCGCGGACGGCGTAGGGTGCGGCCATGTTCGCTGTAACCGCCACGCGGATCGATTCCGACAACCCCCTCGCCGGACTCACGCTCGGTGAGCGCCCGGAACCCGAGGTTCCCGACGGGTGGACCACCGTCACGGTGAGGGCCGCCTCGCTCAACCACCACGACCTGTTCAGCCTGCGGGGGATGGGCCTTCGCCAGGAGCAGCTCCCGATGGTGCTCGGCACCGACGCCGCCGGGCTCGACGAGGAGGGGAACGAGGTCGTCGTGCACTCGGTGATCGGCAGTGGTGCCGACGAGACGCTCGACCCGAAGCGCTCGCTGCTCTCGGAGAAACACGACGGCACCTTCGCCGAGCGGGTCGTCGTGCCCCGTCGCAACCTCGTGCCCAAGCCCGCCGCGCTCAGCTTCGAGGAGGCCGCCTGCCTGCCGACGGCCTGGCTGACCGCCTACCGCATGCTGTTCGACAAGGCCGGGCTCGAGCCGGGCTCGACCGTGCTGGTCCAGGGCGCGGGCGGGGGCGTGGCCACCGCACTGATCCTGCTGGGCCGGGCCGGGGGATACCGGGTCTGGGCGACCAGCCGCTCGGAGAAGAAGCGGGCGCGGGCCCTGGAACTCGGCGCCGACCAGGTCTTCGAGAGCGGCGCCCGGCTGCCCGAGCGGGTCGACGCGGTGATGGAGACCGTCGGCCAGGCCACCTGGGGGCACTCGCTGAAGGCGCTGCGCCCCGGCGGCCGGATCGTGATCTCCGGCGCGACCAGCGGCGCCGTCCCGCCGGCCGACCTGAACCGCGTCTTCTTCCTGCAGCTGTCGGTGATCGGCTCCACCATGGGCACCCGCGACCAGCTGGGCAGGCTGGCCCGCTTCCTGGAGCAGACCGGCACTCGCCCGCTGATCGACCGCACCCTCCCGCTGGCCGAGGCCCGCGAGGGCTTCGCGGCCATGCACGAGGGCGAACTCTTCGGAAAGGTCGTCTTCACCCTGCCGGGATGAGCCCGGCAGGTCCCGGGGGCGGCTCGCGGGCCGGGGTGGCTCGGCGTTCCCGCGGGGGTGGCCCGGCGCCGGGGGTGGCTCACCCGTGCCGTGCGGGCCGCCTCACGGAGGCCGCCGGCCGTGACGTGCCACTCCCGGCGGGCGTCTTACGAGGCGTCGCCGGGATCACCGGAGCGCGTCGCGGATGCGGCGGGCCGCGTCGTACAGGGCGTCCTGGGCGGTCGCCAGGGTCTCCTCGCTGACCTGCGCGGCCGCCGCGTCCCTGCGAACCTCCTCGACGAACTCGGCCAGCATCTGCCCGAGCCGGGCGTCTCCGGCCCGTGATCCCTCGCCGGTGAAGCCGTCGGCCCAGACGCGCTTCCACTCGTCCTTCCACTCGCCGGTCTGGCGCTGCCACTCACGCTTCTGGCGCTGCCACTCCGTCTTCTGCTCGCGCCAGACCTTGCGCGGGTCCTGCTCGGGGCTCTGACGCACCTCGCGCGCCATCTGGGTGAGCTCCTCGCGCAGCGACTTGACCGTGTCGCGCACGTCCTCCTTGACCTCGCGGGCGATGTCGCGGACGGAGTCGGAGATCTCCTGCTCCAGGTCGGCGAGCTCGTCGAGCCGCTCGTTGAGCTCGTCGCGGCCCCGGTCGCTGATGGTGAAGACCTTCTTGCCGTCCACCACCTCGTGGGTGACCAGGCCCTCCTCCTCCAGGCGGGCCAGGCGCGGGTAGATCGTGCCGGGGGAGGGAGAGTAGACGCCGAGGAAGCGATCCTGGAGCAGCCGGATCACCTCGTAGCCGTGGCGCGGGCTCTCCTCCAGCAGCTTCAGGAGATAGAGCCGGAGCCTTCCGTGGCCGAAGACCGGGCTCATGCCTGGACTCCCTTCAGAAGAGTGACGTCGGCGGAGACGGTGTTGGCCGTCAGCGACGCCATGCCGCCGCCGATCCGGCCGCCCAGCGTCTTCGCGCCGGGCTGGGCGGAGTGGTCGAGTTCGGAAAAGGCGGCGTCGAGCCTGCCCGAGTTGGAACGGATCTTGACGTCGGTCTCGACCGTGTGCGGGAGCCGCAGCACGATGTCGCCGGAGACGCTGTTCATCGTGACGTGGCCGGTCGGCGGGAGCTCCAGATCGGCGGTGATCCGGCCGGAGACGGTGGTGACGCTCAACCGCCGGGGCGTGCCCTGGGCGACGGTGAGATCGCCGGAGATGCTCTTGAACGACAGGTCGCCGACCAGGCCGCGGCTCTCCACGTCGCCGGAGACGGTGTCGGCGTTGATCTCGCCGCTCACCCCGTCGAGCACGATCCCGCCCGAAACGCTTCTGACCGAGGTGTGGCCCTCGAACCCGGTGACGACCGCGGACGCGGAGACGACCCCCACGTTGACCGGGCAGTCCTTCGGCACGGTCAGCGCGAGCGTGGCCCGGCGGCGGCCGGGGCGCAGCCAGCCCAGCAGGCCGTCCCAGGTGAGATCCCTGTAGGTGACGGTGAGCGTGCCGTCGTCGTCGTGGGTGACGAGCAGCGGGGGGCTGTCGACCTCGGTGACCTCGAGCCTCGGAGGGCCGTCGCTGGCCAGCACCGCCAGCTTCCCCGCCACGATGCGCACGTTGAGTTTCCTGACGGAGTCGAAGGTGAGCTGCTCCGGCTTCTCTATCGTCCATTGCCGCATGTAGATGACCTCCTTGTAATGAACACGATATGTCGCGTTATTCGGAGGGTCAAGATATATCGCGTTTTTCTCAGTCGTCCTCGTCGTCCAGCCGGGCCAGCCAGGTGGCCAGCCGTTCCACCGGCGTCTCGAAGTCGGGGTTCAGGTCGACGAACTCGCGCAGCCGCTCGGCCAGCCACACGACGGTGACCTCCTCCTCGCCCCGGCGCGCGACGAGTTCCTCGATGCCCCGATCGGTGAAGTACATCGCGTTCTCCCTCAATGACACTGATGACGCTGTGGTCGTGCTCGCGACCTCGTGATGACGCTCGCGACAAACGGGGAAGTCCCCCGCAGAGGCTCCTGCGGGGGACTTCCGTGGTGATGCCTGCGCGGACCGGCCGGGGCCGGTCGCCTAGTTGAAGATCTCGCCCAGCATCTGCTGCAGCTCCGCCTCGTGGGTGGAGTGCGAGCCGGTCGCCGGCGAGGAGTTGGCCTTGCGGGAGACCCGCTTGATCGAACGCCCGCCGAAGACCCCCGGGTTCTCGGCCATCTTGAGAGCCAGGAACGGCCACGGACCCATGTTGAGCGGCTCGTCCTGCGCCCACACCAGCTCGATGTCGGCGGCGTAGCGGCTCAGCTCGGCCTCCAACGGGTCGGCGGGGAACGGGTAGAGCCGCTCGAGGCGGATGATCGCCACGTCGTTGCGGCCCTGCTTGTCACGGGCCGCCGCCAGGTCGTAGTAGAGCTTGCCGGAGACCAGCACGACCTTGCGGACGCCGGCCGGGGGAGCCGTGGTGTCGCCCAGCACCGGCTGGAACGACCCCGAGGTGAAGTCGCCGACCGCCGAGATCGCCGCCTTGTGCCGCAGCAGCGACTTGGGCGTGAACACCACCAGCGGGCGGTGCCGGTTCGACAGCGTCTGCCAGCGCAGCAGGTGGAAGTAGTTGGCCGGCAGTGTGGGCTGCGCCACGGTCATGTTGTCCTGGGCGCACATCTGCAGGAAGCGCTCGATGCGGGCCGAGGAGTGGTCGGGCCCCTGCCCCTCGTAGCCGTGCGGCAGCAGCAGGGTGACGCCGGAGCGCTGGCCCCACTTCTGCTCGCCCGACGTGAGGTACTCGTCGATGATCGACTGGGCGCCGTTGACGAAGTCGCCGAACTGCGCCTCCCAGGCGACCAGTGCCTCGGGCCGCTCCACGCTGTAGCCGTACTCGAAGCCGAGCGCGGCGTACTCGCTCAGCAGGGAGTCGTAGACGTAGAACTTCGTGGTGCCCTGGTTGAACGTCTTGAGCGGGGTGTGCTCCTCGCCCGTGACGCGGTCGACCAGCACGGCGTGCCGCTGGGTGAACGTGCCGCGCCGCGAGTCCTGGCCGACGAGGCGGACCGGGTGGCCGTCGATCAGCAGCGACCCGAAGGCCAGGGTCTCGCCCATGCCCCAGTCGATGTGGTCCTCGGCGACCATCTGCCCGCGGCGCTGCAGCACCGGCAGCAGGCGCGGGTGGACGGTGAAGCCCTCGGGCATGTTGAGCTGGGTCTCCACGATCCGCTTGACGGTCTCCTCGGAGACGGCCGTCTTGACGTCCTCGTGCGACCAGGGGACGTTCTCCATGTCCACCGGGCGGGAGAACTCGCCCGTCGGGTCCTTGGCCGCCGCGCGGGTCTCGGCGAAGGCGTTCTCCAGCTTGGCCTGGTAGTCGCGGAGCGCGCCCTCGGCCTCCTCCACCGTGATGTCGCCCCGGCCGATCAGCGCCTCGGTGTAGAGCTTGCGGGTGGAGCGCTTGGCGTCGATCAGGTCGTACATCAGCGGCTGGGTGAAGCCCGGGTTGTCGGCCTCGTTGTGCCCCCGGCGCCGGTAGCAGATGAGGTCGATCACCACGTCCTTGCGGAACGCCTGGCGGTACTCGAACGCCAGCTTGCCGACCCGGACCACGGCCTCGGGGTCGTCGCCGTTGACGTGGAAGATCGGGGCCTGGATCATCCGGGCCACGTCGGTGGCGTACACGCTGGAGCGCGAGCTGGCCGGGCTGGTGGTGAAGCCGACCTGGTTGTTGACCACGATGTGCACGGTGCCGCCGGTGCGGTAGCCCCGCAGCTGCGACAGGTTGAGCGTCTCGGCCACCACACCCTGGCCGGCGAAGGCCGCGTCGCCGTGCACGAGCACCGGCAGGACGGTGAAGCCCTCCTCGCCGCGCTCCAGGAGGTCCTGCTTGGCGCGGACCACACCCTCCAGGACCGGGTCGACCGTCTCCAGGTGGGAGGGGTTGGCCACAACCGAGGTCTTGAGCTTGGAGCCGTCGGGCGAGACGAAGTCGCCGCTGGCGCCCAGGTGGTACTTCACGTCGCCGGAGCCGTGGGCGCTGCGCGGGTCGATGTTGCCCTCGAACTCGCCGAAGATCTGCCCGTACGACTTGCCGACGATGTTGGCCAGCACGTTGAGGCGGCCGCGGTGGGCCATGCCGACCACGGCCTCGTCGAGCCGCTCCTCGGCCGCGGCGCTCAGCACCGAGTCGAGCAGCGGGATCAGCGACTCGCCGCCCTCCAGCGAGAAGCGCTTCTGCCCGACGAACTTCGTCTGCAGGAACGTCTCGAACGCCTCGGCGGTGTTCAGCCGCTCCAGGACGCGCAGCTGCTCCTCGCGGTCGGGCTTGGCGTGCGGCCGCTCGATGCGGGCCTGGATCCAGGCCCGCTCCTCGGGGTTCTGCATGTGCATGTACTCGACGCCGATGGTGCGGCAGTAGGAGTCACGCAGCACGCCGAGGATGTCGCGCAGCTTCATCAGGGGCCGGCCGCCGAAGCCGCCGGTGGCGAACTCGCGCTCCAGGTCCCACAGGGTGAGGCCGTGCGACTTGATGTCGAGGTCGGGGTGCTTGCGCTGCTTGTACTCCAGCGGGTCGGTGTCGGCCATGAGGTGGCCGCGGACCCGGAAGGCGTGGATCAGCTCGATGACCCGGGCCGACTTCGCCACGTCGTCGTCGTGGGTGGTTGAGATGTCCTGGACCCAGCGGATCGGCTCGTACGGGATCCGAAGGGCCTCGAAGATCTCGTCGTAGAAGCCGTCCTCGCCGAGCAGCAGCCGGTGGACCTGCCGCAGGAAGTCACCCGACTGGGCGCCCTGGATGATGCGGTGGTCGTAGGTGCTGGTGACCGTCATCACCTTGCTCACCGCGAGGCGGGAGAGCGTGTCGGGGGAGGCCCCCTGGTACTCGGCGGGGTACTCCATCGCGCCGACGCCGATGATCGTGCCCTGCCCCGGCATCAGGCGCGGCACCGAGTGCACGGTGCCGATGGTGCCCGGGTTGGTCAGCGAGATCGTCGTGCCGCTGAAGTCGTCGACGCCCAGCTTGCCCGCCCTGGCCTTGCGCACGACCTCTTCGTACGCGACCCAGAACTGGCGGAAGTCCATCCCCTCGGTCGCCTTGATCGACGGGACCAGGAGCTGGCGGGTGCCGTCGCTCTTGGCGACGTCGATGGCCAGGCCCAGGTTGACGTGCTCGGGCTTGACCAGCACCGGCTTGCCGTCGACCTCGGTGTAGGAGTGGTTCATCTCCGGCAGGACCTTGAGGGCCTTGATCACCGCGTAGCCGATGAGATGCGTGAACGACACCTTGCCGCCGCGACCGCGCGACAGGTGGTTGTTGATCACGATCCGGTTGTCGATGAGCAGCTTCGCCGGGACCGCGCGCACGCTGGTCGCCGTCGGCACGACGAGGCTGGCCTCCATGTTGGCCGCTGTCCTGGCGGCGGCGCCGCGTAGTCGGACTTCCTCGGCACCGGCGGCGGCGGGCAACTGCGTCTCCTGCTTGGGTTGGGCCGCCGGGGCGGGCTTGGCCGCCGTCGGCGCTGGGGTCGTCGCCGCGGGGGCCGGGGTGGCCTGAGCCGCAGCCGGGGTGGCCGAGGGCGCAGCGGGGGTCGGTGGAGCGGGCGCGGCGGCAGCCGCCCCCGGGGGTGCGGCACGGCCGGACCCCGAATCAGGGCTGTAGTCGGCAAAGAAGTTCCACCAGGCCCGGTCGACCGACTCGGGGTCCTGGAGGTACTTCTGGTACAGCTCGTCGACAAGCCATTCGTTCTGACCAAAGGCTGCCAGCGGGTTTGTCCGCGACGACTCAGACGACACGGCGGAAATCGCCCTCTTCCGCAGATCGGCGTTGATGATAGAGAACCTGTCCAAGGCTACTCGCCTCGGCTCGGACCTGCGCCAGTCTGACGACAGCTTCCTTGCCGATCCTCTCAGCATGGGTTAAAACGGTCAGCAACCGGGTAACTGTTTACCCGCTCAGGCCCTGGTCAGCCCGATGTGGCAGGCATGATCAGCCCGGCCAGACCAGCCGGGACTCCACCCGTATCCCCGGGGTGACATCTTCGAGCAGCCCGGCCAGGTCGTCCCCGGCCGCGCGCAGCTCCTCCAGGGACAGGGGGGCGAGCCGCTCCAGCAGGAACAGCGCGTCCGTCGTCTCCTCGGTGATCCGGGTGCGGACGCACTGCCGCCAGTTCCAGCGGCGGCAGGTGACGCCCATGTCGTCGCGCCAGACGACCTCGCCGGCCTCCGGGTGGTCGATCGCGGGCTCGCCCTTCTCGATCACCTCGAACGGCTCGTCGCCGCTCGCGCGCACCAGCCTCGCCGTCCCCTCGTAGCGGGCCAGGTCCTCCCCGCCGATCGGCAGGCCGTGCCTGATGCTGATCGCGTTGTAGGCGTCGACCGCCCGGTTGATCTCCGGCGGCGGCATCCGCCTGACCAGCGCGTCCACCGACGGCCTGGTCCGCTGCGGCTTCGCCCCGAACCCCCGGTAGGCCTCCCGCCACGCCTCGATCCTCGGGTCGTCGACCGCCACGGCCTTCTCCGCCGCCTCCGCCAGCCAGGCCCGCGACCTGTCGTCCGTGGGCCCGTTGCGCAGCCCGTACACCTCCATCAGCAGCACCCCGAAGTCGGGCCTGAGCATGCTGACGGCGGGATCCACCCGGATGTCCTCGATCACGCCCCCAGTTTAGGGCGCCCACCGCCCCTGTCCCCCGGGAGCGGCGTCAGGCGGCCGCGTGGGGGGTGAAGGTGACGTTCAAGTCGGCGTCCAGCGCTTTCGCCAGGCGCCGGAGCAGTGCCAGCGTCGGGGTGACCCCCCCTGTTTCCAGGCGGGACACCTGCGGTTGGGTCATCCCGGCCCGCTCGGCCAGCTCGGCTTGCGAAAGGCCGAGTTCCGTCCGGCGGTTGTAGACCTGCTGCCCCAGAAGCAACGCCTCGCGGGCCTCCTGGTAGGCGTCGGCCCGGCGCTCGGCGCCCGTCCGCTCCCACGTGCTGTGAGCCATGCCCCACTCAGTCCTTCCAGACGCGGTCGTAGACCTCCGAGGCGACCACATGAAGATTCTCACATTCGACCTGTGCTCGACGAGCGCGTTCAATCCGACCGGTCTCCCTGCGGCGTGTCTTGGTGAAGACGGTGAGAAGGATGATGCGCCGGCGGGGAGCGAGCCAGTAGGTGATCCTGACCTGACGGCGTGTGAGCGAGAGGCGCAGCTCACACACTTTGCCGCCAACGTGCTTGGAGTACGGCTCGTCGAGCGTCTCGGCCTGTTCGGAGAGGAGATCGGCCAGGGCTTCGACCTTCACGTAGTCGCGCTCGGACAGCGACTCAAGCCAAGATCGGATCTCGGGCTCGATGACATATAGCCTCACGGAGCGTGAGGCTATATGTCATCGATTATATAATCCGCGATACGCCGAGATCGGTAACCGCAGGTCACCGGCTCGGGCCTCCGATTATGGGCGTACGGCGTCAAGCCGCGCCGGTCACGTGCAGAGGGTGCCGTTGAGGAGGAAGCGTTCCGGTCTGGGGTTGGGTCCGGGGGCGTCGGCGCCGAGGAAGCCGAAGGTGACCGAGCCGCCGGGCTTGATGGTCTTGTTCCAGGTGAGGTTCCTGGCCGTCACGGTCGCGCCGTCCTGGCCGAGGTCCGCGCTCCAGTGTCTCCGGACGGCCTGGCCGCCCAGGAAGGACCAGCTGAGGGTCCAGCCGTCGATCGCCTTGGGGCCGGTGTTGGTGATGGTGACCTGGGTGGTGAACCCCCCGGTCCACTGGCCGTGGTTGGTGTAGGCGACCTCGCACGGGCCGGGGGCGGCGGGGGTGGCGAGGTAGGAGGCGATCCAGGAGAGCGGGGAGTTCCAGTTGATCGTCAGCTCGTTGGTGGCCCACGACTCGATGTCGTCGATGTAGCAGAACTGGGGCTTGCAGCCCCGGAGCTTGGCCTGCGCCACCGGGTCCTGGATGGCGGAGTTCGGGCCCCCGGCCAGGGTGCCGCGCGGCGGGTTGGGCAGGGACGGGTCGAGCTGGTGGGCGTACCAGCGGCTGTGCTGGTTCTTCGAGGCGACCTCGCCGTAGCCGGTCACGTACGACTGGTTGAGGGCGTTGCGCCCGAAGATGTAGTCGAGCCCCTCCAGCACCCCGTCGCGGTATTTCGCCTCGCCGCTCAGGTCGTGGGCGACGGCCATCACGACCATGTTGTTGAGCACCAGGTTGTTGGAGCCCCAGTCGTAGTCCGGCGGGTTGTACGGAACGCCGTACGGGTGGGCCTTCTGGACGGCGAGATACTTGTCCGCGCCCTCCAGGACGGATTGGCGCACCCGCGCCCGGTCGGGGAGCGCGCTGGGCACGGAGGCCAGCTGCAGGCGGCCGAGCTGGGCGGTGTTGCCCCAGTCGAAGCCGCGCTCGCGCCAGATGTCGCCGGTGTGGTGCGGTGAGGCGAGCACGTAGTCCATGAACTCCTTCTCGCCGGTGGCGAGATAGAGCTCGGCGGCGGCCCAGTAGAACTCGTCGGTCACGTTGTCGTCGTTGTAGGCGCCGCCGCCCACCCCGTCCGCCGGGTCCGCGTACCGCGCGGGGTTCGCCTTCGCCGCCGCCCACGCCTTCCTGGCCGCCGCGAGGTTGCGCGCGGCGAACGCGGCGTCGTATGGGGCGAAGAGGCGGGCCGCCTGGGCCGCGGTGGCGGCCAGGTTGAGGGTGGCGGCGGTGGAGACCGGGTGCAGCTCGCGTGGCTGGGGGTCCAGGTGGGGCAGCAGGGGCAGGCCGGTCCACGCGGCGTCGTGGATCTTGTGGTGGGCCATCCCCGCGTACGGCTTGCCGTCGGGGACCTGCATGCTGAGCAGGAACTCCTGTTCCCAGCGGGCCTCGTCGAGGATGTCGGGCACCTCGTTGCCGCTCTCGGGGATGTCGAGGTCGCCGTCCTTGTGGACGCCGTCGGCCTTGGCGCGCTCGAAGGCGGACATCAGCTGGTGGACGGAGATGCCGCCGTTGACGACGTACTTGCCGTGGTCGCCCGCGTCGTACCAGCCGCCCTTGACGTTCAGCGTGTAGTCGCAGACGCCCGGCTGGCAGGGCACCTCGACGTCGCCCCGGTTGGGGGCGACCCCGACGTGGCCGGCGGGCCTTCCGTAGCCGGGGCGGAGCTCGTCGAGGATCGGGATGCCGCTGCGCTGGGTGTAGTAGAACTTCAGCGCGTCGGTCCTGAGGTCGCCGTAGACGTCCGCGCCGATGTCGAAGGGGCGGCTGGTCTCGCCGTCGGCCTCCAGCGTGTAGCCGGTGCCGGGGGCGGTGACCGTGCCGAAGTCGATCGAGTGCACGTTCTGGCCGGAGCTCCCGTCGACGCCGCGCGGGACGGTGTCGCCCTCGGCGACGACCTCCCCGCCCTCCCCGCCGCGCCTGAGCTTCCAGGCGACCGGCTCCGTCTTCTCGGTGACGAGGGTGGCGTTCTTCGGCCCCGAGGGCAGGTAGCCGACCATGTTCACCCGGACGCGGGGCCCGGTGTCCGGTTCGTAGACGTCGGGTTCGGCCCCGCCCTTGAGGGAGACGTTGTCCACGCAGAACCTCCATGGGGTGGCGCTGCCCCCAAGCTGGAACGCCACCTGCGCGCCCGGCAGGTCCACGGGCGAGGTGAAGGTGTAGCGGTAGTCGTTGCCGGACACGCTCAGCTCCGGGTTGGCCGACAGGTACTGCGTGTAGGGGTCGACCGGGAGCTGGACGAGGGCCTTGGCCACCCGGCCCGGCGTGGCGGTCCCGAAGAAGGAGAACTCGTACGTCTCGTCCTTGACCAGGGGGATGTCGTTCTGGCCGATGATGACGTCCCAGGGGTTGGCGGTGCCGCCGGGGATGTCGGCGCACAGACGGCCGCCCTCGACCTCCAGCGCGGTGTTGCCGGTGCTCCACCAGGGAGCCGTGCCGGTGTCGAAGGTGCCGTTGACGATCTGTTCCGGGCCGTCCGCGGCGGCGGGCAGGGGGGTCAGGGTCACCAGGGCGGCGGCCGTGGCGAGGGCGAGCCAGGCAGGTGGTCTGATCACGGGGGGTCCTTTGAGCGGGGGAGGTGCCAGGTTGCGGGAGCTTGGGTCCGAGGATCCCCGTCAGAGGGATCCAAGTGGGAGCGCTCCCACAACCTGGGTGCCCGATGTTTCCAGCGCGTTTCACCCACCGTCAACCGGTCACTCTCCCCGACCACCCGCCGACCGGGTGAATGACCGATTTGTCGGATGAAACTTTCAGGCCCTCCCGGAGTCCGTCTCAGGGAGCGGTCCAGTCGACCTCCGGCCCCCGGGGCACGATCCCGCTCGGGTTGACGTTCGTCTGCGTCACGAAGTAATGCCGCTTGATCTGATCGAAGTCGGTCGTGTCGCGGAACGCGGGAACGGCGTACAGGCCGCGGGCGTAGGCCCACAGGGCCGGGTGGTCGGTCAGCCGCCGCACCGAGCACTTGAAGTGCGAGTTGTAGACGGCGTCGAACCTGGCGAGCGTCGGGTAGAGCCGCACGTCGCTCTCGGTGAGCGCGTCGCCGTGCAGATATCGGCGGGTGGACAGCCGCTCCTCCAGCAGGTCGAGCGTGGCGAACACCTCGGTGACCGCCTCGTCGTACGCCTCCTGCGAGCGGGCGAACCCGGCCCGGTAGACGCCGTTGTTGAGGCCGTGGAAGATCACCTCGTTGAGCGCGTCGATCTCCTCGCGCAGTTCCTCGGGATAGAGGTCGGGGGCGCCCTCGGCGTGCCAGGGCGCGAAGGCCGTTTCCAGGGTGAGGGTGATCTGCGGGTAGTCGTTGGTGACCAGGCGCCCGGCGGCGACGTCCCAGACGCAGGGCACCGTGTAGCGGCCCTCGTAGCCGGGGTCGGTCGCCAGGTAGAGCTCGGAGAGGTACTCCACCCCGGTCACCGGGTCGCCCCCGGGGATCCGCCAGCCCTTCTCGTCCCTGATCGGGTCGACGATCGTCACCCCGACCACCTCCCGCAGGCCCAGCAGCTCACGGACGATGAGGGAGCGGTGCGCCCACGGGCAGGCGTAGGAGGCGTAGATCTGGTAGCGGCCGGGCTCCGGCGGGTGCTCGCCGCCCGCCTCGATCCGCGTCGTGAACCGGTTCGGCTGCCTCTCGAAGCGACCGCCGCCGGAGATCTCCTTTTCCAGCTTCATGCTTCGACGGTACGGGACCCCGGCCGTGAGGGCACCCGCTCCGCCGAGGTATTCCATGTACAACCAGTAGGAAATATTGACTTACCGCGAAGTGGTGCGTAGCTTCTCCGGTATGGGCATCTATCTGACTCGGTGCGCGCACGTCGACCTCTGCCGCGTGTTCAGCGCACAGTGTCCGTGATCATGAATCCACCCGCCGTCCCATCCCACACCTCACAGGACGCATAGGACGCATCTCGTGATCATGATCAGACATGTCCCCATCCCCCTCCTCGCCGGTCCCGTCATCCCCGCCCGCGCCTTTCCGGGAGGTGTCCGGTGAGGCTCCGGATCCAGGGGGTCGGCAAGGAGTTCACCGGCCGCGACACCCACCGCTCCTTCGCCGCCCTCGACGACGTCAACCTCGACGTACGGGAGGGAGAGCTCCTCACCCTGGTCGGGCCGAGCGGCTGCGGCAAGTCCACCCTCCTCGACCTGATCGCCGGGTTGGCCGCGCCGACCACCGGCCGGATCCTGCTGGACGGCGTCCCCCTCGACGGCCCCGGTCTCGGCCGGGGGATCGTCCTGCAGCAGTACGCGTTGTTCCCCTGGCGCACGGCACTGTCCAACATCGAGTTCGCGCTGGAGGGCAGGGCCGCCACGAAGGGGGAGCGCGCCGAGCTGGCCAGGGAGTATCTGGACCTGGTGGGGCTGGGCGAGTTCGGTGACCGTTATCCCCACGAGCTCTCCCTCGGGATGCCCCAGCGCGTGGCCGTCGCCAGGAGCCTGGCCGCGGATCCGGCCGTGCTGCTGCTGGACGAGCCGTTCTCCGCGCTGGACGCCGGGACCAGGGAGTCCCTCCAGGAGGAACTGGTGCGGATCTGGGAGAGGACCGGTACGACGATCCTGTTCGCCACCCGGAGCATCGACGAGGCCGTCTACCTCGGCCGGAGGGTCGCGGTCATGACGTCCCGGCCCGGCCGGATCGGGCGGACCGTCGAGGTGGATCTCGGCCCCCGCGAGGGAGATCCGAGGGGCGGTTCCCGCTTCGGGGAGTACCGACACGAGGTGTGGAAGCTTCTCCGTTCCGACGTCGACCAGGAAGCGCCGGTGGCCTCATGAGCATCGTGACCGTGGTGGGAAATCCGCGGCCCGGATCGCGCACCCACGGGGTGGCCGTCCGGGCGGCGGAGGCCGTCGCCCGGCGGATCGGGGACGGGGAGGCTCCCGAGGTCGTCGACCTGGCGGCCCTGGCCCCGCTGCTGTTCGCCCCGGGGACGGCGCCGGAGGTGAGGGCCGCGCTGGAACTGGTGGCCGGAGCCGACGTGCTGGTGGTGGCGAGCCCGACCTACAAGGCCACCTACACCGGCCTGCTCAAGGTGTTCCTCGACCGGCTGCCGGGCGGCGCGCTCGCCTCGGCCGTCGCGCTGCCGCTCCTGGTGATGGGGGACGCCAGGCACTCGCTGGCGGTGGAGGTCCATTTCCGCCCGCTGCTGGTGGAGCTGGGGGCGACGGTGCCCACCCCGGGCCTCGCGCTGCTGGAGTCGCAGATTCCCGACCTCGACGCCGCCCTCGGTCCCTGGGCCGACCGGGTCGGCCCGCAGGTGATCGCGGCACTCGGGAAAAGGGCTCTCGCGTGACGCGGGAAGAGATAGAGACCCCTACGGGTTTTGAGTAGTGTCCTTTGTTCCTTAAAGGGGAAAAAGTGACCAAGTGGATCATCTTCACAGTAACCCACACAGTCCTAAGCGAGGCGGCATGACCGAGACACTGTCCGGCAGAGCGGTCGACGCGGAGCGTTTCCGGCAGGCGCTTGCCGTCCACGCGGCGGGAGTCGTCGTCGTCACCGCTCAGGTCGAGGGCATGCCGGTCGGCCTCACGGCGACCTCGTTCTCATCCGTCAGCCTCGCGCCCCCGCTGGTCTCCTTCTACGTGGACCAGTCCTCGACCACCTGGCCCTGGCTCAGGCAGGCGGACCACTTCGCGGTGAACGTGCTGGCCAGCGACCAGGCCGAGGTGGCCTCGCGCTTCGCCAGGAAGGGCGTCGACCGCTTCGCCGCCCCCACCTCCTGGACCCCCGGGCACCTGGGCGTCCCGCTGCTGGAGGGCGTCTCGGCCCACCTGATCTGCGCTCCCCACTCCACCGTCGACATCGGCGACCACGTCCTGGTCGTCGGACTCGTGATCGAGACCAGCCTCGAACCCGGCGGACGCCCGCTCCTGTATCACCAGGGCCGCTTCGGGCGCTTCACCCCGCACCCCTGACCCCTCTCGATCCCTCCTGATCCCGCGGGAACCCTCCGGCCGATCTCGCGGGGGACGTCCGCGCCGGAGCGTTCCTCGCGGGTGCCGCGGCCGGCGCGGGAGGGGGAACGCGGCGCGGGAACCGGAGGTGTCGCGGCCGGCCGGCGCATTGGCGCACGCGCGGAGGCCCGCAGATCCGTTTGTTGAATGAAATGTTGATTGCCGCGATTTCTCACTTATGGCATTACATATGCCAGTTGTCGTGGATGAGACTTCTATCTGTCGTACTCAGGCTCATCATGCGGCTCGTCCGGCCCGCCGCGGGGCGGAGCCGTGGAGTGTCCACGCGGGGGATGCCTCGGAGGGGGGCCGAGGAGGATCCTCAGGCGAGGCGGACGGTGCCCCGGCCGGTGGCCAGGGGGAGCTCCACCGCGGTGCGGATGCCCGGTGGGGCGGCGCAGAGGGCGGCGACGGAGTTCACGGCGTGGGCGGCGGCGCCGGCCAGACCGTGCGAGATCTCGTCCACGGTGAGCATCAGCTGGGGCACCCCCTCGATGTGGACGCTGAAGCCGGGATCGGCCCAGCGTTCCACCCGGGTGGCGTCGGCCTTGTAGACGCACTCCACCGTCATGAAGGGACGGCCGCGGACCAGCCCGCTGAACATCCAGCGGGACGCGCACACGGTGCCCGCCCTGACCAGCCCCGCGCTGATCTCGAACTCCTCGGACGCGAGCTCGAACTCGTCGCTCTCCTCGACCTCGTCGAGGGCCACACCGAGGTTGTCGGCCACGAACTGGACGCTCTCGGCGAACAGCGAGCGCTGGAAGGCGCGGAAGGGGCGCACGGCGGCGACGTAGTCCTTGGCCGAACGCGTGAAGCCGAACAGGTCCACCACGATCTGCCGGGACGGGTGCCCCCGGAAGTCGGACGACTCCCGGACGTAGATGTGGTCGACGCGGCTGGACAGGCCGGTCAGCGTGAGCGGCAGGATGTCGCTTATGAAACCGGGGTTGACGCCGGTGCCGTGCAGGGACGTGCCCCCCGCGCGACAGGCGGCCTCCAGGCGCTCCACCACCCCCGGGCCGTAGCACTTGGGATACACGAACCCGGTGGTGGTGATGACGTTCTTGCCGGCGGCGAGCAGTGCGCAGATGGTCTCCACGTCGCTCGGATACTCCCCGCCGAAGTAGGACGCCGGCAGCGGCATGTGCAGCACGCAGTCGGCCTCCGTGGCGAGAATCTCCTCGACGTCGTCGGTGCAGGTGACACCGGCCTCGGGGAGCCCCACGAGGGTCCCCGCGTCCTGTCCTACCTTGTCCGGGTCGTAGACCAGGACTCCGGCCAGTTCGAACTCCGGCCGGGTGATCACGCTGCGCAGGGAGTATCTGCCGACGGCGCCCGTGGCCCACTGGACCACGCGCAGGGGCGGCGATAAGGACATATAGGGCCTCCAGCCCAAAATATTGGGCGGGGCCGTACTAGGAAAAAGTGAGGGGTGTCGTCGTTGACCCTCGCCCGTGTGGGGCAAAAACTTTAGCAGAAATTAACACGTGTGCTTACTATCCGCAATGATCCCACGCGTTTTTTGTTACCACTCCACGCCTTTCTTTTCATGGGCCGGACCGGTGCCGGGAAGGTCCCGCCGACGGTTCGTCATGGTTCGGCGGATGTCGTCCCGGTGATTTCGCAGGCGGTGTCCCGAGGATCCCCATGGCATCACGAGGGCCGGGCGAGCTATTGTTCAAACGACTAGAATTATGTTCTCGTGGGAGGGTTGCGGATGTCAGAGCTGCGGTTTGACGGCAGGGTCGCGGTCATCACCGGCGCCGGGCACGGACTCGGCCGCTCGCACGCGCTGTCGCTCGCCGAGCGCGGCGCCAAGGTGGTGGTCAACGACCTGGGCGGGGCACTGGACGGCACCGGCGCCTCCGCGGGCCCGGCCGCCGAGGTGGTCGAGCTGATCAGGAAGAACGGCGGGGAGGCGACCGCCAACACCGACAACGTCGCGACCCCCGAGGGGGCCCAGGCGATCGTGGGGACCGCGATCGACACCTACGGGCGGCTGGACATCGTCGTCAACAACGCCGGCATCCTGCGGGACAAGTCCTTCGGCAAGATCAGCGTCGAGGAGTTCGACCAGGTCCTCGCCGTCCACGTCCGCGGCTCGTTCCTGGTCAGCCGGGCGGCGTTCCCGTACCTCAAGGAGCAGGGGTACGGCCGGATCATCAACACCTCCTCGCCCGCCGGGCTGTTCGGCAACTTCGGCCAGGCCAACTACTCCACCGCCAAGATGGGCCTGGTCGGCCTCACCAAGACGCTCGGTATCGAGGGCGCCAAAGCCGGGATCAAGGCCAACGCGATCGCGCCGATCGCCTGGACCCGGATGACCGAGGAGATCCTGCCCGCCGAGTTCGAGGCCAAATTCACCGCCGAGCGGGTCAGCGCCCTGGTGACCTTCCTGGCGCACGAGGCCTGCGAGACCAGCGGCGAGGTCTTCAGCGTCGGCGGCGGCCGGATCGCCCGGGTGTTCGTGGCCGAGGGACCCGGCTGGCGGCAGGACGACCACACGGTGGAGGACATCCGGGACAACTGGGAGGCGATCCTCGCCGAGCAGCCGTACCTGACCCCGACCACTCTCGGGCGGCAGGCGACCGCCTCGATGAAGGCCATGCTTTGACGGTCACGTACCGGCCGCGGTGGCCGCCGTGGTCGTGACGGCCGGACGTTCGAGGGCGTTCTCGTTTCGAGGGCGCCCTTTTCTTTCGCGTCGAAGGGGGCGGGGGGTGAATCCCCTCGGCGCGGGCCGGCTCTTCCGTCCGAGGCTTCGCGGGCGTCACTGCGACGGCCAGCCCATCGTGATGAGCTTCCGCACGTCGACCATCCCGGTGGCCAGCGCCTCGCTGATCTCCCGCAAGGACTCTTGCTGCTCACGGGTGAGGCGGTCGAACATGAGTGCCCGAACCTGCTCGGCGTGGCGGGGGGCGGCCCGCCGGACCTGCTCCATGCCTTCGTCGGTGAGTTCCGCCAGCTGGCCACGCGCGTCCGAGGGAGACGGCACCCGGCGGACCCAGCCGTCGCGCACCAGCCGGTCGACCGCGTGGCTCAGCCTGCTGCGGTCGAAGACACACGCGGCCGCGAGGTTGGCCATCCGCATCGAGCGCCCGGGCGCTTCCGAAAGCCGGGTGAGGATCTCGTAGTAGGTGAAGGAGAGATCCGCCTCCTCCTTCAGGTCTCGTTCCAGCCGATCGAACAACAGCCTGCTGGCGATCAGGAAGCTGCGCCACGTCCGCTGCTCCTCCTCGTCAAGCCACCGGGTCTCCGTCATCTCGACCTCGCACGAGTTAGTTGAAATTTCAGCACCTTATGCTAGCGTAGGAGAAGGTGCTGAAATTTCAACTACTTCGCGAGGAGGAGATAGATGGACCGTTTGAAGGGCAAGGTGGCGATCGTCACCGGTGCCGCGGGCGGCCTTGGGTTCGCGGGAGCGCGGGCCATGGCGGCCGAGGGGGCACGCGTGGTGATGATGGACCTGTCTTCGTCCGTCCACGAGCGGGCGAAGGAGCTCGTGGGGGAGGGCTTCGACGTCGCGCCGTACGGCGGTGACGTCAGCGTCGAGAACGACATCGCAGGAGTCGTGGCATTCGCCAAGGAGACCTACGGCGGGCTCGATGTGCTGTGGAACAACGCCGGATTGGTAGGCAGCGACTGGATCAAACAGGACACCGACGTGGTGGGTGTCAGCCGTGACTACCTGATGCGGACCTTGGAGGTGAACATGGTCAGCGTCTTCCTCGGCAGCAAGCACGCGATCCCCCTGATGGCCGAAGCCGGGGGTGGATCGATCATCAACACTTCGTCGGTTCAGGCCGCAGGCGGAGACCTCGCGCTGGTCTCGTACGGCACGAGCAAAGCGGCGATCGACTACTTGACGAAGTCCATCGCCACCTCGTTCGGCCATCTCGGCATCCGCTGCAACGCGGTGGCTCCGGGGCTGATCCCGCCGCCCGCCGCACCGGAGGCGCCCGGTGGCGCACACCCCCTGGAGGACGTCGCGCCGGTGAAGCTGGTGCTCGACTCCCAGATGCTCGCGTACGTCGGAGAACAAGCCGATGTGGCCAACGCGGTCGTTTTCCTCGCGTCCGACGAGTCGAAGTTCATCACCGGCCAGCGGATCAACGTCGACGGTGGAACGACCGGTCACCTGCCGACGCTCTCGGATCGTCGCAAACTGGCCGGAGCCTGAGCAGCCGGGCGCACGACCGCCTGGACCACGACCACCGTCAAGGGACGTCCGGGTGAACTCGGTGACCATGCCCGAGAGTTCCCTGTTCGGATCCGCATCGACGATGCGAGCTGTTCTCGCCGGAGGGCGTGCGAATGCCCCCGCCACCGCGGATCACATCCAAGGGGGACATCGTCGGATACGAAATGCGTGCCATGCAGGTCATGATCCGTTGGTCATGGATCAGCAGACCCCATGACCGCTCAGCAAGACGTCGGAACGCCGAGACGCGGAAATAACGACGCAACGATGTGAACCGTGCCGCCCGCGTGCCCGGCCGGATGCCGCGGGTGACCGGCCCTTCTCCCCAGGTCTCGCCCATCGGAGCGAACTGGCCGGAACCCTCGACCGCGGGCTTTTTTCCGCATACCGCAGATCAGCCGCGCAGCCGCCCGGCACATCACGAATTCCTGAACCCTTCACAAGAGAGGACCAACCATGTCCGATATCGTCAACCTTGCCGTGATCTACTACTCCTCGACGGGCACCGGAACGGCGATCGCCAAGGAAATGGCCGAAGCGGCTGAGGCCGCCGGTGCGAATGTCCGCGTCCGCAAAGTACCCGAGCTGGCACCGCAGACCGTGATCGACTCGAATCCGCTCTGGGCCGCCCACCACGCGGCCACCGCCGAGGTGCCGGCTCCGAGCCTTGACGACGTCTCTTGGGCGGACGCCGTCATCTTCGGCTCACCGACCCGGTTCGGCAACGTCGCCGCTCAGCTGAAGCAGTTCATCGACACGTTGTCTCCCCTCTGGCAGACGAATGCGCTGGCCGACAAGGTCTACAGCGCCTTCACCTCGACCGGCACCCGTCACGGTGGGCACGAGTCGACCTTGCTCGCCATTTACAACAGCATCTACCACTTCGGTGGCCTGATCGCGCCGCCCGGCTACACCGACCCCGTCAAGTACGTCGACGGCAACCCGTACGGCACCTCACACCACGCGGTGTTCGGCCCCGACCTGGGCTCGATCGACAATGACACCCGCAACGCCGCCCGCCACCAGGCCGAACGTGTCGTGCGGATCGGGCGGGCGCTCAAGCGAGGAAACGCGGCCTGACGGACGGCTCTTTCGGCGATTGCCGGCCGCACGGAGCGGAAGAGCCCCAGGAAGGTGTCCTGGAACGCGCCAGGCCTGCCACCGGAGCGGGCGCCGGTCTCGACCGGCGCCCGAAAGGGGTGGTGGCGCTGCGACGCAAGGAAACCGAGGTGGCGCGGTGCGGCGGGCCGCATCGCGAGCGCACCTTTCCGGGAGGTGATCACAAGGAGGAGAGCTCCTCAGGAGAAGAAGCCGCTGAGCTGTGCAATCCACCGACCGGGTCGACCAGCGGCAGCCTCCTTGGTGACGAACCGAGTGACAAACTTCTCGTACAGGAACGGACAGCCACGAAACACCAAAAACCACTTCTGCTGTTCGAACTGATGTGGGGCGCCCTTTTCGCTGCTCGAAGGTTCGTCACATGAAAGGTTCATGGTGACTTCCGGCGATTGTGGAACGGTCCGGACGGTGCGCTGAGGTTGTGGAAATCAGATGAATTGCCCGGTAGGACGGGCGGAAGGGGTCGGGGGGACCGTGGCCGCTTTCGCAGTACGGGTGAGAGGTTCTGCTTGACAAGAGCAATCTTTTGCTTGACGGTCGGCAGAACTCGTCCCTACCATCCTGAAATGAGGAGGAAATAAGCTAGAAATCAGCAGATTTCGAGATTTGTACCACTCTGCCGGTGCCGCAACCGGCTCGCCCACCATCTTCCTCCTGATCTTCCGGCATGCCCGCCCAGGCCGCCCGGTCCGTTTCGCATGTCCTTCTCGTTCCCCCCCAGGAGATTCCATGCGCCGCCCGCTCACCGCCTTAATGGTCCCGATCCTGCTCTTGTTATCCGTGGTCTCCGGTTTGTCGATGTCTCCGGCGAACGCGGGAGCCGCGAAGGCGGCCGCCTTCCGGGTGCTGCTGTTCACCGAGACCGCCGACTACGTGCATGCCTCGATCCCGACCGGCATCACGATGGTCCAGCAGCTCGCCGCCGCCAACGACTTCGAGGTCGTCCAGTCGGCCAACTCCTCCTCGTTCAACGACGCGAACCTGGCCACCTTCGACGCGATCATCATGCTGCAGAACTCCGGCATGGTCTGGGACAACGACGCCCAGCGTCAGGCCACCCAGAAGTTCGTCAACGACGGCGGTGGGATCGTGGCGATCCACAACACCACCGACATGAACGTCGAGACCCAGTTCCCCTGGTGGGACCAGCTCGTCCTGGGCGGCGCGCACATGACCGCGCACTCGTCCATCTTGCAGGGCACCGCCAAGGTCCTGGACAAGAAGCACCCCTCCACCGTGGGCCTGCCCGACCGCTGGGTCCGTACCGAGGAGTGGTACAACTTCAGCAAGAACATGCGCGGCGACGTCCACGTCCTGGTCGCCGCCGACGAGAGCACCTACGACGCCGGCGGCAGCAGGATGGGCCCCGACCACCCGATCTCCTGGTGCCGCACCACCGAGGGCGGGCGCGTGTGGGCGACCGCGATGGGCCACGAGAGCGCCTCCTACAACGAGGCCAACTTCCGCCAGCACGTGCTCGGCGGCGTCAAGTGGGCGGCCGGCAACGCCGCGGGCGACTGCGGCGGCACCGTGTGGAACCGGTACCAGAAGGTGACGCTCGACGGCGCGCCCGACCAGCCGATGGGCCTGGACATCGCCCCCAACGGCGACGTCTACTACATCGCCCGCTCCGGCAAGCTCATGCTGGTCCGCAAGAGCAACGGCCAGATCGTGACCACCGGCACGCTGAGCGTCTACACCGGCGGTGAGGACGGGCTGATCGGCATCGCCCTGGATCCGAACTTCGCGACCAACCGCTGGGTCTACCTCAACTACTCGCCCACCGGTTCCGCGGCGATCAACCAGGTCTCCCGGTTCACCCTCAACAGCGCCGGTGACAGCCTGGATCTGTCCAGCGAGAAGAAGCTTCTGGCCATCCCGGCCACCAGGGTCGACGAGCCGGGGCACACCGGCGGGTATCTCACCTTCGGGCCCGGCGGGAACCTCTACATCGGCGTCGGCGACGACATCAACCCCTTCGCCTCCGACGGGTACTCGCCGATCGACGAGCGTTCGGGCCGCGCCAACTTCGACGCGCAGAAGACCAGCGCCAACACCAACGACCTGCGCGGCAAGATCCTGCGGATCCACCCCGAGACCAACGGCACCTACACGATCCCCTCGGGCAACATGTTCGCGCAGGGCACCGCGCAGACCCGCCCGGAGATCTACGCGATGGGCTTCCGTAACCCGTTCCGCTTCTCGGTGGATTCGGAGACCGGCTGGATCTCGGCGGCCGACTACGGCCCCGACGCGGGATCGGCCAACGCCAACCGCGGGCCCGAGGGCACCGTGGAGTGGAACCTGATCAAGTCGCCCGGCTTCTACGGCTGGCCGTACTGCGTGGGCAACAACATCCCGTTCAACGACTACAACTTCGCCACGAACACCTCGGGGGCGAAGTTCAACTGCTCGGCGCCGGTGAACAACTCGCCCAACAACACGGGCATGACGAACCTGCCCGCGGTCAAGCCCGCCAACGTCTGGTACAACTACCACCTCGTGAACGAGTGGCCGGAGATGGGCAACGGCGGCGGCGCGGCTCCGATGGGTGGCCCGTTCTACCACTACGACGCGGCCAACCCCTCGGAGACGAAGTTCCCCTCCTACTTCGACGACACCCCGTTCTTCTACGAGTGGAGCCGCAACTACCTGATGGAGATGCGGCTGGACGGCAGCGGCAACGTCCTGAAGACCAACCGCTTCCTGTCCAACCTCGGGTTCAGGTCACCGCTGGACATGAAGTTCGGCCCCGACGGCGCGATGTACCTGATCGAGTGGGGCGTCGGCTACGGCGGCACCAACCCCGACGACGGCGTCTACCGCATCGACTACATCAACGGCGGCTCACGCTCCCCGATCGCCAAGGCGGGCGGGACGCCCACCTCCGGCCAGGCCCCGCTCACCGTCCAGTTCTCCTCGGCCGGCTCCTCCGACCCCGACGGCGACGCCTTCACCTACGCGTGGGACTTCACCAGCAACGGCTCGACCGACTCCACCGCGGCGAACCCCTCGTTCACCTACACCTCCAACGGCACCTACACCGCCAAGCTCACGATCACCGACACGTCGGGCAAGAGCGGCTCGGCGACGGTGCCCATCACGGTCGGCAACACCGCGCCGGTCGTACGGTTCGGCTCGCCGCCCGACGGCACGACGATCAACTTCGGTGACTCGGTCCCGTACACGGTGACCGTCACCGACCCCGAGGACGGCACGATCGACTGCTCCAAGGTCAGGGTGGTCACGGCGCTGGGCCACGACACCCACAGCCATGACACGGGCCAGTTCACCGGGTGCTCGGGGACCGTCGTGACCACGAACTCCGGACACGACGCCGACGCCAACACCTTCTACGTGCTGACCGCGACCTACACCGACGCGGGCGGCCTGTCCAACACCGCCAACCTGATCCTGCAGCCCCGCCAGAAGCAGGCCGAGTACTTCACCGGCTCCTCCGGGGTCCGGGTCGTCGAGCAGGCCGGCGCGCAGGCCGGCAAGCGCGTCGGGGACATCTCCGGCAACGACTGGATCTCCTTCTCGCCGATGAGCGTCCAGGGGATCACGTCGGTGTCCTACCGGCTGTCCTCGCCGTCGGGCGGCGGCACCATCGAGCTGCGCGCAGACTCGCCCACCGGGCAGCTGCTGTCCACCACGACCGTGCCGAGCACCGGAGGCTGGGACACCTACCAGCAGACGGCCGCCACATCCGTGACGGCGCTGTCCGGCAGCCACCCGCTGTTCCTGGTGTTCAAGCCCTCCGCGGCGAACCAGTTCGACCTCGACTCCTTCACCCTGAACACGACAGGAGGACCGACCGGGCCGGTGGCCGGCGGCGTCTACACCCTGGTCGCCGCGCACAGCTCCAAGGCGGCCGACGTCGAGGGCCAGTCGACGGCAGACGGGGCCAGAGTGGTCCAGTGGACGGCCGGCACCGGCACCAACCAGCGGTGGAGGTTCACCGCCGCGGCCGGCGGCGCCTTCACCCTCACCGGAGTCCAGAGCAGCAAGTGCCTGGACGTGAACGGCGGCTCCACCTCGCCGGGTGGGCTGATCATCCAGTGGACCTGCCACAATGCCGCCAACCAGCAGTGGAGGTTCACCGCCGGGTCCAACGGCACCTACAGGATCGCCTCGGCCGCCAGCAATCTCTGCCTTGAGGTGCCCGGCGCCTCGACGGCCAACGGCACGCAACTGACCCAGGCCACCTGCGGCACCGCCACCAACCAGCAGTGGAGGCTCACCCGGATCAGCTGACCCGACATGGTCAAGTTCGCCGACTTTTGCCGATTGAGGCAAAAGTCGGCGAACTGTTAGGTAAAAGTGATTCACAAACTGGTCTAAAGAGGGTTAGCTTCTGCACACCTGCTCGGAACAGGGAGGGTGTGTAGTGAAGCGGACCGTCGTCCGGCCGGAGAACGCGTACCAGGCCGCGTTGCTCCGGCTGCTGCGCGAGGGGGCGCGGTCGCGCGCCGAACTCGGCGACGTGGCCGCCCTGTCGCGCTCCCGGCTCAACCTGGAACTCGACCGGCTCGTCGAGCTGCGCCTGGCCGAGCAGGCCGGGCTGGCGGCCTCACGCGGCGGGCGCAGGTCCGGCCTGGTGCGGATCTCCGGAGATCTCCGCTTCGCCGGGATCGACATCGGCGCGACCTCCATCGACGTGGCCGTCACCGACGGCGAGATGGAGATCCTCGGCCACCTGAGCGAGCGGTGCGACGTGCGCGACGGTCCGGCGGCCGTGCTCGACCAGGCCATGGAGATGATCGCCAAGCTGGGCGAGCAGGGCCTGTTCACCCAGCTGTACGGCGCGGGGATCGGCCTCCCAGGGCCGGTCAGCTTCCGCGAGGGGGTGCCGGTGGCGCCCCCGATCATGCCCGGCTGGGACCGCTTTCCCGTCAGGGAGGCGGTCGGCCAGGCCCTTGGCTGCCCCGCCGTGGTCGACAACGACGTCAACATCATGGCCCTCGGCGAGCTCCACTCGGGGCTGGCCAGGCAGGTGGACGACTTCCTGCTCGTCAAGATCGGCACCGGCATCGGCTGCGGCATCGTGGTGGACGGCAAGATCTACCGCGGTGTCTCCGGCAGCGCCGGCGACATCGGCCACATCCGCGTCGACGACCAGGGTCCCGTCTGCGCCTGCGGCAACGTCGGCTGCCTGGAGGCCTACTTCGGCGGGACCGCCCTCGCCAGGGAGGCCACGGCCATCGCCGGGCGCTCGGCCTACCTGAGCCGGCGCCTCGACCTGACGGGCACCCTCACCGCCGAGGACGTCGCCAAGGCCGCCGAGATGGGCGACGCCGAGGCGGTACGGCTCATCCGCGACGGCGGGCGCAGGGTCGGCACGGTGCTGGCCGGCCTCGTCAGCTTCTTCAACCCCGGCCTCGTGATCATCGCGGGAGGAGTGGCCCAGCTGGGTCACGTCCTCCTGGCGGAGATCAGAAGTGTCGTCTACCGCCGGTCGCTGCCCCTGGCGACCGGCAACCTGCCCATCGTGCTCTCGGAGCTCGGACCCGACGCCGGCGTGGTCGGCGCGGCCAGGCTCAGCAGCGACCACGTCCTCTCGGCCCCATGATGAACCAGCGAGGCCCCATGTCAGAAGCCAACCCCCTGCTCCTCATGCGCGGGATCGTCAAGCAGTTCCCCGGAGTGCGCGCCCTCGACGGCGTCGACCTGGAAGTGCTGCCCGGAGAGGTGCACTGCCTGCTCGGCCAGAACGGCGCCGGGAAGTCCACGCTGATCAAGACTCTGGCGGGCGCTCACCAGCC
>NZ_JBRIQO010000038.1:0-82240 GCF_052983175.1 Streptosporangium sp. G12 | reverse complement strand
TCCAGGTCGCTGCCCACCGCGACCACGGCCTCCAGCAGCGCGTGCACCCGGTCGCGGGTGGCCAGCACCGCCTCCAGGCGCCCCTGCAGCTCCGACAGCAGCTCGTCCAGCCGCATGTGCGGGATCAACGGCCCTGGCTCGCCCTTTGCCATACCTCCGAGTCTGTACCCTCGGACGCGCTCCCCACCGGCCGGGGGCGATCGGCGCGTGATCGCCGGTGCCGTGCCCGGGTACGCGAGAACCCGACCTGGTCCAGGGCGGGTTCTCGCGTGCCCGTCCTTCACCCACCTCAGGATCGGCGGACGCCGCACCGGCGGGGTGCGGCCCCGGGGGCGTGGGGGCATCGGGGAGAGGGCGTCAGCCGGCCCTCGACTCGTGCGAGACGCCGAGGTGCGCCGGAATCGCCGGGACGACGACCTCGCGCCACGTCGAGCCGGGCGGGGTCTCCGTGCGCGAGCCGACCCCGACGGTTTCGAGCGCGCTGCGATAGGCGTTCGTCTGCCTCTCCGGCGCCCCGGCCCGGCCCCAGAGGTCACCGATCTCGCGCCAGAGCCTGGCCGAATCCCGGTCGACGAAGGAGGCCACCGAGGCGACCGGGTCGGCGAGCAGTTCCTGCGCCTTCGTCAGCGCCGGACCGCCGTCTTTGGAGCGTGCCAGAGCGAGTTCGGCCAGAACCACGTACGCCATCGCCGGCACCGTCCCGCGCACGCCGGCGAGCAGGCCGAGGGCCTGTTCGGCCAGCTCCGCCGTGGCGTCCGCGTCGCCGGAACGCAGCCGCACGCGGGAGAGCACGACCAGGCCCCGGGCGTGCTCGATCGTCCCGGGCGACAGGCGCGAGAGGATCTCGACCGCGGAGGCGGCGAACTCACCCGCCCGGTCGAGGTCGGCGGCCTCGGGACGCACGGTGGCGATCCACGCCCAGCGCATCGCGCTCCGGACGTAGCGGACGGCCATCCGCGCGGGCCGGCCGGCGGCGACGGCGTCCGCCGCGAGCCGGGCGGCGAGCGCGGAGTCCTCCTCCGCGGCGGCCGTGCTGGCCCGCCACAGGCCGAGGACCTCCGAGTCGCGGTCGACGGCGTCGGGCATGCGGGAGGCGGTCAGCACGCGCTCGACGTACGCGAGGGCGATCTCCATCTCGGCGAGCACTGCGGCGAGGTCGAGGGCGAGGTCGCCCTGGTCGAGACCGAGCCGGTCGGCCTGGGCCAGAGCCTCCATCCCGAGATCCCGGGCGCGCCACGTGTCACCCGCGCGGTGGTAGCAGCGGCAGAGCGCCACGGCGAGCGGAAGGTCGGCGAGGCGCTCGGGATGCGCCGCGGCCTCGCGGCGAAGCAGCTCGTAGGCCTCGACCGCCCGCCCCGTCTCCCCCTGGGCCTCCAGCGCGCGGGCCTGGCCGAAGCGCGCCCGCGCGGCGAGGGTGGCGTTGTCGTCACCCGCGGCCCTGGCCGTGTCCGCGAAGAGCCCGGCCGCGACGGCCGGGTCCCCGTGGCACAGTTCGAGCTCGGCCTGCCGCAGGGCGAGCGCGGTGTCCACGCGCTGGTGCGGCTCGATCCCGTGGAGCAGGAACTCCATGCCGCAGCCGAGCCGCTCGGCGAGCAGGCGCGTGACGACCGGGGTGGGAGTCCGTTTTCCGGATTCGATGAGCGAAACGTAACTGTCAGACAGGTCTGGCCCGGCCAACTGCGCCTGGGACATGTGCCTGCTCAACCGCAATCCACGGATGCGGTCACCGATGGTCGCTTGGCCTGCCATCACCAGAGCCGTTCCGTCGGCGGCACGATGAGATCCACGTCCCACTCCTTACGCACGGTTTACTGTCAATTACAGTAGATCGTACTGCCCTTCGTGGCCAGCGGGGCGGTGGCGACAGACCGTTTCACCCGGGTTTCGTGGTGGATGCCACCGGAGGGCGGGCGGCGCACCACGCGGCCAGGGCCGCGCGCAGGGCGACGTCGAGGGAGACGGGGTTCCTCTCGTCGACGGCGCAGGCGATGTACCCGTCCGGACGGATCAGCAGGACGGGGAGGTCGGCGCTCGCGGGAACGGCGTGGACCACCCGCTCCCCGTACGGCGAGGCCACCGCCTCCGCCGGGTCGCCCGTGGGGGCCAGGAGCACGAAGCGCCCGGCCCGCAGCGCCTCGTACAGCCGGATCGGCTCCCCGGCCAGGTGGATGTCCGGCACCCTCTGGCCGGCCAGCCGGTGCGCCCCCGGGAGGGCGGGGTAGGAGATGCCCAGGCCCGACATGGTCTCGGTCAGCCGGCGGCCGAGGGGACGGATCCGGTTCGCGACGACCGGGAGCATGGAGCGGGCGGCCCGCGACCTCCGGGTCGAGCCCATGGCGACGGCGAGCAGGGCGCCGTTGAGCCGCAGGGCCCTCCTGCCGACCGGATACCGCTCGCTGTGGTAGGTGTCGAGCAGGCCGTCCGGCGCCCAGCCCTGGACCTCGGCGACGAGCTTCCAGCCGAGGTTGGCCGCGTCCTGCAGGCCGGTGTTCATGCCCTGCCCGCATGCCAGCGAGTGCACGTAGGCGGTCTCGGCGGCCAGGAACACCCGGCCGACACGGTAGCGGAGCACCTGCCGCTCGTCGCTGTGGGACCTCGACAGATGGCGGGCGTCGTGCATGCCGAAGTCGCTGCCCGTGACGCGCCGGGTGGCCTCGCTCACCTCGTGGATGCTGAGCCGGGCGCTGTCGGGAAGCTGGCGCCGCCGGTCCCAGGTGATGACCTGGTACCAGCCGTCGCCGTGGCAGGAGACGAAGGAGAAGCCCTCGTCGTTGGCGACGAGGATCAGCTCCCGCTCCGGCCTCTCCTCCAGGCGGACGTCGGCCTGCATGATCGACTGCACGGTGGAACGCCCCGGGAACGGAACGCCCAGCGCGTCCCTCACGACGCTGCGCAGGTCGTCGGCACCCACGACGAACCGCGCGCGCCAGGTGCGCACCATGCCGTCGGCCCGCACGTCTACGTCCACCCCGGCCGCGTCCTGGCACAGCCCGACCGCCTCGGCGCCGCGCACGATCTCCGCTCCGAACCGGGTGGCGCGCTCCTCGAGCACGCGCTCGGCGTTGTGCCGGGGGGTGCACAGCAGGAACGGGAATCGCGACGGCAGGCTGGACAGATCGAGGTCCAGGCCGTTGAACAGCCGTACCTTCTTGACGATCGTGCCGGTGCCGATCAGCTCGTCGGCCACGTCCCGGGCGTCGAGTTGCTCCAGCGTACGGGCGTGCAGGGGGAAGGCCCGGGTGAGCGTCGAACGCTGGGGGTCCCGCTCCACGACCGTGCAGGCGACACCTCTCGCGGCGAGGTCACCCGCGATCAGCAGACCCGCCGGACCGGCACCAACAACCAGCACGTCCGTGTCGAACGGCACCATCAGTGTCTCCAATCCCACGCGAGGCGGCTCCCCCACACGACCACCGGGATGAAAACCAGCGCCGATCCACTCCTGCCTTCCCCGCACGCTGAGATCCGGCCCCCGGACCTGACGGAGCGCCGCTCCGGCACCGTCCGTCCTTCGCCGCCGCCCCGTCCGGCCGAGGTCGTACGACAGACCACCGGCGGCCATCTCATGCTACGACCAGGCTTTTCCCGGCGTGTCGGCGCCTGCCCCACCCGCGGCGTGATCGCCGCGATGCCCGCCTCCCCGGCCCGCCGTCGCGGATCACGGACCGGCCCCGCCAGGCTCGGCCCGGCGGGGCCGGAACGTCAGGCGCGGGTGAGAATCACCACCGGGATGTCGCGTGCGGTCTTGCGCCGGTAGTCGGCGTACTCACCGTGGATCCCGACCATCTGCTCCCACAGGGCGGGCTTCTCCCCCGCGGTCGCGGTCCGCGCGACGGCGGTGAACACCTCGTCCCGCACCTGCACCTCGGCCTGCGGCAGGGCCAGCAGGTTGTGGTACCACAGCGGGTGGTCGTCGGCCCCGCCGTTGGAGGCGACGACCACGTAGGCGTCGCCGTCACGACCGTAGATCAGCGGGGTCCGCCGCTTCAGCCCGGACCTGCGTCCGACGGTGGTCAGCAGCAGGGTGGGCCTGCCGTGGTAGAGGTGACCCTCCGCACCGTTCGACTCGACGTACTTGCGAAGGTGCTTGGAGACCCAGGCGGTGGGGGAATCGATGATCTCGTCGCTCATGCGGCTCACGCTATAGGTCTCCGGCGACGTTTCTCGATCCGGTTCTTCCGGCCGCGCGGCGGGCGGGCCCCGGCACGGGCGGGCCTACGTCGTCCGGTGGCCGCCTCTGGCCTGGTCGTGGCGTGCGCGGGCCTCCATGACCGCGGGCATCTCGCCCTCCAGCCATTCGATGAGGTCGAGCAGGCGCCGGGCGGCCTGATCGCCGAGCGGTGTGAGGCTGTACTCGACCTTCGGGGGGATGGTCGGCTCGGCCTCGCGGTGGACCAGGCCGTCGCGCTCCAGAGCCTGCAGGGTCTGGGCGAGCATCTTCTCGCTCACCCCGTCGACCCGGCGGCGCAGGGCGTTGAAGCGGTAGGTCCCCTCGTGGAGCGCGACCATGACCAGGATGCCCCAGCGGCCGGTGATGTGCTCCATCGTCTCGCGCGAGACGCAGCCGCGCATGAAGACGTCGAAGGTGAGCTGGCTGAACTCGTCCAGCGGGGTCGCGGCCTGGTCGTCCATCCGTCCACTTTACTTTCTCGCCACACCGCACAAAAGAAAGCACTAACTTTTAGTTGGCACTATATATTAGTTAGTACTAACCTGGCGGCTACCCCTTCGGAACGAGGAGAAGCGAAATGATCGTTGTCACCGGTGCCACCGGCCAGCTCGGCCGCCTGGTGGTGGACGGCCTGCTGGAGAGCGTGCCCGCCGGCCAGGTCGTGGCGGCCGTGCGGAATCCCGGCAAGGCCGCCGGCCTGGCCGCGCGCGGCGTCGAGATCAGGGAGGCCGACTACGATCGGCCGGAGACGCTCGAGCGGGCCTTCGGCCCGGGCGACACGGTCCTGCTCATCTCGAGCGACGCCGTCGGGCGGCGCCTCGGGCAGCACCAGGTCGTGGTGGACGCGGCCAGGGCGGCCGGGGTCGCCCGCATCGCCTACACCAGCGTGCTGCACGCCGACACCACGCCCCTGGCGCTGGCCATCGACCACCGGGGCACCGAGGAGCACATCCGCGCCTCCGGGATCCCGTTCACCTTCCTGCGCAACAGCTGGTACACCGAGGTCTACGCGACGTCCGTCCTCCAGGGCGTCGAGCACGGCGTGATCCTCGGCGCCGCCGGTGACGGCCGCGTCGCCAGCGCGTCCCGCGCCGACTACGCGGCCGCGGCCGTCGCCGTGCTCACCGGCGAGGAGGAGGGCGGCAAGATCTACGAGCTCTCCGGCGACACCGCGTGGAGCCTGCCCGAGCTGGCCGCCGAGACGGCGGCGGTCTCCGGCAGGCCGGTCGTCTACCGGGACCTCCCGCACGCCGACTACCTCCGGGCCCTGATCGACGCGGGCCTGCCGGAACCGGTGGCGACCATGTACGCCGACATCGACCTCGGCATCGCCCAGGGCGTCCTCTCCCACACGCCGGGCGAGCTCAGCGCTCTCATCGGCCGCCCCACCACGCCGCTGGGCGAGTCGGTGACCGCCCTCCTCAAGGAGGCGTGACCTCCGGCGACGAGGCCGCCGTCCGGAAGCGGGCGTGCACCGTCATGACGAAGCGGCCACTCAGAAGCGGGCCCGGACTCCCCTGAAGGGACGGCACCGGCCGGCTGGGCCCCCGCGGTGGCTCAGCCGCCCCGCAGCAGGTCGGCGACGGCGGCGATGCCGTCGGAGATGGCGTCCGGGGTCAGGTTGCCGAACCCGAGAACGAGCCGCGCGGAGGACGCCCGTCGTTCCGGCGGGTCGAGGAGATAGCCGCTGATCCCGTACAGCGCGACGGACCGGCGGCGGGCGGCCTCGACCACGGCACGCTCGTCCGTGCCCGGTGGCAGCTGGGCGACGGCGTGGAAACCGGCGGCCAGCCCGCGTACCTCGACCTCGGGCGCGTACCGCCCCAGCGCGTCCACGAGGGCCGCCCGCCGGGCGGCGTAGCGCGTCCGCATGTGGCGCAGGTGGCGGTCGTACTGACCCGACCGCAACAGGTCGGCGAGCGCGAACTGGTCGAGGACCGGCGAGCCCCGGTCGGCGAGCCGCTTCTGACGCGCGACGCCGGCGGACAGCCGGGGCGGGCAGAGGACCCATCCGAGACGCAGAGCCGGGGCGAGCGACTTGCTGACCGAGCCGAGGAGCGCCACCCGGTCCGGAGCGAGACCCTGCAGTGCCCCGACCGGTTCGCGGTCGTAGCGGAACTCGGCGTCGTAGTCGTCCTCGACGATCGTCGCGTCGCGGGCGACGGCCCAGGCGATCAGTGCCTGCCTCCGGCCGGGAGCCAGTACGACCCCGGTAGGCGACTGGTGGGCGGGGGTGAGCAGCACGGCACGCGCGCCGGTGGCCGCGAGCGCGCCGGTGTCGACACCGTGCTCGTCGACGGGGACCGCGACGACGTCAAGGCCCGCCGCCGCGGCGGCGACGCGGTGGTCGGGGTCGCCGGGATCCTCCACGGCCACGACACGCACGCCCTCCCCCGCCAGCGCGCGCAGGACGAGCTGCAGCCCTTGCGCGTACCCCGCGCACACGACGGTGTGGGCCGCGTCGGCGGCGGCCCCGCGAACCCGTCGCAGGTAGGCGGCGAGCACGTCGCGCAACATCGGGTCACCGTACGGGTCGCCGTAGCCGAGCAGGTCGCTGGGCACGTCGCGGCAGGCGCGCCGAAGGGCGCGGCTCCATCGTTCGCGGGGGAAACTCGACAGGTCGGGCACACCGGGCCGAAAGTCGATCCCGACGGGCGCGGCGGGCCCGGCAAGCGCGCTGGGCGGTGACGGCGCGTCCACCGGCGGGCGGGCGGCGGTGGCCACGCGGGTGGCCGAGCCGCCGCGCGTGACGAGGTAGCCCTCGGCCTGCAGCTGCGCGTAGCACTCGGTCACCAGGCCGCGCGAGACGCCGAGGTCACGGGCCAGGGCGCGTGAGGACGGGAGCCGCTCACCGGCGGCCAGCCGACCGGCGCGGACGCTCTCGCGCAGCGCGCCTTCCAGTTGCTCGCGCAAGGGTTCCGGCCGGTTCCTGTCAACCCGCAACAGGAGTTCCGGCCCCGAACCGGTCCACTCGATCGACATGAAACCGGACCTTATCGCTGAGCCGGTTCCCGCTCTAGGGTCGGCCCATGACTCATCAGAAGAGCGCCGCCGACGAGACCCGGGAGGATCGCGGAGAGGCTCGGGGGGACGCCACGGAAACCGGGGAGGACGGCGGGAAGGCACGGGGGGACGGCGCCCGCGTTCCGGATCCTCGTATCCTGAATCGCCCGGTGGTCCTGCTGCTGGCCGCCTCGCTCGGCGCCCTCGGCGGCTTCTACCTGCTGGTGCCCGTCGTCCCCCTGTACGCGGCCACGTCCGGTGCGGGCGGTGTGGGCGCGGGCCTGGCGACCGGCATCATGATGCTGGGAACCGTGCTGACGGAGTTCGTGGCGCCCGGCCTGCTGCGCGCGTACGGCTACCGGGCGGTCATGGGACTGGGCCTGTTCCTGCTCGGAGCACCCGCCCTCCTGCTGCCGGCGTCGGCGTCGATGCCCCCGGTGCTGGGGATCTGCCTGGCGCGGGGTGCCGGGCTCGGGCTCGTGGTGGTGGCCGGTGCGGCCCTGATGGCCGAACTGGTGCCGGCCGGCCGTCGCGGCGAGGGGCTGGGACTGTACGGGGTGGCCGTCGGGATTCCCTCCATCGCGTGCCTGCCGCTGGGTCTCTGGCTGAGCGAGCACATCGGCCACGGACCCGTGTTCGTCGCCGGGGCGGCGCTGGCGCTGCTCGGGCTGGCCGCCGTACCCGGCCTGCCCTCCCCGCGTGCGCGGACCGAACGGCACGGCGGGCCCCGGGACGGAGGCCGGAGCGGGACCCACGACGGAGGCCGGAGCGGGACCCAGGCCGGGTCCCCGGGCGGGAGCCGGAGCGGGATCCTCGGCGTCCTCCGCGACGCCGGCGTCGCCAGGCCCGCGATCGTCTTCGCCACGGTGACACCGGCGGCCGGTGTCCTGCTGACCTTCCTCCCGCTGGCCGCGCCGGAGCGGTCGCGCGATCTGGTCGCGCTGGCCCTGCTCACGCAGTCCTGCGTCACGCCGCTCGCGCGCTGGGCGGCGGGCCGGTACGGCGACCGCCACGGCCCCGCTCGCCTGCTGGTCCCAGCCACCCTGGCCGCCGCTCTCGGCACGGCCGGACTCTTCTGGGTGGACGTCCCTCTCGCGATGATCGCCGGCATGGGACTGTTCGGGGTGGGCTTCGGCATGGCCCAGAACGCGACCCTGGCGCTGATGTTCGAGCGCGCCCCCGAATCCGCCTTCGGCCAGGTGAGCGCGGCATGGAACCTCGCCTACGACGCCGGGCTCGGCGTCGGCGCGGTCGGGTTCGGGCTCCTGGCCGGGTCGGTGGGCTACCCGGCGGGGTTCGCCGTCACCGCCGCCGTGCTGTTCACCGGGCTCGCCCCCGCCCTGTACGACCGGACGGCCGTACCCCGGTGAGGGCGACGCAGGACACGGTGGCCTGGCCGGCGGCAAGGGGCGACGCGCCTCCCTCCGGCCAGGGGAGACACCCGCCGATCGGCAGGGGTTCCGACGACCGGAGCCCTGACGACCAAGACTTTGGCAACGGGGGCCCCGGCGACGAGGCCCCGGCAACGAGGGGAAAATTCCATGGCAACGGTTCTTCTGAACATCACGATGTCGCTTGACGGCTTCGTCGCCGGGCCCGACATCGGCGTCGAACAGCCCATGGGCAAGGGCGGTGAGCGGCTCCACGAATGGCTGTTCAACGACGACGCCGACCGGGATGTGGACGCCGAGGTACATCGGGACCTGTCCGCCTCGACGGGGGCGGTGGTGGTGGGCAGGCGGACCTTCGACGTGGGGGTGGGCCTGTGGAAGGACACGCCGTTCCCCGCGCCGTGCTTCGTGCTCACCCATGAGGACCGGGAGGAGCTGCCCATGACGAGCGGGACCTTCACCTTCGTCTCCGACGGACTCGAGAGCGCGATCCGGCGGGCACGGAAGGCGGCGAAAGAGAGGAACGTCCTCGTGATGGGCGGGGCGGACATCGCCGGGCAGCTCGTGAGAGCCGGGCTCGTGGACGAGATACAGCTCCAGCTGGCACCGGTGCTGCTCGGGGCCGGAACCCGGCTCTTCGACCACCCGGGCGGCGACCGCGTCGAGCTGGAAAGGACCGGCCTGGCCGGGTCTCCGCGCGTCACGCATCTGCGGTTCCGGGTGGTGGGATAGACCTCTACGCGTCCGGGACCCGCTCCGCGCCGGCGGGGGCATCCTGGTCGTTCGCGGGAGCCTCCGGGAAGTTCCGTCCCCACCAGGCGGTCCAGCGGGATTCGAGGTCGGCGAACGCGGCGTCGTCGAGGCCGTACGTGGTGAGCACCATCATGGCGGCGCCGCCCGGATTGGTGGGCGAGGGCGGGGTCTCGGCCGCGACCAGCAGGCCGTCGCCCCAGCCGTCGACGGTGAGACCGACCTGGTTGGCCGAGCGGAACCGGACCTGGCCGCGCAGCGTCTCCCCGGTGGGGCCCTCCAGCTCGTACGGGCTCGCCGGGGCCAGTCCGGCCACCGCCGCGAGGCCGGTGGCCTCCAGCACCGGCGAGGCCGCCGCACCGGAGAGGAAGACCGTGCGCCGGTCGGCGCCCGGGTGCCGTTCGAGGGCGAACGCGAGCTGGTGGACGAAGGTGATCCAGCCCTCGGTGATGTCGTCGTAGTAGGCGTCCCACTCGGGGTCGCCGCCGCGCGGGGCACGGGTCATCCGCAGGCGCGTACGGCCGTCGAGGTCGGCCAGCTCGAACAGGTCGCCGCCCTGGACCTCCAGCCGGTGCTCGGCGGCCGACTCCACGACGTTCTGGTGGTAGATGACCTCGATCTCCTTGTCGAGGCCGTCGAAGTGCCAGCCATGCCAGCGCCGGATCAGCTCGGGGTCGCGCAGCGCGCTCCACACGTCGTCGACGGGTGCGGCGATGGTGACCTCGAGGGAGAACGGCTCGTCTGTCATCGGATGCCTCTCAATGTCGGGCCCCGGACCTTGGTCCCGGGACGGATGTCAACTGCGGGTTTCCGGCGTGCCGGGGGCGAGCCGTCCGCCGGTCTCTCGCGTGCCGGGGGCCGGATGCCCACCGGCGACGAGGCGGTAGGGCCGCCCTCCGGGGGTGTCGAAGCGGGCCGCGACCTGCGAGAAGGCGTCGGCGAGCGCGTCGGTGAAGTCGTGCACGTCGCCGGGCTCGGCGAAGCGCACCCGCGCCTCAAGGGTGAACGTCAGCAGCCGGACGCCCTGCCGGTCGGCGGCGGCGGCCATGCGGGTGACGTCGCGCACGGTGCCGGCGGCCACCTCGACGAGATGCTCGGCGGCGTACTGGTCGGCGACACGGCGGAAAACCCCGGCCACCTCGGCGGTCCCGGTGGCCCCAGTGGCCCCGGTGGCCCCGTCACCGTCGCCGTCGCCACTGGCTTCGTCAGTCTCGTCGCCTCCATCCGCCTCGGCGGCCTCGGCGGCCTCGGCGGCCTCGCCGGGTGAGGTGAGCACGCCGGGATCGACGAGGAAGGCGTTCGCGGTGACGCCCATGACGCGCTCGACGAAACCGCGTCGCGGGCGCTCCTCCACCAGCTCGATCAGCCCCGCCTCCTCCAGCACCCTGAGGTGGTATCCGACCCGCTGGCGCGGCAGGCCGAACTCGGCCGCGAGCTGGACCGCGGAGGCGGGATCGCGCAGGCGGGCGAGAAGCCGTCGGCGGATCGGGGTGAGCGCCACGCGCAGACGGTCGGGCTCGTCCATGAGTGTCATCTCGGTCGCGGCCATGCCCCCATGGAACCATTAGACAAATTAATCTGTCAATTGACATCGCGAACGGACGCGACCGCGGGAAGCACCGGCTGATGGACGCGGTCGATCCGGCGCTCGTCGACCGCGCGGAGCGGATCCTGGCCGCCACCGGCGGCGTGCGGCGGGTGGGATCGGTGCGATTACGCTGGGTGGGCCACACGCTGCGCGCCGAGGTGGACATCGTGGTCGGCGAGGACCTGTCGCCGCTCCGGGCGCACGGCGTGGCGGTGGAGGCCGAGCACCGGCTGATCCACCACCTGCCCCGCCTGCGTGCCGCCACCGTGCACGCCGACCCCGACGGCCCGGAAGGCGCCGACCACCACGCCGTCCTGGCCGGACACCGGTAGGGCGGGGCCGTACCGGAAGGTCGCGGGACCGCCCCGCCTGCCATCGTCCGCGGACGCGTACCCGCACGGGCCGGGGCGTGGGAGAGGTAGTCTCGCGTGATCACCATCGCGGCCCGCGGACCGGATCGCCCGGCCCGCAAGCCGTGGCGGATCGCCCCCCGATCCAGGAGAAGCGGCTGCGTTGGCCGACCACAGCAGAGGACGCCCCGGCTGGCTGCACGTCGGCCCACTGGAGGTGCGGCTGACGCGCACCTGGGAACCTGGCACGTTCCCACCGGCGGAGACACTCCTCGCCATACTGACGCTGGCGGCCGTGCCGCAGGCTCTCGCCACCCGCCTGACCACCCACCTGAGCGGCGGCATCGTGGTGGGGCCCGGATCGGTGCCCGACCTTCCCGGCTTCGAATGGCTGCGCGGCGTCGCGCTGCCCCTGCAGGCGGGCCTGTGGGAACGCAGCGCGGGCGTCTACGACCCCCGGCGGCGGCGGATCGGGGTGGGGAGCGCCCCCTCGCCCTCGGTGTCGGTGTGCGGGCACGAGATCGGCCACGCCACCGACCACATGGACCGGCTGCCCTCGCACTCCCCGTTCTGGACCGACCTGCACGCTCGCACCCGCGGCCGTCTCCGGCCGCCCTACCGCGACGACGTCACCGAGCTGTTCGCCGAGGCCTTCGCCTGCGTGCTCACCCGGAGGGCGACCCGGCTGCTCCACCTGATCGGCACGGAGGCGGAGGCCGAGCGGGTGTATCACCAGCTGTCCGGGCAGTACGGCATCGGCTGACCGTGGGCGTGCCACGACCCCCGGAGCTATGCTGGGCCGACAGCGGTCAGAGACGACGGAAAGGCCACGCCATGAACGTGACCATGCTGCCGGGAGGCACCCTCCGCGTCCCCGCGACGACCACGCTGGCCAACGGCACCAAGATCGACGGCACCCGCGACATAGGCCGCGACGATCCCGAATACTCCGAATGGCTCGCCCTGGCACAGGACGAGGACGAGCAGCGCCGCCGCGACGTCGAGGAGCGCGACTCCGATCGTGAGATCCTGACCCGCTGGCGCACCCGCCGGAGCGCGTGACCGCGCTCTCCTGTCGTCCGGAGCATCCTGTGACGCCGGCGTGAACGGCCACGTGCCGCGCATCTCGCGCTGGCTGCGCACCCGCCCCGCCCGGGCGGGCCGCACCCGTGTCCTGGCGGTCGAGGGACGCTCGGGGTCGGGCAAGTCCACCCTCGCCACCGCCCTGGCCGCGGAACTGGCCGCGCCCGTCGTACGGATGGACGATCTCTACCCGGGGTGGGACGGCCTGCTGGGAGGGGTCGACGCGCTGGTCGAGTGGGTCCTGCGACCGCTGAGCCTGGACCGGCCCGCGCGGTGGCGACGCTACGACTGGACGGAGGGCGCCTACGCGGAGTGGCACGAGGTCCCGGGCACCGGGGTTCTGGTCCTCGACGGCACCGGCTCCGGCGCCCTCGCCGCCGCGCCGTACCTGAGCGGCCTGCTGTGGCTGGAGGCGGCCGACGGAGTGCGCAAGGCCCGCGCCCTGGAGCGCGACGGTGATCTCTACGCCCCGCACTGGAACCGCTGGGCGGCTCAGGAGGAGCGTTTCCACGCCCGCGACGACGTCCGTGCCCGCGCGGACCTGACGATCGCCACCGGCTGAGGGCCGGATGGGGAAGGCGAGACGGCGGAGCGGGCGCGGGAACGGCCCGGGGTCGGGCGGCGGACCCGCGCGAAGCGGCCCGGTGGCTGGGCGAACGCGACCTGCCCCGCTCACCGGCCGCCGTCGCCTCGGCCCGCCGCGTCAGGGACGCGATCGCCCTCGTGGTCAGGGGCGAGGAGCCCGCCCGGACGCTGGAGACCTTCCTCGAAGGGGTGTCGCAGACCCCGTCGGTCGGCGACGACGGCGTGCGCTGGGAGCTGAACACCGGTTCCGCGGACCCTTTCGGCGTCCGGTGCGTGCTGGCCTGGGCGCATCTCCGGGAAACCCTGCCCGGCCGCCTGCGCCCGTGCGCCAACGACGACTGCCGCCTGTTCCTCGTGGACCACAGCCGGGCCAACTCCCGCCGCTGGTGTTCGATGGCCGCCTGCGGCAACCGGCTCAAGGCCCGGCGGCACCACCGGCGCGCGACGAACCGGGGCGACGACGACTGACCGGCGACGGGACCGGACAGGCGTACGAGACCGGTCAGGCGCGCGGCGGAGGCGCGCCGGGATCCGTTCCCGCCGTGGCGACCGAGATCTCCATCTTGAAATCACACACGAAGTACGATCGAATGAACACGAAAGGGTTTCGGAACGGCGTCGAACGATCGTTGATCATTCTCATCCCGCCGAGCGCGGGACGCGCCGGGGCCGTGCGTGCGAGGCCCCACCCGCCACATCGGGGGTGACACCGGAACCGTCGGCGCAGGACCGATGCGAGGAGAACCCGTGACCACGTGGATGCTGCTGGACTACGGCGAGGTCATCTCCATGCCACAGCCCTCCGACGCGACGGCCTCCATGGCGAAGCTGATCGGCCAGGACGAGGCGACCTTCCACGACCGCTACTGGCGCCACCGCGAGGCCTACGACCGCGGTCAGGCCTCCCACCTGTACTGGGGCGCGGTTCTCGGCAGGACGCTCGCCGACGACGATCCGCTCGTCGCCAAGCTCGAGGCGGCCGACGTCGAGAGCTGGTTCCACCTGAACCCGGAGACCCTGCGCGGCATCGAGGACCTCGCGGGACGTCACAGGCTCGCCCTGCTGTCGAACGCCCCCGAACCGCTGGCGGCGGCCATCGACGACGCCCCCTGGGCGGCGGCGTTCAGCCATCGCTTCTACAGCTGCCGCATGGCCCTGACCAAGCCGGACCCCGCCATCTTCGAGGAGGTCCTGCGCCGCCTCGACGCCGCCCCCGGCGACGTCACCTTCCTCGACGACCGGGCCGCCAACGTCCGCGCCGCGGCGGCGCTCGGCATCAACGCCCTCCTCTACCCGGAGTGGCCGCCTTTCCCGCGCTCGGGCTGACGGGGTCGCGTAAGGCCGCGTACAGGGCGATGTGCCGCTCGGCGGCCGACCGCCAGGTGTGGCGGGCGGCGAGCAGGCGGCCCGCGGCCAGGCGCGCGAGGTCGGTTCCGGCCAGTGCCGCGCCGATCTGGGCGGCGAAGCCCGCCGGGTCGCCGGCGAAGCGCGCGGCGGTCCCGAACACCTCGCGCAGGACCGGCAGGTCCCGGGTGACCAGCGGCACGCCCGCCGCCAGCGCCTCCATGGCGGCCAGGCCGAAGCCCTCCTTGAGCGAGGGAAAGGCGAAGACGGCCGCGGAGGCGACCAGCGACGGCAGCTCCTCGTGGCCGACGGGACCCAGGACGACCGGTTCCACGCCGAGGACCGCGGCACGCTCGGCCCACCGGGCCCGGTAGTCGCGATAGTCGAACAGGGTCTCGCCCCCGGCGATCACCAGCTTCAGGCCGGGGTCTCCGGCGGCCAGCGACGCGTACGCCTCCAGCAGGTCCAGCGAGCCCTTGCGGGGCTCGATACCGCCGACCGTGAGGACGTAGCGTCCCAGCCGGTCCCTCCAGCGGCCGTCGCCGCGCGCGGCGGCGTCCGCGAACCGGTCCGCCTCGACGCCGTTGGGGATGACCGTCGCGGTGATGCCCCATCCGGCGGCGAGCTCGGCGGCGACGGCACGCGAGACGCAGACGTGCGCGCGGGGTTCGACGATGGCGCGCTCGTGACAGGCGGCCAGCTCGGGGGTGGTGAAGTGGTCCAGGTGGTGGACGGTCCGCACGCACCGCTCGACCGCGTTGGCGCTGATGCAGTCCTGGGCGTGCACGATGTCGTAGCCGCCGGGGGTGAACGCCTCGCGCAGCGCGGAGATCGAGCGCAGCACCCGCTCCCCCACCGTCTCACCCGCCACCTCGCCGAAGGGCACCACCACCTGCCGCACCGCGGGCGCCACGGGCCGGAAGAACCCCGCGTCACCGCCGCGGCCGAGCGTCCAGACCGTCACGTCCTGGCCCGCCTCGGCCAGCGCCTCGGCGAGGTTGAGGGTGTGCACGACCCCGCCGCGCGGCTTGGTGGAGTACGTCAGCAGCGCGATGCTCATCACCGGGAACGCCCCTGGGGCGTTTCCCGCGCCTACCGTGCCGACCGGGCCGACCGGGCCCGTAGTGCTCCCGGTGCTCCCGGTGCTCATCGCGCCCGCCGCATGCGCGGGGTGCGCAGTGCGTCCGGCGCTCACCGCGCCCGGCGTGCGCGCGTCGCTCATGAGGCTCCCCGGTAGCTGCCCGGCCTGCGCTCGCCGAGATGGCTCAGCACCCGCCGCGCGGTGGCGATCTCGGCGGCGACGTCCACCTCGGCGACCGCCAGGCCCGCCTTGGACCAGGTACGGGCGAGGATGTCACCCCCGGGACCGACCACCTTGGCCTGACCCAGGAAGCGCATGCCGCCCATCGCGCCGGTCTGGTTCGACGAGGCCAGGATGACCTGGTTCTCGGCGGCACGGGCGCAGTCGTAGAGGTCGAACAGGCGCGACTGGCGGTCCTGGGCCATCCGGGGCGCCCGGTTGGTGATGCTGGTCGGCCAGGCCGACAGGCAGGCGACGATCTGCGCCCCGTCCAGGGCGAGGCTCCGCGCCGACTCGGGGAAGGTCTTGTCGTAGTCGATGAGCATGCCCACGCGGCCCACCGGGGTGTCGAAGGCGTCGAAACGCTCGCCGGGCGCGTACGCCGCGATCTCCCCCGCGGGCAGGTGCACCTTGCGGTGGCGTCCCAGCACCCCGTCGCCGCTGACGCACGCGGCGCTGTTGTATCTGCGGGTGCCGTCGGCCTCGCAGTAGCCGACGCACACCACCATCTCGGCGGCCAGCTCGCCGACCCGCTTGATCAGCGGGTCGTCGGGGCCGAGTGCCGGGGGCAGCGCGTCGGGGTCGGGATGGCGCAGGTCGGCGAGGTAGCCGCCCAGCGCGGCGTCGGGCAGTACCAGCAGCCCCGCCCCCGCCCTGCGGGCGTCGTCGATCAGTTTCGCGATGCGCCGCAGGTCGAACTCCAGGTCCCGGCCGAAGTGCGCGGAGGCCGCGGCTATGCGGATCACGGTTCAGGATCCTCCCACGGCGAGCGCGGGACGGTAGGCGTCCGGGCGGCGGTCGCGCAGGTGGCCCATGGAGCGGCGGGCGGCCTCCAGCGCCGCCCGCACGTCCAGTTCGGCGACCGCGACACCGCCCGGCACACCGGTACGGGCCAGGATCTCCCCTCCGGGGCCGACGACCTTGGCGCTGCCGACGAACCTGAGGGCGCCGAAGACCCCCGACTGGTTCGCCGACAGCCATACCACCTGGTTCTCCAGCGCCCTGGCCTGGTCGAAGAGGTCGAACCTGCGGGTCCAGCGGTCGTCGGCGAGGTCGGGCGCGGGATCGGTCCTGCTGGCGGGCCAGGCCGACACGCACACCACGATCTCGGCACCGTCCAGCGCCAGCGCCCGCGCCGACTCGGGGAACGCCTTGTCGTAGCAGATCATCATGCCGAGACGGCCGACCGGGGTGTCGAAGGCGGAGAAGGAGTCACCGGCCGCGAACAGCGCGTTCTCGCTGAGCGGCTGGTGGACCTTGCGGTGGTGACCGAGCACGCCGTCGCCGCTGAGGCAGACCACGCTGTTGTACCTGCGGGGGCCGTCGGCCTCGCAGTAGCCCGCGCAGACGACCATGTCGCCCGCCAGAGCGGCCAGCCTGCGGATCTCGGGCCCGGCGGGGTCCAGGGCGGGCGGGGCGTCCTGCGGGTCGCCGTCCATGCTGAGCAGATAGCCGCCCAGGCATGCCTCCGGCAGGGCGAGCAGCCCGACCCCTTCGGCCCGCGCCGCGGTGATCAGCTGCTCGATGCGGGCGAAGCCGCCCTCCACGTCGCGGTCGAACGGCGCCGCGACGGCGCCCATGCGTAACTTCACGTTTCTCCTTCCCCGGGTTCTGCGGGTTCTGCGGGTCCTTTGGGTTCCCTACGGCTCCGGCGGCTCCCGGGGCTCCGTTGGATCAGGTGGCTCAGGTGACGCCGGATCTCCCCGCCGCGTACCCGCCGGCCGCTCCGACCCCGTGACGACCGCCGGGATCGGCCCTGCCCAGCCCGGTCACCGGGCCGGTGATCACCTCGGTCAGCTCCCCGTCCGGCCAGCGCAGCCGCACTCCCCCGCCGGGAACGAACTCGCCGCACGCGGCACCGGAGGCGGGCCCTGCGTCGAGGCCGGGACTGCCGGGACGCTCGGCGGTGAGCATCGCGAAGCCGGGAAAGCAGGTCAGCCAGTCACCCATGCTGGCCGCGCCGGGCCTGGGCAGGGACGCGACGTCCAGTACGGCTCCGCAGCCGGAGGCCTCGGCGAGCATGCCGAGGGTACCCGCGACGCCCGCCATGGACACGTCCTTGGCGGCGGCCGGGCGGGCGGCGGCGACGGCTCCCAGCATGGCCCGCAGCTGCGGGGTGCGGCGGTGCGTGGTGGAATCCCACTGGCGGCCCGTGTAGCCGGGCCTCCACCCGCCGCCCAGGTCCGCGGTGAGCCACACCCGGTGTCCGGGACGCGCCCCGCCGCCGGGAACCGGCTTCCGGGCGCGGCCCAGCGCGGTGACCGACAGCGCCGCCGGTACGCCGAGCTGGGTATGACCGCCGAGCACCGGCACCCCGTACGCGTCGGCGGCGCGGCGCAGGCCCGCCAGGACCCTGGCCACCGCCGAGGTGTCGCGGGCGCCCACCGCGTCCAGCAGTCCGACCGGTTCCGCGCCCATGGCCGCCAGGTCGTTGAGGTTGACCAGTACCGAGCACCAGCCCGCCCACTCCGGGTCGCGCTCCACCATGGACGGCAGGATCGCGTCGCAGGCCGCGACCAGGTCGCTGCCCGGCACCGGGGCGCCGTCGTCGCCGACGAAACCGGGACCGCCGGGCGCGAGCCCGGCCAGCAGCGCCCCGAGGTCGCTCTTGGTGGCCGCGACCAGCGCGGCGATCCTGCCGACGGGCCAGCGCATCAGCACGTGCGGTACGCCGGACACGGCCAGGGGGCGTACGGGCCGCCAGCCGAGGCGGGTGAACATGCGCTCGGCACCGGCCCGTACGGTGGCCTCGAAGCGCAGCGCCCCGGCCGCCTCGGCCCGCGCGCACGCGGCGCGCACCAGCGCCGGGCCGATGCCCGCGCCGTTGCGTTCGGCCGGGTCGACGGCCAGCCGCCCGCCGCTCCACCACCCGATGTCGGGGCCGTCACCGGCCGGCCCGAGCCGGACGCCGCCGACCACGGCGCCGCCCCGGTCCCTGGCGACCAGGACGACGGTGCGCGGGTCGTCGTCGCGATCGTCCAGGTCGTGGCCGCTGAACACGCGCTGCTCGGTCACGAACACCCGGTGCCGCAGCGTCCGGTAGGCGGCCAGCCCGGACGTGTCCGCCTCCTCCACGATGAAGGAGGGTGCGCGGGTGCCGAGCAGCACGTCGCAGACCGGCTCGGGGAGCCGCGACCCGCGGCCGGGAGAGGTACGGCCGCCCCGCCCCGAGCCGCCGCTCAGGGCGGAGGCGACCGGGAGATCGGAGGTGAGGCTCACGGGCGCCTCACCCGCCCGCGGCCTGGAGCGCGCTGCACGCGCCGCACGCGGCGCAGCCCGCGCGCTGATCGGCGCCCGCCATGCCCGCGTCCCGCAGCAGCGCGGCGACACTCTCGGTCACCCGGCGGACCACGGCCGGGTCGGGGCCCGGCACACCGTCGCGGCCCGCGAGGGTGTCGCGCATCGGGCGGAACGGCACGACGAACGGGTACACGCCGCGCTCGACGAGCCCCGCGGCCCCGGCCACCAGCTCGTCGGGATCCTCACCGAGACCGACCAGCAGGTAGGTGGAGACGCGGTTGCGGCCGAAGACGCGCACGGCCTCGTCCCAGGCCGCCTCGTAGGCGGACATCGGCACCTCGGACTTACCCGGCATCCAGCGGCGGCGCACCTCCTCGTCGAGGGACTCCACGTGGATGCCGATCGCGGACGCGCCCGCCCGCCTGAGCTCGCCGATCCAGGCCAGGTCGGCCGGCGGCTCGCACTGCACCTGGATCGGCAGGCCGGGTACGGCCTCCAGCACGGCCCGCACCGAACGGGCCAGGACGCGCGCCCCCCGGTCGGGGCCGCCGGTGGTGCCGGTGGTCATCACCATCTGCCGCACCCCGTCCAGGCGCACCGCCGCCTCGGCGACCTCGGCGAGCTGCGCCGGGGTCTTCGCGGCGACGGTGGCGCCCGAACTCAGGGACTCCTCGATCGAGCAGAACCGGCACCGCTCCGCCTCGCCGTAGCGGACGCAGGTCTGCACCACGGTGGTGGCCAGCACGTCGGCGCCGTGCAGCCGGGCGATCCTCTCGTACGGGACGCCGTCGGCGGTCGCCAGGTCGTAGAAGCGAGGACGGCCGACCGCGTGGACGGAGGCACCCAGATCGGTCTCGCCCAGCCACAGCCTGCCGTCCCTGACGGCGTACGGGCTGGCCGGGTTGAGCGGGATCGCGGCGTTGGCGCCGTCGAGGACCAGGTGCCCGTCGTCGCTGGGTCCCGCACCGCCCGCCCGGCGCACCGGGGCGTCCACGCGGACGCCCATGATGGCCACGTCGACTCTCGTGCCGACACTCACCGGTGCCCCCTCAGAACATGTAGGTCGAGTTGATGATCGCGCCCTTGCGGCCGTAGTGGATCAGCGCGTCCTGCACGTCCAGCGGGTGCGTGGGAATGACGCCCTCGATGAGGTCCTCCTCGCGGGCGCCGTGCAGCGACAGGCCGAACCGGCAGCAGTAGACCTTGCCGCCCTCCTCGATGAACGTCTTGAGCGAGTTGTTGATGTTGTGCTCGCCGGGGAAGGCGGAGTTGCCGGTGGTCGGGAAGCCCCGGGTGGCCAGGCAGTTCAGCGAGCCGGGACCGTAGAAGTAGATCGCGGACTCGAAGCCCTTGCGCAAAGCCCGGGTCGCCTGCAGGATCGCCACGAAGCTCACCGACGACTCGTGGGCGATGCCGTGCACGAGCGTGAAGTACGACTCGCCGTTCTCCGCCTGATAGTCGGGGAAGACCTTGGTGCCGCCGTACAGGCTGGAGCCCTCCGGGAGGGAGGGGTGCGGGATCTCGGTGAGGCTCTGCTTCTCGAGGTCGGTCAGGTCGGTCATGGGTCTCTCCTTGTCAGCCGTACAGTTTCTCGAAGGTGTCGCGGAAGGCCAGGCGGGCCAGCTCCCCGTCGCCGGCCGCGGCGGCGAGGCGGGCGCGCTCGCCCGCGTAGTCGCCCCACGGCTCGTCGCTGGCGAACAACACCCGGTCGTGGCCGATGCCGCGCCGGTCGATCTCCTGGGCCAGCCAGCGCGGCGTGAATCCGATCGCCCAGGACAGGTCGGTGTAGACGCGCTTGCCGGCGGTGATCCAGTCGAAGAACCGCGCCCCGGCGAGCTTGATGTGGCCGCTCATGCCGCCGCCGAAGTGCACCAGGTGGACGGCGACCTCGTCGCCGTACCACTCGACCAGGTGGCCCACCTCGTCGATGTCGGAGGCGGCACCCGGCGAGGTGTGCACGTGCACCACCAGGCCGTGCAGGCGGGCCGCGGTGAAGATGCGGTCGAGCGCGGGCCGGCAGGCCGGGTCGGTGGGGCGCCCGCCCAGTAGGAAGCTGAGCTTCAGCGCGCGCACGCCGCTCTCGGCGGCCAGCGCCAGCGCCTCGGCCGTGCGCCGCTCGTCCTCGGGACGCGGCGAGACCCACAGGCCGCAGCGGATCCGGTCATCGCGGTCCGCCGCCTCCAGGCAGAGCTCGTTGAAGGCGAACGCGACCCCGGGATCGGGCACCCCGTAGTTGGGCATCACCAGGGCGCGCTCGGTGCCCTCGGCGTCCAGGTCGGCCAGGAGTCGTGCGACGCTCGCGCGAGCGGTCGTGTCGGGGTTGACCGGAGGGCCCCCGTAGAACGGGTGGGCGGGCAGGACCCCGAGGTGGCGGTGGGCGTCGAAGACCATGTCATGTTCCCAGCAGCTCGGGGTGGACGAAGTAGCCGAGCGGCGCCGGTCCCGCGGCGCGCGGGGCGGGTACGGGACCGCCCGCGGCGGCGATGTGCCGGGCCAGGTGCTCGGCGTCGGCCGCCACTCCGGAGAAGCGGCCCGAGCCCCAGGTGTGTTGCCAGGGCAGCCCGAGGAAGTACAGGCCGGGGACCCGGGTGACGCCGCGCTCGTGGGTGGGGTAGCCGGTGCCGTCGAAGACCGGCACCCTGATCCAGCCGTGGTCGCGGCGGAAGCCGGTGCACCAGACGACCGAGGTGATCCGTCCCAGGTCCAGGGTGTCGGGCTCGAAGGCGGGCTGCCAGGGCGGTGTGTAGCGCTTCTCGGTGGGGACGGAGATGCGGTGGAGGTCGACGAAGGCGTCGATGGAGTCCTTGACGCTCTCGCAGACCGCGTCGGCGTGGTCGAGGTTGCGTCGCAGGTCGGGGGCGAACCGCGCTGTGCCGCTTCCGGCGCCGTTCTCGACCGTGACCAGCCTGCCGTACAGGCTCATCCCCTCCAGGGCGAAGACTCGCAGGTCGATGTCGCGTCCGCCGTCGCGGCCGGTCACGTAGTGGTTGGCGCGGGCGCGGACGGCGTCGCGGTCGTCGAAGGAGTCGATGGGCCGGTCGTAGTGGCCCATCAGGTCCAGCCAGGCCACCACGTCCCTGCCCCGGTAGAAGCGGGCCACCCGGGGCGCGCCGCCGACCGACAGGTGCACGCGCCGCCCGGACAGATGCAGGTCCTCGGCGATCTGGCACCCCGACTGGCCGGTGCCGACGACCAGCACCTCGCCCGGAGGCAGCTGCTCGGGATTGCGGTAGTCACCGGAGTGGATCTGCGTCATGTGCGACGGGAACCGCTCGGCCACCCGCGGGATCACCGGGACCTGGTAGGGGCCGGTGGCGACCACGACCTGGCCCGCGGTGACCGTGCCCCGGTCGGTCTCCACGCGAAAGCCCCGCCCGTCGGGGAGGAGGCGGGTGACGTTCACCCCCTCCAGCACCGGCGGGGAGAAGGAGGCGGCGTAGTCCTCCAGGTAGGCGACGATCTGGTCTCGGAGCATGAAACCGTCGTGGTCGTCGCCCGCGTAGGGGAACCCCGGCAGGCGGCACTGCCAGTTGGGCGTGACGAGGCAGAAGGAGTCCCAGCGCCGTGCGCGCCACTCGTTGCCCACGCGATGACGCTCGAGCACCAGGTGGTCGACGCCGTCCCGGCGCAGGCAGTGGCTCATCGACAGGCCGGCCTGGCCCGCGCCCACGACGACCACCTCGTGGTGACGGCCGTTCACCGCTCGAACCTCTCGACCGTCACCATGCCGGCACCGGCGAAACCGGCCGCCTTCCTCTCGATCTCGGCGAGCTGGCCGGCCGCGGCCGTGCACCCGAACCCGTACTTCTCGCGTACGCGCCCGCCGGCCGCCTCCAGAGCCTTGCTGCTCAGCGAGACGAATTCGGCGATTGGGTACGATTGTTCGGGACGAAGAAAGTCCTCGATGACGAGCGATGGAGAATAACAGCGTTGTCGCGAGCCATCGGGCCATCTGACCTGGAAGTACATCTCAGGCATGCGAATCTCCACAGGTGAAAGCGGCCTTATCCGAATCGGCGGGCCTTTACCGCTGACGCCAGTTCAACCGGCGGACGTTGCCGACCTGTTTCATCCGGAACAAAACGCGATTGCCGTGGTCACACCAACTTCTTCACCGGTTGACAGTGAGGCGGAACGGGGTCCCGAAACAGGAACATCCTGATCTCGGGGCCCGGCGCCGGCGTACCGGGCCGCCGCCCGCTGCCCGGCGCCGCTCTCCGGGCACGGCCTCACCACGACCCCGCCCGCCGGGCCCGCCTGACGGATCAACCGGGAGGGGACGGCGCGGAGGACGGTCACGCCGAGAAGCGGGCGACCCACTCGCGGGCTCCGGGGAGGATCTCCTCCACCGGCGCCACGTGCGGATACCAGGTGCGCTCCCACTCCAGGGAGACCCAGCCCCCGAAACCGCGCAGCAGCTCGCCGCACTCGTCGAGGGGGACCCCGCCCGCCCACATCGGCACCGGGGTCGTGTCGGCGGCCGAGACCGCGTCCTTGATCTGCACGTACGCCAGGTGCCCGGCCAGCGCCGCCAGGGTCTCCGCGGGCTCCTCGCCGTGCCGCCACGGGTGCAGCACGTCCCACAGCGCGCCCGCCGCCCCGGGAACGCCCGCCGTGTCCAGCAGCCGCCCGACCGCGGCGCCGGTCGGCATCGCGTCATGGGTCTCCACCAGCACCCGTACCCCTGACTCCACGCACAGGTCCGCGACCGCGCGCAGCCGCCGCGCCCCCATCTCGACGTCATCCCCTCCGGGGAACACCCGCACGGCGGGCGCGCCCAGGTCGGCGGCGAGCGCCAGATCGTCCCGCAGCGCCCGCACGACGGGTTCGTCCGGGCCCGCCGCGGCGATCCTGACGTATCCGGCGAGGGCGGAGACCTCCGGCCGGGCGATCCCGGACGAGCCGCCACCGGCGGGGCGCGCGGCGCCCGGCGTGCCGTCCCCGCCGTCGCCCGGCGACCCGGCCTCTTCCGGGCGGCCGCCCGGCGACCCGGCGTCCTGCCGGTGGGCACCCGGCGCCCCCGCGACTGCCGGGTGCCCCTCCGGCGACCCGGCGAGGACCGCGCGGACCTTCGCGCGCCGTGCCGGGGAGAGCCCGGCATGGACCCCGGTGTCGGGGTGGAGGCGGAGTTCGAGACCGGCGCAGCCGTACTCCACGGCCGTCGCGACGGCCTCGCGCAGGCCCTGCCCCGGCATGCCGAGCGTGCTGAACGCCAACTTCATCGAGGCTCCCTCGCCACCGCCGTCCGGAAAGCGCTTCCCAGGCGAGTCCATCGTAGACGCCCCGCCATCTCGCGCGTGCCGGGATGGCGGGGCTCCGGCGGGCGAGGCCGCGGGGCGGGTCATCCGCCGCACCGGATTAGGGGCGAGCGAGTGGGGGGAGGCCTCAGGTGATGCCGATCGGGGGGCGCGGAGCCGGAGGAGCCCCGGACTCGCAGCGACATCGATCTTCTCAGCTGGAGAATCCCATGACTGGACGCGTATCGGCCCCGGGCGACCTCGGCCGCCGGATCGCCAGACGACGCGAGGACCTCGGCCTCACCCGGGACGAGCTGGCGAGGCGCGCCGGGATCGATCCGGGCTATCTCGCCTATCTGGAGGACGCCGTGGCCTCGCCGAACACCGGCACCGTGAACCGCGTGGCCACCGCCCTGGACACCAGGCCCGAGGACCTGCTCGGCGGGAACGTCGATCTGCCGCCCGGCCGGGGCCGGCCGGGCTCCCGGCCGGAGCTGGAGAAGCTGGACCGGGACGAGTGCCTGCGGCTCATCACCCCCGGCGGGGTGGGGCGGATCGCCTTCGAGGAGATCGACGGCCCGGTGATCCTGCCGGTCAACTACGCCCTGCACGGCAGCTCGGTGATCTTCCGCACCGCCTTCGGCGGCCCGCTCGACGACGCCCTGCGCACCGGGGTCCAGGGGGTCGAGTCCAAGGTGGCCTTCGAGGTCGACCGGATCGACGACGCCGGCCGCGAGGGCTGGAGCGTGCTGGTGCGCGGCGGGGTCCACCACGTCTCCTCGGACGAGGACCGTGCCGCCCTGGCGGCGCTGGGCGTCCGGCCGTGGGCGGGAGGTGAGCGAGAGCTGTACGTGAGGATCGCCGCCACCGAGGTCACCGGCCGCCGCATCCGGCGCGACCCGTGATTCCCGCGGAGACGGACGCCCGGGTCGTCACCCGCCCCGGGCCGGTCTCCCCGCGCTCCCGCGGCCGGTCCGCGTCCCGGTTCCCTCCCCCGGGGCCGGGAGGCCCGGGTCTCCTTGAGGGGCTCGGGGAGAACCTCAGATCTCCTTGATGAGGCGGTGCAGGAGAGCCGTCGTCGCGGCCGGCCGTTCGGCTTCGATCCCCAGCCGGTTCATGACGTGCCAGTAGCGCTCGACGTCGGCGACCTTGTCCAGGTAGAGGGCTCCGGTGAGCTGTTCGAGGTAGACCAGGTCGGGCAGTTCCCCCTCGGGGAAGCGCAGGATGGTGGCGGGGCCCGTCGCCGCGGCGGCCGCGCCGGCGCTGAACGGCATGACCTGGAGGGTGACGTGGCCGAGCTCGACGATCTCCGTGAGGTGCCGGAGCTGGTCGCGCAGCACCCGGGGGCCTCCGACGGGACGGCGCAGCACCGCCTCGTCGACGACGGTCCAGAGCGTGGCGGGCTCGGGCCGGGTGAGGAGCCGCTGGCGCCCCATCCGCAGGGCGACACGGCGCTCGACCTCTGACTCGGGGGCGCCGGCGCAGGCGGGCCGGATGAGGGCGCGGGCGTACTCCTCGGTCTGCAGCAGCTCGGGGACGAACTGGACCTCGTAGCCGCGGATGAGGGAGGCGGCCTGCTCCAGCCCGAGGAAGGCGTCGAACCAGGGGGGAACCACGTCGCCGTAGGCATGCCACCAGCCGGGCCTGTTGGCCTCCGCGGCCAGGGCGAGCAGCGAGGCGCGCTCGTCGTCGTCGACGACCCCGTAGAGGGTGAGGAGATCGGCCACGTCGCGCTGCTTGAAGCCGGTCCGCCCCAGCTCCAGGCGGCTGATCTTGGAGTGCGAGGCGCGGATCGCCTCTCCGGCCTCCTCGCGCGTGATGTGGCCGTTCTCGCGCAGCCGCCGGAGCTGCGCGCCCACCAGCATGCGGACCACGGTGGGCCCGGCCTGCCGGTGATCCGGGTTCTGGCCATCGGCTTGTTCGCTCATCGCCCGAACAACGCGCAAGTTCGCCCCCTTCGACCGCGACCGGTCGCCCAGTGAATGGTCGAGCTTTTCACGTCAGGCCCGTTCCCCGCAGTGAGACGAGGACACCGCGACCCGAATTTAGGCCATTCCCATACGGAACAGCAGGTTCACCGGAACCCGGACCACGCCTCGGGCGGGTGACATCCGTCCGGCCGTACCCGTGAGCGCGGCGCCCGGAGAAGTCCGCATCTCTTCTCCTGAATTCTCCACTTTGTGGTGCCGAATCCTCATAATTAGTGATCTCGAATGGACTCCTCGGAGAGGAAGCCAGACCATGCCCGATATCGACCCCGTACGGGCGGGGGATCCCGAACGCGTGGGCGAGTACCAGGTCACCGGGCGGCTCGGGGATGACGTCTACCTCGCCACGGCCCCCTCGGGAGACCGGGTGGTCGTGCGTCTGCTCCCCGCGGACGTGAGTCCCGAGCGGTTCCGGGAGGCGATGGAGCCGCTGCGGGAGATACCCGCCTTCTGCACGGCGCAGGTGCTGGACAGCGGGCCGGACGGCGGGGTGAACGGCGACAGGCCGTACATCGTGAGCGAGTACGTCGACGGTCCCACGCTGCAGGAGACGGTGACCTCCGAGGGCGTCCTGGGCGCGTCCGCGCTGCACCGGCTGGCCGTCGGGACGATGACCGCCCTGGTCGCCCTGCACCAGGCGGGTACGGTCCACGGCGACCTGCGCCCCGGCAGCGTGGTGTTCGGCCCCGACGGGCCACGGGTGATCGACCTCGGCATGGCGCGAGCGCTGGAGGCGACCGCGTCCAGCACGACCCGCAAGGTCGACGTCCCCGCATACAGCGCGCCGGAGAGGCTCATGGGCACCTCCCCCGGGCCCGAGGGGGACCTGTTCTCGTGGGGGGCGACCGTGGTCTTCGCCGCCTCGGGCCGCTCCCCCTTCGACGCGGGGACGATGTCGGGCACGGTCAACCGCATCGTCAACGACGAACCCGACCTCGGCGCGCTCCCCGACGACCTGCGCGAGCTGGTCACGACCTGTCTCGCCAAGGATCCCGCGCGGCGGCCGACCGCGAGCGACGCCCTGCTCCGCCTGGTCGGCGGGTTCCTCACCTCCGACCAGGCGCCCCTCGGCCCCTTCGCGTCCTCAGCGTCCTCAGCGTCGTCAGCGTCGTCAGCGTCCTTCGTGCCCGGCACTCCCGCCACCCGGCCGCTGCGGCGTGCCCGCCCCGCGCTGCTGGCCGCGGGCGCGCTGGCCGTCGCCCTCGTCTCCGGCGGCGCGGTCTACCTGGCGGTGTCGGGAGACCCGGCGCCCGCGGCCGCTCCGCGCCCGGCCCGGAGCACCGCGCAGGGCGCGCTCGCCCCGGCCTTCACCCCCCAGCCCCAGCTCAGCCCGAACGTGACCACGGCGCCCTGGGAGTCGGCGGAGAAGGCCACCAGGGACATCAAGCTGCCGGGGACGGGCATCACCCTGCACGAGAACCCGAAGGACACGGTCAAGCTGGGCGGCTACGTGAACATCAAGCTGCCCTTCGCCTCGTTCGTCAGGGAGAAGGGGAAGGAGACGTTCAAACAGGTGGCCAGCGCCATGCAGCCGGTGTTGTCGCCGCAGGGCGACCTGGTGGCGCTGAACCCGATCGGGAAGTTCGCCGACTCGTCCTTCGACTACCTGAGGGTCCGCGACCTGAGGAACGGCACCCAGTTCGACGTCCCGACCGTCGAGCGGCCCAGGGAGGGGCACAACCCCGTGTGGTCGAAGGACGGCTCCAAGGTCCTGCTGTCGGTACGGGACACGGACGAGGAGCAGTCCGACGGGTTCGTGGTGGTGGACGTGGCGGCGCGCAGGGCCACCCACGTGCGCACCGAGTCCGTCGGCTCCGACACGTTTCCCGTCACGTTCGCGCCGGACGGCTCGGTCGCGCGGGGATATTACGACGGCAAGGGCCACGGGGTCGACTTCTACGGCCCGAACGGGCAGTCCATCCGGACGATGCACTGGGTCGGCCAGCCGCGCAACACCACCTGGTTCTCCCCCTCGGGCGCGCTCTTCGCCACGATATGCCCCAAAGGGAAGACCATGTGCGTGTGGGACACGGTGAGCGGCCACCGGCGCTACACGATGAACATCGGGGAGAACGCCCGCTTCGTGGGCTGGTTCAACAACAACCACCTGCTCCTCCAGAACCCCGTCAAGAAGGGCTCCAAGATCGAGGTGGTCGACCTGTACGGCAAGACCGTCCGGGTCCTCGCCGACCTCAAGAAGGGCGACACGGCCCTCCTGAGCTTCACCGTGACGGCCGGATGACCAGGGTCCTCCCCCCGGCTCCCGGCGATCCCGACCGGATCGGGCCGCACCGGGTCACCGGCAGGCTCGGCCGCGGCGGGCAGGGCACGGTGTACCTCGCGGAGTCCCCCGCCGGGGCGCGGGTCGCGGTGAAGGTTCTCGGCAGGGGCGGCGGCGAGCAGACCCTTGCGCGCTTCCACCGTGAGATCGAGCTGGCCCGCCGGGTGGAGGCGTTCTGCACCGCGCAGGTGCTGGAACACGGCGAGGCCGGCGGCATGCCGTACATCGTCAGCGAGTACGTCGACGGGCCCAGCCTGGCCCAGGTCATCGACGAACGGGGACCGCTGCGCGGGGCCGAGCTGCGCAGGCTCGCGGTCGGGACCCTCACCGCGCTGGCCGCCATCCACCGGGCGGGCGTCGTGCACCGCGACTTCAAGCCCGCGAACGTGCTGCTCGCCCGCGACGGCCCCCGGGTGATCGACTTCGGCATCTCCCGCGCGCTGGACGCCGTCTCCACGGCCTCCGACCACCTGGTCGGCACTCCGCCGTACATGGCGCCCGAGCAGTTCGACGGGCGCGAGGCGGGGCCGTCGGCCGACCTGTTCGCGTGGGCGTCGACGGTGGTGTGCGCGGCGACGGGGGAACCGCCCTTCGGCACGAGCCCGCTGCCCGCGGTGATCCATCGGATCCTGAACGCCGAGCCCACGCTCGGTTCCCTGGACGACGAGCTGCGCGAGGTGGTGGCCGGGTGCCTGGCCAAGGACCCGCGGGCGCGCCCGGCGGCCATGCCGGCGCTGCTGCGGTTGCTGGGCCATCCGGCGGAGCGGCCGTCGTACGAATCGGGTCACGAGGTGCTCGGCGAAGGCCGCAAGCAGGCCGCTCCCCCGCCGGCCCGGCGGCGCGCCTCGCGCCCGGTGGTCGCCGCCCTCGCCGCGCTGGCGCTCGCGGCGGCCTCCGGCGTCGCGGTCCTCGCGGTCCGGGCGGCGGGGACGGAGGAGCCCGCGAAGGTGGTCGCGAGCGGTCCGGAGGGCACCCCCTCCCCGCCCGCGAGACCGCCGATCGGGACGATGCCCACCACCTCCACCACCGACCTGCGGATCCCCGGAACGAAGATCACCCTGAGGGAGAACCCCGCGGACACGGAGCGGGTCACCACCTACCGGGACTCGCGCAAGAGGGCCGGCGGCTCCCCCGTCTTCCTTCGGCGGGGCGACACCGCGGAGTTCACGTTCCTGGGGACGTTCATGACCGCCGTGTCCGCGCCGGGAGGAGCGCGCGTCGCCGTCAACCCGGACAACAAGTTCACGCTGGAGGGGTTCGACCTGATCCGGCTGGTGGGTCCGGGGGGAGAACCGGAGACCCAGATCAGGACCGTCGACTCCCCGCTGACGACCTTCAACCCGCACTGGGACCGGAACGGGACGAGGATCCTGCTGACGATCTACGAGGGAATCGAGGAGGAGCAGCGCTCCCGGGGCTTCGTGATCGTGGACGTGGCCTCGCGCACGGCCCGCGTCTTCCGGGTGCGGGACGACGACCACCGCTCCGACTACGTCTGGGGCGCCGACGCGGCCTCGGTCCTGCACACCGGGCCGGACGGGTCGGTTCGCTTCTACCGCCTGGACGGCACGCCGCTGCGGACGGTCCCGAAGGTGGGCCGGCTGGTCACGGACGACGTCCGGGCCACCTCACTCGGGACGGTCTTCACGACCCGCTGCCGCGACAGGCCCCAGGACGTCTGCGTGTGGGACGCCGCCACGGCGGAGCGCAGGGCCGTCGTCCCGATCAGGAAAGGGATGAGCTTCAGCGGCTGGCTGGGCGACCGCCACTTCCTCGGCACCGTGACCGAGGGGAAGACCATGAAGGTCGTCATGCTGGACCTGCGCGGGAAGGTCGTGCGGGTCCTCGCGGACGGCCCCGCCACGGAACTGAGCAAGATCGGCCTCTACTACACGCTCAGATGACGGGCGAGGAGGACCGGCCACACTTGGGTGAGAGACGCGGGAGACGGCCACACGCTTGAGTGACGGGCGAAGGAGATCAGTCGGGCGGGGGGACCGGCCTCCGCCGCACGTCAGGTGACCGGCTCCGCCGCGACCGGGCCGCTCCTCGCCTCGTGGACCTCGCGCAGCAGCGCGGCCGCCGCCGCGCTCGTCGGGTCGCCCGTCACGGTGACGGTCTCCCAGGCCGGCACGGCCCCGGCGAGCCCGACGAAGCGCACCCGGTCGGTCTTGACCGCGAAGGACTGCGGCACGAGCGCCACGCCGAGCCCGAAGGTCACCAGGTCGAGCAGCGAGTGCACGTCGTTCACCTCCAGAGAGACGCGGCGTTCGACGCCCGCGGCGGCGAACACGTCGTCGGCCAGGTCCCGGGTGCCCCAGTCCGGCTGGAAGTCCACGAACCGCTCCGCCCGCAGCTCCGGCAGCTCGACCTTCTCCCTGGCCGCGAACGGGTGATCGGGCGCGCAGGCGAGCACGAGCGGCTCGTCCGCGAGCGGCCCGACCACGATGTCGTCGGGGCACCGGGCCGGGCGGGAGACGAACGCCAGGTCCAGCCGTCCGGCGCGCACCTGCTCGATCAGCTCGCCGGATCCCCCCTGGCGCAGCCGGATCTCCAGGCCGGGGTAGGCGGCGAGGAAGCGGGCGAGCACGGCCGGCAGGTGCACCGCGTGCAGGCACTGCAGCGAGCCGATGGCCAGGCTTCCGCGGAGCAGGCCCTGCACCGCCGCGACGGCGTCCCTGGCCGCGTCGGTCGCCGACAGCGCCCGCCGGGCCTCGACCAGCAGCGCCCTTCCGGCGGGGGTCAGCTCGACCTGCCGGGTGCTGCGCAGGAACAGCGAGGCGCCCAGCTCGCGCTCCAGCGAGCGGATCGAGGCCGACAGGCCCGACTGGGCGACGCGCAGCCGGTTGGCCGCCCGGGTGAAGTGGCACTCCTCGGCGACGGCGACGAAGTACTCCAGCTGCCGTAGTTCCATGATTCATCACCGAAATCGCTGAAAGGCATCAGTTTCTTCTATTGGACAGCTTAATCGGGGCAGGAGAGGGTGAAAGCCGTACCAACCGATCTCCGAGGAGGAACTCCCATGCAGACACGCCGCATCGGCGACGTCCAGGTCAGCGCGATCGGTCTCGGCGGCATGCCGATGTCGATCGAGGGGCGCCCCGACGAGCAGCGTTCGGTCGCGGCGATCCACGCCGCGCTGGAGGCGGGCGTGACGCTGATCGACACCGCGGACGCCTATCACGTGGGCGCGGACGAGGTCGGCCACAACGAGTCCCTGATCGCCCGCGCGGTGGCCGGCTACGGCGGCGACACGTCCGACGTGCTGATCGCCACGAAGGGCGGCCACGTGCGCCCCGGCGACGGCTCGTGGACTTTGGACGGCTCGCCGGACCACCTGAAGAAGGCCTGCGACGCGTCACTCCAACGCCTCGGCGTCGAGGCCATCGGGCTCTACCAGTTCCACCGCCCCGACCCGAAGGTCCCGTACGCGGAGTCGGTCGGGGCGATCCGCGACCTGCTGGACGCGGGCAAGATCCGTTTCGCGGGCATCTCGAACGCCGATCCCGACCAGATCCGGCAGGCCAACGAGATTCTCGGCGGGCGGCTGGTTAGCGTGCAGAACCAGTTCTCGCCGTCGTTCCGCTCCAGCGAACCCGAGCTGGAGCTGTGCGCGGAGCTGGGGATCGCGTTCCTGCCGTGGAGCCCGCTGGGCGGGATCCCGCGGGCCGGCGAACTGGGTTCGCGGTTCGCCGTGTTCGAGGACGTCGCGCGGGCCCACGGGGTGAGCCCGCAGCGGGTGTGCCTGGCGTGGATGCTCGCCAAGGCGCCGGTGGTGATCCCGATCCCGGGCTCCTCGCGTCCGGAGACCATCCGCGACTCGGTCGGCGCGGTCGACGTGAAGCTGTCGGCCGAGGAGCTGTCCCGCCTCGACGCGGCCTGACCCACGGGGCCCTCCGCGCTGCCTGACCGCAGGGCGGTCCAGCAGCGACGCGGCCCTTCACGCGGCCGGACCTCAAGGCGGCCCGACCTCGACGCGACCTGACGAGGCGCGCTCCGGCCGGGCCGGCACCGCTCCGGTGCCGGCCCGGCCGGCCGCGTGCGAGGGGTGTCTAGGAGGAGTAGACCTCGAACGAGGACAGCTGCCCGGCGGGCCAGCCGGTGTTGCCGGTGATGTTCAGCCGCACGTACCTCTTCGTCGTCGCCGGGAAGGTGACGGTCGCGGTGTTGCCGGTGGCCGGGTCGAAGGTGAGGCCCCGCGACGACACGAGGGTGCCGAAGGCGGTGCCGTCGGACGAACCGAGCACCGACAGCGTCTGGGTGCGCGCGCCCCAGGCGCTGGACGGCGGCAGCTTCAGCACCAGGCGCCCGACGGCGGCCTGCGCGCAGAGGTCAACGGTGATCGACTGGGGGAAGGCGTGGTTGGCGCTCTCCCAGTAGGTGTTCGCGTTGCCGTCGACGGCGTTGGCCGCCACGTAGTTCTGCGTGGTGCTGCTCGCGGTGATCGACTTGCCGCGGGCCAGGTCACCGGTGCCCGGGGAGCACCCGGGCGGGGGCCAGGTCGTCGCGGTCACCGTGCCGGAGGGCGGCGAGGTGTTCTGCGCGGCGTCCCTGGCGACCACGTAGAAGCTGTAGGAGGTCGACGGCGTGAGACCGGTGACGGTGAACGACGTTCCCGCTGTGCCGCCCACCCTGACGTCGGTGGCGCCCGCCTCGCGGTAGACGTCGTAGCCGGTCACCCCGACATTGTCGGTGGCCGCGTTCCAGCCCACCGTGATGCTCGTGCTCGACGCCGGGACGGCGCGCGCGGCGCCCGGCGCGGTCGGGGGCTGGGTGTCGCGCGTGCCGCCGGCCCTGCGGGTCTCGAACTCCGTCGCCCAGTACTTCGTCCGGTCCAGGTACGCGGTCTCCGCCGCGGTCCCCGTCCTGCCGTACGCGCCGTCGAACGTCTGGTAGCCGAACCCGGCGGGCGGGGTGGAGTCGGCGGGCTCGATGGAGCTGCCCTCGTGCCACTCGTTGAACGAGGTGATGGAGACCCAGGTGGGCAGGCCGCCCTTGGCCGGGTCGAGGGCGTTGGACCACTCCAGGTCGTAGGTGGCGCCGTCGGCGCGGCCGAGGGTCGGGGTGGTGTTGCCGGGCACCGCGCGGTCGTCGATGTAGCCGGGGGCCACCGAGGGCGCCCAGATCAGGTTGTTCTGCTTGGCGTACGCGCCCGCCTCGGCCCAGCCGGGCGCGGTGGCGCCGGCGATCCCGTCGTAGGTGTACATGCCGGAGAAGTGCGCGATCTTTGACGTGTCGGTGGTCTGGGCGAGCACGATGTTGCCCGCGGTGACCTGGTCGAGCGCGGTCCAGTCGGTGATCCTCAGGCTCTCGAACACGTAGAAAGCCGCCCTGTTGCCGTGCTCGGCGTCACGGTAGAAGGCCGGGTGGGAGCCGTAACGGGTGTTGATGTAGCGGATGTCCTCGACGGTGGAGGCCGCCGTGCGCCCGCCGTACGGCTCCAGGTGCCAGGCGACCTTGACGCCGTACCGCGCGGCGGCGTCCATCACGCCCTGGGTGAGCCTGTCCTCGAAGCTGTCGCGGCCCCACCAGCTGTAGACGATGACGCCGACCCCGGCCTGCTTGATCCACTGCATGTGCCTGGTGACGGCGCCCGCGTGGTCGCCCGAGTCGTAGGCACCCAGGCTGGGGTACAGGTCGGCGCCCACGTCGTCGGGCGGGGTGTGGCCGCCCTGCTGCCAGTGCCGCCATTCACCGCTCGTCTGGGGATTGCCGTACCAGGAGTAGTAGAACAGGTGGACGTTGGAAGACTGCTCGGGGACGGCCGCGCCGCGCGCCGGGAGCGGTGCCTGGGCTCCGGCCCAGCACAGGGCGGCCAGCAGGAGCGCGAGGACGATCTGGGCGCGTCGCCCGGTATGGCGTAAGCGGCTGACAGATTGATCGGATGTCTTCATCGGCTGACCCTTCGTCACGCGGGGCCGGATCGCCGCGGCCGGCGGAACGTACGGTCACCGCGATCCAGCCGGGTGGGGGGCGGAGAGGATACCGCCGTCGCCGGGGGGATCGGCGAACGGCGCTGTGCACACCATAAGATGGCGGACAGATGTCCGCAATGTTTCTACTTCTTTTCGCAAAAATATGCTTATAGTATGGCTTTGCACGATATATAGGCCGACAGAGACCGACAGGTGACTCGACCAGGGCCACGAACAGGCACACTCTCCTGGAACGGTCCGATGTTTCTTTTCCAGTGCCGAAGGGTTTCCCACCGCCACGAAGTCTCCCGGCGTCGCGGGCCTCCCGCGGTCCGGAGGTGCGGGGCGGCATGGTCCCGGCACCGGGGAACCTGTGGTTTTTCGCAGGGGAACGCGGAGGGATCTCACGATGGTCCGGGCGGAGCGGTGTTCGTAACGTCGACTGGTGCCCGAATTCAAGATCACAAATGGTCCGCTCTCCCGGCGCCCCGCCGGCCGCCGCCCGGTGGCCCGCCCCGTCATGTTCGCGACGGCCCTCCTGACGGCGGCCTCGTTCGCGCCGGCCCCGTTCGCGACGGCGTCGTCGGCGCCGACGTCATCGGCGCCGGTGTCATCGGCGGGGACGAATACCGCCCTCCGGGACATCGATCCCGCGTCCGTCGACCGTTTCGTGAAGGCCTACCGGGAGGCGACCGGACTGCCGGGGGTCGCCGTCGCCGTCACCAGGGGGAACGAGGTCGTCCACGTCGCCGGCTACGGCCGTACCTCCTCCGGCGATCCCGTCACGGCGGACACCCCCATGGCGACCGCGTCGCTCAGCAAGTCCTTCACCTCCCTGGCCGTCATGCAACTGGTGGAGAAGGGAGTGGTCAGGCTCGACGAACCGGTGCGCGTCCGGCTCCCCGAGTTCGTGATGGCCGATCCGCGGGCGGCCCGCATCACCGTCCGCCAGTTGCTTGACCAGACCTCGGGCATGGCCGACCAGGCCTTTCCCGAGAGGAGCCTGCCCCAGCCCCGATCGCTCCGCGAGGCCGTGGCGCGGCTGAGGGGGGCGAGGCTGGCCGCCGACCCCGGCACGCGGTGGAGCTACCACAACACCAACTTCCAGGTCGCCGCGCGACTGGTCGAGGTGGCGAGCGGCGTGCCCTTCGCCGGTTACCTCGAAAAACACGTGTTCGGCCCGCTCGGCATGCGGAACAGCACCACGATCGACACCGAGCGCGACCTCCCCGCGAGCGCGCGGGGCCACCTCCACCTGCTCGGCGCCACGCTCGCCCTTCCCGAGCCCCCGGGGTTCGGGAACGGCTCCGGCGGGGTGGTCAGCACTGCCGGGGACATGGCCCGGTGGATGATCATGCAGAGCGGCGAGGGGGTCGGACCGGGCGGTGTCCGCGTCGTCTCCGCCGCGAGCGTCGCGGAGATGCGCACCCCGTCCAAGATCAACGACTCCTACGCCCTGGGGTGGTCGATCGGCACGACGGGAAACGGCTCACCGGTCGTCGGGCACGGCGGCGACCTGCTCACCGCGACGGCCCAGCAGAAGCTCCTGCCCCGGTCGGGGTACGGCATCGCGGTGATGGCCAACACCGGCACGGCGTACGCCGACAGCGACGCCGTCGCGGACGCGCTGGTCGCCATGGCCGAGGGACAGGAGCCCGAGGCACCCCCCTCGATCCCCCCGCACCTGATCATCGACCTCGCCATCGCGGCGGCCGCCGCCGTGACGCTCCTGCTGGCGGGCCGCGGGCTGGCCCGCTCCCGCCGGTGGGCGGCGCGGCGTGCCGGTCACCCGGCGTGGCGCGCGGCGGCGCGACTGCTGCCGTACGCGCTGCCGGGGGTGCTGTGCCTGACGATCACCGACGTCTTCGGGATGCTGGCCAGGGGGAAGGACATCACCTGGACACAGGTGGCCTACATCTACCCGTCCTTCATGATCTGGCTCGTCCTCGCCACCGGGGCCTGCGCGGTCCTGGTCCCCGTACGGATCGGCCACCTGGTCCGGGCGCGCCGGACGCCCGCGCCCGGCGCCGCTCAGCCGTCCAGATAGCGCAGGATGGCCAGGACGCGCCGGCTGTAGCCGGGGGTGCGCGACAGCCCGAACTTGTCGAAGATCGCGTTGATGTGCTTCTCCACCGTGCTCTGCGACACGTGCAGACGCTCGGCGATCGCGGCGTTGACGAGCCCCTGGGCGAGCTGCTCCAGCACCTGGGACTCCCGCCGGGTGAGCCTGCTCAGCGGGTCGGTGCGGGTGGTGCGGGCGAGCAGCCGCCGGACCACCTCCGGGTCGAAGACCGTCCCGCCCGCGCGGACCCGCTCCAGCGACTCCAGGAACTCGCCCACCTCGGTCACCCGGTCCTTGAGCAGGTAGCCCAGCCCCTCGGGGGCTCCGGCGAGCAGCCGGGCGGCGTAGGCCGTCTCGACGTACTGCGACAGTACGAGCACGCCCACGCCCGGCTGGCGCTCCCGGATAGTCAGCGAGGCCCGCAGCCCCTCGCCCGCCTGGCCCGGCGGCATGCGCACGTCCACGATCGCCACGTCGGGGCGGTGCCCGTCCACGGCCTCGAGCAGCCCCGCGGAGTCGCCCACCGCCGCCACCACCTCGTGACCCGCGTCCTCCAGGAGACGGACCAGGCCCTCGCGGAACAGTACGGAGTCGTCGGCGAGGATCAGCCTCATGACGGCTCCGGGCGTTCGGACCCGCCGCGGGGCAGCGTCGCCGTGACCCTGGTCGGGCCACCGGGGGGACTGTCCACCTCGAAGGCGCCGTCCAGCGCCAGAACCCGCCGCTCCAGCCCGGACAGCCCGCCACCGGCGGGATCCGCCCCGCCCCGGCCGTCGTCGGAGATCTCCACGGTCACCGCGTGCTCGTCCTCGCTCAGGACCACCAGGACGCCGCCGGCACCCGCGTGTTTCGCGGCGTTGGCGATGGCCTCGCGGGCCACGAAGTAGACGGCCGTCTCGATCTCGGACACCGGGCGTTCCGCGAGGCCGTAGCGGACGGTCACCGGCACGCCCGCCCGTTCCGCCACCCCGGCCAGGGCCGCGCGCAGGCCCAGCTCGTCCAGCGCGGCCGGGTAGATCCGCCAGGCCACGCCGCGCAGCTCGTCGAGGAGGCGGCGTGACTCCGCGTACGCCTGGTCCACGAGGGCGGCGACCGCGGCCGGGTCGGCGCCGTGCCGAGCCCGGCCCAGCAGCATTCCCAGGGCCACGCCCCTCTGCTGGACGCCGTCGTGCAGGTCACGCTCGATGCGCCGCCGCTCGTCGTCGACGGCCCGCACGATGCCGCTGCGGGTGGCGGTCAGCTCCGCGATGCGGCGGCGCATCGCCTCCCGCTCCCCGGGACCGGCGAAGTACGCGGCCAGCCGCCGCTCGGCGGCCACCGTCGCCGCGCCGCACAGCGCGGCCAGCCCCAGCAGGACCAGCCCGTAGGCGGTGCCCAGCGGCCCGCTGTCGACCGTCAGGCGCACGCCGGGATACCGCAGCGGGACCGGGGACGACGCGCCGGAGAGCAGTTCCCCGGCGCCGCCGGCCAGGAACAGCAGGCCGACGAAGAGACCGGTGAAGGTCAGAAGGCTCGCGAACGTGCCGAACGCCGCCCGCAGCGCGAGGTAGCCGTACGCGCTCCTCGCCGGCCCCCCGCCGGAACCGTGGCCGGACCACACGCCGGTGCCGTGGTCGAAGCACGCCGCCAGCCGGGCGTGTTCCAGCGCGACCAACCGCGCCGTTCCCGCCGCCGCGAAGCGCCGGGCGGCGCGCCGGCCCGCGGGCCACGCCGCCAGGACCGCGAACAGCCCGCCCGCGACGCACAGGAAGCCGAGCTCGGCGACACCCGTCACGCCCCCCGCGATCAGGCCCGCGCCACGCCGGACGGCCCGCGCGACCGGCGCCCCGGCCCGCGCGACCGGCGCCCCGGCCCGCGCGACCGGCGCCCCGGCCCGCGCGGATCGAGGCACCGGCCACGGCATGACTTTCATCCTCGCGATCCTCGCGATCCTCGGGGTATCGGGGTCATCGGGGTCATCGACATCAGACGAATTGTATTGACCTTCCTTCGCCCCTCGAAGACCACCAGAAAACGATATTGACCGCCGAAACCGGGCGGTGCCGCGACTCGGAGCCTGCGGGGCCCCGACCGGAGGACCCCGGATCCCGCACACCGCCCGAGCGCTCGCCAGAGGACCTAAATACCCATACAAATCACCCAAAGAGTCAGTGCGGTCGCGAATTGCTTTGACCGGCAACCAGGAATTAGCCATATTTACGCAATGATTCGTTTACGCCACCTCGCGGGAGCCACCCTCGCGTCCGTTCTGCTGGCCGGCTCCGTCGCCGCCCCCGCGACCGCCTCGGCCCGGGAAACCGTCGCCGTCTCCTCGACCGAGGCCGCCGCGCGACCGGGTAACGGAAAGATCCTCTACGACCGCATCAGCGGTGGGCGGGGCACGCTGAAGGTCAAGAACGGCACCGGCAGGGACGCCGTCGTCACGCTGGTCCGCGGCAGGTCCAAGGCGATCAGCATCTACGTCCGCGCCCGGTCGACGGCCTCGGTCCGCGATGTCAGGGACGGCACCTACACGATCTTCTTCACCTCCGGTCACCGGTTCAGCACCTCCCGGGGCAGGTTCACCGGCTCCCCCTCCTACCAGCGCTTCACCAGCAAGCTGAGGTTCACCACGACCTCGTCCAGCTCGACCATCTGGACCCTGACCCTCAACCCGGTCAGGGGCGGCAACGCCCGGACGACCGGCGTCAACCCGAACGACTTCCCGGCCTGATCCGGCCAGATACGGCCTAATCCAGCCTGATTCGTTCTGATTCGTCCTGACCCGGTGGGGTCCGGCGGGGTTCGACGAGATCCGGCCTCCGCTCCCCCTCCCTCCCCCGGACGCCCACCATCACGGCAACGCCCGCAGCGTCGCCGGAAGATCCGCCGGGCCGCCTTCCCCGCCGGGAAGGCGGCCCGGCGGCCGCTCGGCGTCGAACGGGACGGCCGCGCCCTCCGTGAGAGTTCCCGGCGGCGGAGCTCTCCGCTCCCAGCGAAGGACGCGACGGCGAGCCAGGCGCCGCAGCACACCGTCGCGGGACGTACCTTGAACTGCACGGGTTGTTGTATCTGACCAGACCTGGGGAAGGTGTGAACGCCATGGAAGCCGCCACCGTGGAAGGCACCGTTGAGGTTGTCGAGGTTGAGGAAGAGGACCTGGTCCTGACCGACGACGACGAGGCACCCGCAGCCCTGGAGGCGACCGTCGGGGCGAGCACCGACCCGGTCAAGGACTATCTCAAGCAGATCGGCAGGATCCCCCTCCTCAACGCCGAGCAGGAGGTCGAGCTCGCCAGGCGCATCGAGGCCGGGCTGTTCGCCACCGAACGGCTCAACGACGGCGACCGGCTCCAGCCCGACGTGCGCGCGGAGCTCGAATGGCTCGCCGAGGACGGCCACCGGGCCAAGAACCACCTGCTGGAGGCCAACCTGCGCCTGGTGGTGTCGCTGGCCAAGCGTCACACCGGCCGGGGCATGCTGTTCCTGGACCTGATCCAGGAGGGCAACCTGGGGCTGATCCGCGCCGTGGAGAAGTTCGACTACACCAAGGGATTCAAGTTCTCCACGTACGCCACCTGGTGGATCAAGCAGGCGATCACCCGGGCGCTCGCCGACCAGGCCCGCACCATCCGCATCCCCGTGCACATGGTCGAAGTGATCAACAAGCTGGCGCGCGTGCACCGGCAGATGACGACCGACCTGGGCCGCGAGCCCACCCCCGAGGAGCTGGCCGTGGAGCTGGAGATGACCCCGGAGCGGGTCGTCGAGGTCCAGGGGTACGGGCGAGAGCCGATCTCCCTGCACAGCCCGCTGGGCACCGAGGGCGACAGCGAGTTCGGCGACCTCATCGAGGACTCCGAGGCGATCACCCCCGAGGACGCGGTGGCCTCCGCGCTGCTGCAGGAGCAGCTGCACACGATCCTGGAGGCGCTGTCCGAGCGTGAGGCCGGGGTGGTGGCGATGCGGTTCGGGCTCGGCGACGGCCGGCCCAAGACGCTGGAGGAGATCGGGCGCGCCTACGGGGTGACCCGCGAGCGCATCCGGCAGATCGAGTCCAAGACCATGACGAAGCTGCGCCACCCCTCGCGCTCGCGGGCCCTGCGCGACTATCTGACCTGATCGGTCTTCCGGCCCCGCCGTCACCCGGGCCGATCGCCGTCGGGGCCGCTCGGCCGACGCCGCTCAGCCGGCCGTACGCGCGATGAGGGCGCCGACCGTCTCCTCCGGCCCGGACGGCGGCCGGTCCAGAAGGCGCGCGAGGTCGGGGCCGGTCTCGGCGAGGGCCCCGGCGCGCACCGCGGGGAACACGCCCCCCGGCCAACCGGCCTCCGCGTCGGTGACCTCCCGGTGCTCGACGGGCCTGCCCAGCACGCGGGTGAGGACCCCCGCGAGCTCCGGGAAGGTCCCTCAGGCCCGGCGCCGCCACGAGGCGCGACCGGGCGAACGGGGCGTTCGAGACACGCGTGCGGCAGCCGTCACGACCCGTGTCACGACCTGCGCGCGACGACTATCTCGGTGACGACCTCCTCCTGCCACTCCCCCGACGGGTTCGCCGCGGCCAGCGCCTCGCGCACCGCCTCCGTGAACGCGGGCAGGCGCTCACCGAGTCGCGCGGGCGAGGAGTAGGAGAACGACAGCTGCAACCCCACGATCTCGTCGACGGACTGCCGGACCGTGCGGGCGAAACACCGGGACTCCAGCCGGCGGAACGCCGACTCGCGCAGCACCTCCTGATGGTGCCGCCCGCTCTGGGCGTACTCCTCGCTGTTCGCCCGCCACTCCAGGCCGAACGTCTGCCGTACGGCCTGCACCACCGGCTCCCAGGGCGGCTCGACCGGGTCGGTGGTGGGACCGGCGAGGACGACCGCCCCGTGCGCGGGGAGCAGCCCGTCGAAACGCCGGAGCACCCGCTCGCGCTCCATCCAGTGGAAGGAACGGCCCATGACGACGTGGTCGACCGGGCCGAGCGGCAGCTCTCCGAGCGTCGAGGAGTCGCCCCGCAGCCAGCGGATGCCGGGCGTGCCCCACCGGACCCCCTCGGCGAGCATCTCCTCGCTGGGGTCCACGGCCAGGATCTCCCCGGCCCGGGACGCGAGGGGGATCGCCAGCGTGCCCGGACCGCACCCGAGGTCCAGCACCCGTACCCGGTCGTCGAGGTCCAGCATGTCCGCGATGTAGTCGATGATCTCTGTTTCGTAGCCGTGCCGGTAACGCGCGTAGTAGGTGGCGGCACCCGCGAACAGTTCGCTCCGAGAGATCATGCGAACCAGTTTAGACACGCTTTTCCGGGAACCGGAGGCCTGCGGCAGGGCCGGTAGGGGCCCCTGAACAGCGGAAGACTCCGCTCGTCGCGCACTGTCGGAGACACGCACGCGTCCGGCGGACCGGGAGGGTCACGCCCGGTCCGGGGCACCGGGAGGGCCGCGTCCCGTTCAGGGCCTCCGGGGGCTGGAGGGAACGACCTTGCCGAGTCCCCAGGCGACGAGGCCGGTGATCGCTCCGACGATCACACCGGTGAAGACGCTGCTGATCGCGGCGAAGAGCCGCAGGACGGCGGACTGCGTGGCCGGGTCGAGGTCGCTCAGGTTTCCGCCGAGCGCGGGCGGGTTGCCGCCGAACGCGGAGTTCCAGAGCAGCTGATGTCCCGCGGCCAGGAAGACGCCGTAGAACAGGCCCACGACGAGGAGGGTGAGGAAGGGGTTGGGCACCCGTTTCCAGAGGGCGACCGCGATCCAGACGACCGGAGGCACGAAGACGAACAGGGCGTTCACGAAGGTACCCTCGTGGATGACGTCCAGGTCGTGGAGCACGACCCGGGGCGCCGCGAGAAGAGCGAGTCCGATCACGGCGAGCACGGGCAGCCCGAGGACCGGGCGTCCGGAGGCGAGCGGTTGACGCGGCCGGGTGTTTCGAGAGGTCATGGCCTCACGCTAGGAAGCGCCGGGGACGCGGCACATCCGTCTCCGGTCTCGATGCCGGTACGTCGAGAGGCGACCGCCGGCGTCGCCTCACGCGGAACGCGGAGCGACGGGACGGCGCCATAGGGTGAATTCATGATCGAAGAGCGGTACGGGCAGGCGCTGAGGAGACTTCCGCCCTGGGCGGTCGACGCCCTGATCGGTGCGGGCGTCGCTCTCATCGTGTCGATCGTCATCTCCGCCGGCCAGGGAGGACGGCAGAGCCCGGACGTGATCGCCCACCTGTGGGCCGTGGGACTGGGAGCACTGATGCTCGCCCGGCGACGCCACCCGGTGACCGTGCTCGCCGTCACCGCCCTGGGACTGTTCGCCTACTACGCCGCCGGCTATCCGGCCGTCGGGATCGCGGTCCCCGTCGCCGCGGCGCTGTTCTCGGCGGCCGAGTTCGGCCGTCTCGTCCATGCCGTCGTCACCGCCACCGTCGTGATCGCGGTCTCGCTGTTCTTCCGCCTGGCCGAGGGAGATGACTTCTCGTTCGTCGTCGGGTACGAACTGGCCGGGCACATCCTGCTCATGGCCGCTGCGATCGCCCTGGGAGACAGCCTGAGGTCGCGGCGAAACGCGCAGGCGGGAGCGAGACGGATCGCCGAGCTCACCGCCCAGCGGTACCGGCAGGAAGCGGACGCCCGGCTGCACGCAGAACGCCTGGCCATCGCGCGTGACCTGCACGACTCGATCGGCCACACGACCTCCGTGATCTCCCTGCACGCCGATGTCGCCCGCGAGTCGCTCGGCCGCGACGAGTCGCAGACCCGGGCGGCTCTCGACCTGATCAAGTCCACCACCACCCGCACGATGAGCGAGCTGCGCAGGACCGTCGCCCTGCTCCGTACCCCGGACGAGGACGCGAGGTCGGTCGTCTCGTTGTCCAGCGTCGGCACACTCCGCGAGACCGCCGCGGCCGCGGGGATCGACATCGACATCGAGATGCGCGTCACCGCCGAGCTTCCCGCGACGGTGGACGCCTCGGCGTTCAGGATCGTCCAGGAGGCGGTCACCAACATCGTCAAGCACTCCCGCGGCACCCGTGCCCGCATCACCGCGCTCGACGACGGCGCGGTCCTGCGCCTGTCCGTCGTCGACGACGGTCCCGGACAGGTCCGTGACGGCGGCCCGGGACACGGCGTCGGCTCAGGTCACGGCGTCGGTCCGGGACACGGCATCGGTCCGGGACACGGCATCGGTCCGGGACACGGCATCGCCGGGATGCGCGAGCGGGCCGAGACCCTCGGCGGCACCCTGACGGCCGGACGCGAGTCCGCGGGATTCGCGGTCCGGGCCGTCCTCCCTCTGGAGAGGACGTCATGATAGGCGTGGTCATCGTCGACGATCAGGAGCTCGTGCGCGCGGGACTGCGGACACTCCTCGAGAACGATCCGGGCATCACCGTCGTCGGCGAGGCCTCGGAGGGGCGTGCCGCGCTCTCCCGCGTCCGGGAGCTCCACCCGGACGTCGTGCTCATGGACATCCGCATGCCCGGCATGGACGGGCTCGCGGCGACCGCGGCCATCCGCGCCGACGAGTCCCTGAGGGGCTCGCGGGTGCTGATCCTGACCACGTTCGACGACGAGGAGGACATCGTCGAGGCCGTCACCGTGGGAGCCGCCGGCTACCTCCTCAAGGACACACCGTCGGAGGACCTCCGCAAGGCGGTGCGGACGGCCGCGGGCGGCGGCAACGTGCTCTCCCCCGCGATCGCCCGGCGCGTCATGGAACGTCTCGCCCAGACCCCGCGACCGCCCGAGCCGGACCCGCGGCTGGCCACGCTGACCGAACGGGAACTCGCCGTCCTGGCCCGCATCGGTCATGCCGAGACCAACGACAGGATCGCCGCCGCGCTCTTCATCAGCCCGGCCACCGTACGCACCTACGTCAGCCGGATCCTGACCAAGCTCGACGCGCGGGACCGCACGGCGCTGGCCGTCATCGCTCACCGTTCCGGGCTCGGTACCGGCGAGGACCTCCGCCGGTAGTGACCGGCGGAGGCCTTCTCGCACCCTAGTGAGGGACATGCAGGCCACGCTCGAAGAAGCTCTCCAGCACCATGACGGTCTGCGTCCCGGTCACCCCCTCGATCTCGAAGATCCTGCGCAGCACCTCCTGCAGTTCCCGGGTGCTCGCCGTGCGCACCTTGACCAGCAGTGACGCCGGGCCCGCGATGACGTGCGCCTCCTCGATCTCGGGAATCGCCAGCAGTGCCTCGCCCGACGCGCCCATCCACGCCCCTCCCTCCACGAGCACGAACGACAGCACGCCCCTGCCCGCGGCGATGGGATCGACCTCGATGGTCGTCCGCCGGATCAGCCCCCGTTCACGCAGTTTGCGCACCCGCTCGTGCGCGGCGCCGCTCGACAGCCCCACCGCCGCGCCGAGCGCGGCGTAAGACTGGCCGGCATCGACCTGAAGGAGGCTGACCAACGTCTTGTCAATCTTGTCCATCGCCGTATCATATTCTGTGATCAAGGAGGATTGCATGATGGAATCTATCGCGGCGGAGTTCGAGGTGCTCGACGAACGGTTCGTCGGCGTCGGGGGCGACGAGCGGATCGAGCGGATCCACCACGGTTGCCGCTGGGCCGAAGGTCCCACCTACGTCGCGGCGGGCCGCTATCTGCTGTGGAGCGACATCCCCAACGACAGGATGCTCCGATGGGATGAGATGACCGGAAACGTCGGTCCCTTCCGCGTCCCGGCCGGCTACACCAACGGTCACACTCTCGACCGGCAGGGCCGGCTGATCTCCTGCGAGCACGGCAACCGGCGGGTGACCCGTACCGAGCACGACGGCTCCATCACCGTCATCGCCGACAGCTGGCAGGGCAGGCGTCTCAACAGCCCCAACGACGTGGTGGTCAGGTCGGACGACTCCGTCTGGTTCACCGACCCCAGTTACGGCATCACCAGCGACTACGAGGGCCACCGCGCGGAAAGCGAGATCGGCAACGACCAGGTCTACCGTCTCGACCCCGCCACCGGAGAGGTCACGGCGGTGGCCGACGACTTCGCCCGCCCCAACGGCCTGGCCTTCTCGCCGGACGAGTCCCTGCTCTACGTCGCCGACACTCACCGCGGGCATCTGCGGGTCTTCGACGTGCGCGGCGCCGCGCTGGAGAACGGCAGGGTGCTCGCGGAATGCTCGGCGGGCGGCCTCGACGGGATCAGGCTCGACATCGCCGGCCGGATCTGGGCGGCGACGCACGAGGGGCTGCACTGCTTCGCCCCGGACGGCACCCTGATCGGCAGGCTCAGGCTTCCCGAGAAGACCTCCAACCTGGTCTTCGGCGGCCTCAAGCGCAACTGGCTGTTCATGACGGCCTCCAGCTCGGTCTACGCGATCATGACCAACGTCCGCGGAGCGTGATCTTCCGGGACGTGACGCGGGTCGGCTCGGGGACGCGGCCGGTACGCCGGGAAGCCCGGCCGGGACGGTGTCGTGTACCCGCCGGGCCGCCGGAGCCGGGACCGGCCCGGCGTACGGTCGCGTACGGCCGCCCGCACGCGGCCACCGGAGGGGGATCAGCCGCCTCGCCGGTCGACCTGACCGGCCAGCCGCTCCAGGCTGTCGCCGAGCGCCCGGTCGACCGCGTCGCCCGGCGGGGCGTGCGCCTCGTCGAAGAAGGACAGGTGGATCGTCACCTCGCTCTCGGCGTCGCCGATGCCGGCCACCTGGAGCCACCCGGCGTAGCTGCCGTCGTCGCGGGTGCCCCACTCCATCCGGAGCTGGTCTCGCTCGGTGCGCAGCAGCGCGCGGAAGTCCTGCCCGGTGGAGTCCTGCCCGCCGGTGTCGTCGTGCACCGTCACCGCGGGCAGGTCTCCCGGGTGCACGTGCAGGTCGTGCGGGAGCCACTCGTCAAGGTTGTCCAGATCGCCCGCCCGGTCGAACACCACCTCCGGCGGTGCGGCGATCGTACGGGAACGCTCGTATTCACTCATCTCGATCCCTCCGGTGTGGAGACCCGGCCTCGGCCCCAAGGGGGTGCCGGCCGGTCGTGGACGTTGATCGACGACCTACCCCACCCCGCGAGATCCATCCACGAAACACCAGCTCAAACCGGATTCCGGAGCTCAGGGCCGGGGCCTCCACCGGGACCGCCCGCCGGGACCCCGTGACGTCCCCGAAGGGAACGGCGCGGAACCGAACGGCATCGGGTGTCGTTGTGCCGGAAGGGGACCGGGATCCCGGGTGGAGCGTCGAGCTCGATGAGGCGCGCCCCGCCCCCTGATTTCATGAACCCTCATGAACTCCGCGAATCCATCGGAACGGAACGAATCCATGCACGTCCCCCAGGACCCTCGGCCCGCGGCGGAGCCCCTCCAGCCCCCCGCCCAGCCTCCCGGCCCGCCGCCCCACCGGTTCGGCGTTCCCGGTGCTCCGGACGCGCCCGGCGTACCCATGGAGCACTCCCCGCCCCCGCCCCGGCGCGACCCCTGGCTGGTGCCGGCACCGCCCGGCAGCCGCTACGACCGGCTGGCGCGCACCCGCCTGCACGCCTGGTGGCGGCCGGTGCTGGGCACGGTCGCGGGCCTCGCGGGCCTCATGCTGGCCGGGCTCGCCGTCATCCTCGGCGGTGCGACGGCCGGCGTGATCGCGGGCGTCGAGATGGGCGGATCCGACGGGCAGATCTTCACCGATCCGGTGTTCGACCTGGGGATCAACCTGCTCTCGATCGCGGCCGTCCTGCCCGTCGTGTACGGCGTGGTGGCGTGGATCCAGCGGCGCCCGCCCGGCACCCTCTCCTCGGTCGTGGGCCGCCTGCGGTGGCGGTGGATAGCGCGGTGCACGGCGGTGGCGATCGGCGCCGTGGTGCTGGGCCAGGCCGCGGTCGCCGTCACCTACGTCGCCACCGGGAAGAACCTCGGCGACATGTTCGGCTGGGTGGGCTGGGAGCGCTTCCTGCCCGCCCTGGCCGTCACCCTGCTCCTGGTGCCCTTCCAGGCCGCCGCCGAGGAGTACGTGTTCCGGGGATGGCTGATCCAGGCGTTCGGCGCCTTCCTCTCCAACCCGTGGCCCGGCATCCTGCTGAGCGCCGCCGGCTTCACCGCGGTGCACGCCTACGTCGACTGGGGCGTCATCGACGTTTTCGCCTTCGGGGCGCTGATGGGCTGGCTGGCGGTGCGGACCGGCGGCCTGGAGGCCGCCATCGCCCTGCACGTGGCCAACAACGTGCTGGCGTTCGGGGTCAGCGGAGCCGACGGGAGCCTGCCGGAGGCGCTGAAGCAGGGGTCGGTGCCCTGGCAGACCCTGGCGGGAACGGTCGTGCAGCTCGGCCTCTACGCGATCGTGGTGGTGGTCATGGCCGGGAGGCGAAGGATCGAGACCGTCTCCCGCTGAGGCTCCGGCGCCACGGCTCGAATCGCCCCGGGCGGCCCGGGGTGGCCGCGCGGGTCACCCACCTTCCGGCGCCGGCATCTGCCGCCCGCGCGGAAACCCGCGAACCACGCACTCCCCTCCCGTACGCCGGACGCGACGCCTGGCTCGCCCTCCATGCTCCTTGACATCTTATATGCCAATCCAGCTATATTGCCGAAGTGGCAACCACATTCGAAGTACTGGCCGAGCCCCGGCGCCGGGAGATCCTCGACCTGCTCCGCACCGGCGAGCGTCCCGTGGGCGACCTCGTCGAGCGGCTCGCGCTGACCCAGCCGACGGTGTCGAAGCACCTGAGGATCCTGCGCGAGGCGGGCCTGGTCGAGGTCAGGCACGACGCGCAGCGCCGGTGGTACCGGCTGCGTCCGGAGCCGCTCGCCGAGATGGCCGCCTGGCTCGAGCCCTACCGGAGCATGTGGGAGGCCGGCCTGGACGCGCTCGAACGCCACCTCGACACCATGCCGGAAGAGGCCTGACGAGACATCAGTAATCCGACAAAACCTGAGAAAGGGCAACATAATGGAGGAACAACAGGCGACCCTGCGGACCGTCGACGACCGGCCGGTGCTGCGCTTCGAACGGCGGCTGGCCCACTCCCCGGAGAAGGTCTGGAAGGCCGTCACCGACCCGGCCGAGATGGTCCACTGGTTCCCGGCGACGGTGGAGACCGAGCAGGTGGTCGGCGCCGCGATGCGCTTCACCTTCGAGGGCGGGGACGACCTCACCCACGGCCGGATCCTCGAGTTCGACCCCCCGAAGGTGTACGCCTTCCGCTGGAACCAGGACGTGCTGCGTTTCGAGGTGCTCCCCGACGGGCCGGGGTGCCGGCTCGTCTTCACCCACACGCTGGGAGGCGGGTGGGCCGGTCGGCTGACCGCGGGCCGCACCGCGGCGGGCTGGGACGTCTGCCTGGTCGCGCTGCTGGCCACGCTGGACGGCGAGCCCTCCGAGCAGCCCTCGGACTGGGCCGACCGCATCGGGGCCTACGTCGAGGCCTTCGGGCTGGCCGAGGGCGAGACGCGGGAGAGCGGCGACGGCCACCTCGTGAGGTTCGCGCGCGACCTGATGTGGAAGCCCGTCGAGGAGGTGTGGGACATCCTCGCCGAGCGGGACGACCCCCGGCCGGGCGCGGAGCCGTCGGCGTGGTTCACGAACCCGTACGTGCCCACGGGCCCGGTGACGGAGGCCGGGGCGCCGCGCGTCCTGGAGTACGACTGGCTCCATGACGGCGAGCCCGCGGGGCGGGTGCGCTGGGAGCTCGCGCACGATCCCGCGCGGGGCACCCGGGTGGTGCTGACGCAGACGGTTCCCGCGCGACTGGCCGATCTCCGCGCGACGGCGCTCGCCGCCTGGCAGGCGCACCTGGAGGCGCTCTTCGAGGCCGTCGTCCAGGGCGAGCCCCGGCGCCGGCCGGAGGGCCGCGTCGAGGAACTGCGGAAGCTGTACGAGCACCGCCTGGGCTGATCGCGCCCGGAACGCCCCGCGGCACGATCGACGGGCAGCGGGCGGACCGCGCGGATTTCTCGTCCTCACCGTGTCATCACAATGCAGGGCGACGCCATGGTTGCCGGCGGGACCGCGACCAGCGAACCACGGGGACGGATAGGTTTTTGTACTGCGATGATCACGGTTCGCTGGATATGATCGCTTCTTGGTAGATATGGCCGGACGGTGGGCAGGCAACCGGCCAACGCGCCGAACCGGTGTCCGAGCGGGTGGTATCTCGGCGACGGCGGAGGGAGTCGGCTCCGGTGGGAAACCTCGATCTGAATCGCGAGGCGCTGGCCAAGCTGCGCGTCACGGTGAACACCCAGGGGGGAAGGCTCGCCACCGTCGGCGACGACTTCCCCGCCAAGGGCGGCGCGAGCTCGTCGCTCTTCGGGACCCTGACCGGCGCCCGGGAGCTGGCCGACGCGATCGGCCGGGTCGAAGGGTACGCGGACGGCGAGCTGGGCACGGTGAAGAGCCGTCTTGACGGCGTCGAACGTGCCCTCGACACGATCGAGGACAACGTGACCGCGGCCGAGCGGGGCACCACGAGTCATCTTCCGGTCATATGACCGACATGGACTCCGTGGCGGCGCTGCCCGGAGGGCAGGCCCTGGCCGCGCTGGTGAAGAAGACGGACGGGGACCCCGCCGCGATCCGGGCGATCGCCACCCGGTGGCGCAAGGCGGTCAGCTCGTCCGCCGATCCGTTCAGGCTCCTGAGGAACGCGGTCAACCAGGTGGACACCGCCTGGAGGGGCGCCTCCGCCGACGCCTTCGTCGCGTACATGCGGCGGTACGACAAGGCCGGCGGTTCCCTGCGGGACGCGCTGGGCGACTGCGCGAACTCCCTGGACACCGCCGCCGGCGCCGTCGAGACGGCGAGGTCGGACGCCGAGCGCGTCTGCGGCGACCTGCTGACGTGGGTGGCGGAATACCGGCGCCGCAACCCGCACGCCACCGAGGAGCAGCTCAAGCCGGGCATCGGCCGGCAGGTCGAGATGGCGGTGTCCCAGGTGCGGGGGCACATCGACTCGGCCGAGACCGCGCTGTCCACCGCGCGGCGCGAGATCGACAAGCATCTCGGCGACACCACGGTGTTCTCCGCCATCCCGGCCGCGGGCGACCAGGACTTCGTCCCCGGCCCCGGGCACACCACCCGGTGGGTGCCGGTGCCCGAGGAGGAGCTCCGCACCACGCTCGCCGGTACGGAACCCGGCTCGCGGGGCGGCGGTGGACAGGGCGGCGGCTCGTCGTCCGGGAACGACGGCGGCGGCTCGGGCGGTGGCAGTGGAGGCGGTGGAGGAGGGGGCGGCCAGGCGATCCCGTACACGGTCACCGGCGACGGCACCGGAGCCGACGTCGTGGCCGCCGCGAGGAGCCACATCGGCAAGCCCTACGTCTGGGGCGCCGACGGGCCCAACGCGTTCGACTGCAGCGGTCTGGTGCACGTCTCGCTGAACGAGGCGGGCATCAAGATCGGGGACAACACCGCCGCCGGATACCAGGCGAGCGGCCGGCCGATCACCGGCCCGCCGCAGCCGGGCGACATCGTCTTCTTCGGCGATCCGGCGACCCACTGCGCCGTCTACATGGGCGACGGCCAGATGATCGCCGCCCCGAAACCGGGCGACCACGTCAAGATCCAGACGGTGGCCGGCGCGTCCCCCATCACCTACCGGCGCTTCACCTGAACGTCCGTACGGAGCTCGCACGACGCCGGCCGGCAGGTCCGCTCGCCGGTGTTCACGGTGGCGGGGCCGGTGGTTCCCGGGCTTCCCGCGCATCGGGTACGCGGGAGAGGGAAATGTCGGTGGACTCTGGCAGGCTGAGGGGCGACCGGCCCACTGGTTTCGCCCCCGCGCGCGGAAGCCCGGAGCCGGGTCACCGCCACGTGAACGCATCGAAGGAGAGGCCATGCTCACCACCCGATATGTCCCCGGCGCCCCCAACTGGATCGACCTGGGCACGCCCGACACCGAGGCCACCGCCGCCTTCTACTCCTCCTTGTTCGGCTGGCATTTCCAGGAGGCCGGTCCCCAGGCGGGCGGCTACGGCTTCTTCCAGCTCGACGGCAAGACCGTCGCCGCCATCGGGCCGCTCAGCGAGGAGGGAGCGGTTTCCGCGTGGACGCCCTACTTCCACACCGCCGACGCCGACGCCACGGCGAAGGCGGTCGAGCAGGCGGGCGGGACCGTGCGCATCGCGCCGGACGACGTCTTCACCAAGGGCCGGATGGCCGGATTCACCGATCCCGGCGGCGCCGAGTTCGCCGTCTGGCAGCCGGGCACCATCGAGGGTCTGGACCTCGTCACCAAGAACGGCTCCCTGGCCTGGCTCGAGCTGTACGTCCCCGACACGGAGGCCGTCCGCCCCTTCTACCAGGCCGTCTTCGACTGGAAGGTCCAGGACATCACGTTCGGCGACATGCCGTACCTCCTGCTGTCGACCTCCGGGGACGACAGCCAGGACCTGGGAGGCGTCATGTCGCTTCAGGAGGGCGACAGGCCGCACTGGCTGGCGTACTTCGAGGTGGCCGACTGCGACGCCTCCGTCGTCCGGGCGCGGGAGCTCGGCGGCGACCTCGTCGCGCCCGCCGCGGACATCGAGGGCGTCGGCCGTTTCGCCGTGCTCTCCGACCCTCACGGCGCGCGCTTCGCCGTCATCGCCAGCGTCGGCTGACCCACGCGGGGCGCCCCGCCGGCCCTGCCCGCGCGGGGCGCCCGGCCGGTCCTGCCCGCCGAGCAGGCGTGCCGGCCGCGTCGCGTGCGGTCGCCGGTCCGGGCCCTTGTCCCGTGCCCGGGCGTCATCGGGGGTCAGGCGGCGGGCGGGGCGTCATCACGGCTGTCGACCTCGGCCGCGATCCGGTCGGCGCGCCGGCCGACCAACGAAACGAGCAGGAGCGCGAGCGCCGGGAGTGCCAGGTCGGAGGCCACGATCACCGGTTCCATGTTCGGATGCCACCCGCGCGAGATCTCCCGCGTCGTCATGATCATCGCTTCCCGGGGCCGCCGGAAGCGGGACCGTTCAAACCGGACGATCACGTCATCCCATGCGGTCGCGCAGGATCGCGACGCCGTCGCCTTCGAGGTCGTCGCAGTACGCCGCGCGCCCGGTCATGGCCATCGTGAGCGCCAGGGTGGTGCCGGACACGAGCGCGCCGGAGCCGGCCCTGAAGGGGCCGTCGTCGGCGGCGAGTCGCAGGCCGCCGATCCGTCCTTTGGCGAGGACCACGAGGTCGGAACCCCGGTAGTAGTCGGCCAGCCGGGTGAGGGCGGTGATCGGGTAATCGCGGCGGATGCCCAGCGGGCGCCGTATGTCCTCCGCGTGGACGATCGTCTCGCCCAGCATCGCCACGGTCGGCAGGGGGGCGTTCCCCCTTGAAAGTGGACACCTTGGAGACTGGATCTTGAGGTCCAGGGGAAGAGAGCCCTATCGGGCAGGTGCGGCGGTGCTGGCGCACTTCGAGGAGGCGGATGTGAACCTCGGCGATGTGCACCTGCACGGTCAGGACATCGTCTACAACGCCGACACCGCGCACTACGCCAGCTTCGGTTTCAAATATCTGCGGTTCCTGCCCCGCTGGGTCACGAGGTTCGGGTGCGCACGGTATGTGGAAGTCGTGCACCCCACGAAGACGGGCGCGCTGACCTGCCTGCAGCTTTCCGTCGTCCGGCCCGACTACTTCGATCATGAGATGCAAGTCCGCTGGGATTGGTCGGCGTAGCCTCGCGGCGGCGTCGGGGTGAAAGTCACCGGCTGGTGGTGAGGGTGGCGAAGTCGGCGTGGGCCGCTTGGACGGCTTCGGGGTAGGCCTGGCGTTTGTTGTGTTCGGCCATGGCTCGGTAGGTGCTGGCCGGGCTGGGGCTATGGCCTTTACGTTTGCCGGTGGCGATGATCAGGTCGGGCTGGATCTGCTCGACGGACTCGCCGTTCAGGCGGCGGCGCAGCACGGTGTGCAGCATGTCTTCGGTGATGACCGGCGGGCGGCCGCCGTGCTTGCTTTTGCGGGCGGCGGCATCGAGGCCTTCGACGGTGGCTTCGCGGACGTTGTCGCGTTCGGTTTCGGCCATGGCGGCGAAAAGGCGAACAGGATGCGGCCGGGCCCGGTGGGGTCGTGGATACCGGCCAGGGGCCCGGCGAGCATCTCCAGGACCAGGCCGTGCGCGGTCAGGTGGTCGGCCAGGGCGGTGAGCTCGGCGGCGTCGCGGCTCAGGCGCTTCATCTCGTACATGGTGAGGATGACGCGGCAGTGCGGGGCGTGGGCCTTGATCTGGCGGGCCAGAGTCAGAGCGGCCGAGCATCTGGGGCGCCTGCGGAAGTAACAGGTGGATGGGCGGCCGAGTCCCTTTGTACGGTGGTGCCGATGACAAGGGAGCGGAGTGGCATCTGTGGGCACGGCCTTTCGGAATCTGCGCGCGCTTCGTCACGACCCACCGGGATATGCGAAACAGGGCGCGCGGCGCACGACGTTCCAGTCGGCGTTGGAGCAGTGCGAGCAGTTCCTAGGCGCAGCTGGTATCGCCGGCTACGCCACCCGGCCCGTTCAGCTCTTCTATGCCCTGTCGCAGGCTGGCCGGGCCATAGTCGTGGCATCACCGAACGTCGGTAACCAAGGGTGGAGGGTCAGTGGACACGGCCTCACCGCCAACACCAACGCTCTGCTCGGAGTCCCGGTAGCATCGGCGAAATTTTCAACGGATATGCAGGTCAGAGGCCCCTTAAGAACTTTCGGGCACAGCTTGGAAGGTGGGCCGCTGACCTGCATATCCGTTGTCTCCCGCTTCGTTACTACCGGGACCCCTTCTGGTGCGCTGGCCTTCCACGCTGCGCGCGCAGTTAGGGACGCGGTCGAGACCGCGGTGCCACTGGGCCGCTTCGGCGTCCAATCGACGTGCCGACTCTGGTGAAGGCCCGGTCACCGGCGGATCTCCCGGGGTGCGATCACGGTGGCCAGGCCGTCCAGCAGGCGTTCGAGGCCGAAGGTGAACAGTGATTCCAGGTCGAGCTCCGCGCCCGGCTCCGCGACCTGGGCGATCAGCGGCCCGGCGACGGACAGCTTGGCCTGGCCCCACTGCTTGCTGGTCATGCCCGTGTCCAGTTCAGCGATGGCCTCGCTCTCGATGTTGATCGCCGTCCCCCGGACGTAGTTCACGATCGTGCCGTAGACGTGCATGCGGGTGATCGGGTCCAGGCCGAGGCCGTCGAGCGCGCGCAGGGTCCATACCCCGTACGCGAGCTGCCCGGGCAGTGTGGCCGGCCGGGTGATGGACACGAGCCGTGGCAGCCAGGGATGGCGCTGGTAGGCCGCCCACTGTAGCTGAGCGGCCACCCGCAGGTGGGAACGCCATCCCGGCGGCGGCGCCGGATATTCGATCTCGGCGAACGCGGCGTCGGCGATCAGCTGGGTTAACTCGGCCTTGGCCTCGAGATGTCGGTAGAGGGCCATGGTGGCGACGCCGAGTTTAGCCGCGACCGCCCGCATGGACAGTGCGGCCAGGCCGTCGGCGTCGGCGATCTCCATGGCGACGCGGACGACGCGGTCGCGTTCGAGGCTCCCGGCTGAACGCGAGGGCAGCCTCCGCGGAGCGACCACGGCGCCGACCCGAGACACCGACTCGATGGCGCCGACCTGCTTGAGCGCAGCCAGCGCCTTGGTGGCCGTCGCCATGGCGACTCCCCATTCGCGCATGATCGCCCTGGTGGTCGGAACGGGAGCGCCGGACTGCAACTCTCCGTCGGCGATGCGCCGCTCGATGTCGGCGACGATCCGGAGGTACGGCGGTTGCGGATCGTTCACGACGGCCATACTGCCACGTCTCAGCGGTCAGGCAGCCAGTTGCCGTGCAGACCGAGCGGCACCCTGACAGGGAGGTGGACGCGCGCGACGGGCTCGCCGGTGAAGTCCTGGGCCGAGAGGATCACCAGATCGCTGGCGTTTCGGCGAGGATTGTGCACGTACGTAAGCAGGTACCCCTCGTCCTCCCCTTGCCCCGCGGCGGCGAACACTGCCTCTCCGACCGCCTCGTCCCTGCCAAACCCGTGTACTTCGTTCGTCCCTCGTTTCAGGTCGTGCTTGACCAGGGCATTAGTGAATGCGTCGTCCGGCGGCATGCCCTCGGGCACGAACGGAATCCCGTACAGGGCTGTCGCGGCCGAGTAGCCATATCGGTATGGGCGGGTGGCACGTGCCTCGTTCACACGCGGGAAATCCTGCGGCCGGTCGTCGATGCGCTGCTGGTGGATCTTGTTCGGTGTGATCGTCCAGCGGTCCAGCGTGGGCCGGATCGCTCCGGGGTCGGCGGGATCGAACGGCCCCTCGGCCGTGACCAGGTCGACCACGATCGCGTCGCCGTCGTCGTAGGCGTTGAGCGTGTGGCTGACATGGATCGGATCGATGTCCAGCCAGCGCACGTCACTACCGGTCCGCGGCATGACCCCCACACGCGTCGGGTGCCCCGGCAACCACCGGCACTCGAACCCGTCGAAACCCAGCGGCGTGTCCCACAACACCACGTGTTCCTCTGTGAGCGCGAAGTCGTGCATGAACGGCGTCCGCGTCATGGGGATGGCGGTGGTCTGGACGACACTTCCCCCGGGGTCGGTCATGATGTACTGGACGAAGTCGCGGCCCGGCATGTACGACAGCGAATGCAACTCGCCGGTGAGCGGGTCGTGCTTGGAGTGCGCCCCCGCCGTGAACCCCTCCGCAGTCCCACCCAGCTCGCACACGCCCACGGTGTTCAGCTCCTCGTCCAACTCGGCGGGCGGCAGGCCACCCTCCGCCAAGGCGAAGGTGCGCTGAGCGTGCTCGATCACGTGCACCATGGGCGCGAAGCCCGGTGTGCGCACGAAGCGGTTGCGGTACCACTCGGCCCGGCCGTCACGCAGCCGCACCCCGTGCACCATGCCCTGGCCCATGCCCCAGATGTGCACAACGGGGTCTTCCACGCCCAGAGGGTTGGGCCCGTTGCGCAGGTAGCGGCCGTTGAGCTCGGCCGGGATCCGCCCGGTGACAGGCAGGTCGTAGGCGGTGACTTCTTCAGTAAGGGGCGCGAAAGGCCCTTCCAGATACTTCATGTGGACACCGTACGTAAGCGAACGCCTGATCCCACGTCAACAACGGGAAATACCATACCGTGCACTAGTGCAACAGTATGAGCCCACCCGAAAGGGACCCTCACGGCATCGCGGTTCCGAAGAGAATGCGGCGCAGCTTGCACACCCCAGCGGAGCCCGTGTCGCTGATCCCCGAGGTTTCACCCTTCGCGTTGTCCCAAGATGTTCTTCACTCTCCGCCACTGACCTTCTCGTCGCGACTCGCTGTCAGGATCTTGTCGTTCAACATCAGTGGGGTGTGGTGAGGGGCGTTTGATGAGGGTCTTCGGTTTCCGCGCTTCGGGCGCCGCGCCGCCTCAGGCCGCCGGGAACGAGATCGGTGTTCAGCGCGCTTGCACGGTCACCAGGCTACCGGCCAGCCGGCCCTCGCGCGCCACCTCATTCATACGGGTCAGGGCCTCCCGCATGCTCGCCGGGGCTTGGTGCAGGCGCGGTCCGGTGCCGACCAAGCAGCAGGCAAACGCCCGCGCCGGTGGTGGCCTGCCGCCAGGCCGGATCCGTCTGCAGGTCGCCGTCATACAGCGCGCCGCCCGGGCCGATCATCCGCAGGCCGGCGGGGCCGTGCAGGTCGACCGTCCAGCCCGGGGCCGCCTCAGGTTCGGCTTCCACGACGGCTGGGCCATGGTGTTCCGCCCCGGTCACATTCAGGCGAGCGCGAGCACGGGACCGGCGCGGGAGGCAGGCGGTCAGTTGGTACTGGCCCGCCTGAGCAGGGCCTTGATTGCTCGGTTGTCGTCGCTGGACAGGCTCTTGCGGTGGGCCTGGCGCAGTGCGTGCAGGCGCCGTGCGCACCGGGCCTTGTTCTTGCGGTCTCCCAGGACCAGCGCCTCTTCCAGGTGCGCGATGGTGTCCTTGAACTCGCTGGCGATCTGCTCGTCGGAGCGGGGCGCGGGCACCCTCACTGCGGGCGCGTGCCGCCGAGTGGGCTCTGACTCACGTGGGCGGGGAGGCCTGGGCGCGGAGGCAGGGTCGCGCGTGGGCCCGCCGTCCAAACCCCGCAGCCGCGCAAGCTGGGCCTCAAGGACTTTCTCGCGGGCAGGGCTGGAGGCGGCGGCCCGTTGCGGAACAGGGGCACGCGCCGGAGCCAGCCTCGAGCCTGCTGTCGCTGGCGGTGCGGGCTCGGGCGGCCGGGGGAGCCCGGTTGGGCGTGGGCACGTACCGGCTGATGCGGCCCCAGTCCCCCACGTTGTCCGGGGTGGACAGGAAGACCTGCAGGGCCGCCGAGGTCGCGGTCGGGACGAACCTGATCTGTGCGTAGGCGATGCCCTGGCTGTCCAGGGTCGCCCGCACCGAGGCCGAGGCCCGCGGCAGTGTCGCGTTCGACGCCATTTGGCGGGTGCTGGCCGGCTCCTCCGCTGCGCCCACCGTCTGATCTCCATCCATCCCCATAATCTCCACCGTGAGGGAACCGACGTGCCAAACTCCAGCCGCAGCACATCGCAGGCCAGGACGTGGATCATCACCGGGCCGACGTCCGGAATCGGCCGGCGCACCGCGCTCAGGCTCGCCGAGCACGGCTCCGTCGTGCTGGTGGGCCGCGACCCGAACAAGCTCGCAGAGGTCGAAGCCAAGATCAACGCGCGGCCCCAGGGTCACGCGGTATCGGTGGTCTGCGACTTCTCCGACATCCCGAGCGTGCGGCGCGCGGCCGCACGGATCGTCGCGCTCGGTCTTCCGATCGCCGGCCTGCTCAACAACGCGGGCATCGTGCCGACCCGCGCCGATCAAATCGCACAGGGGTGGAACCTCGCCTTCACGACCAATCACCTCGGACCATTCGCACTGACGGAGGCGCTCATTCCGCACCTTTCCGACGGTGCGAACGTCGTGTTCGTCTGCTCGGCCGTCGAGGATTCGGAGCGGAAGCCCGCGGCCGTCGCCGGCTTCCGCGGCGGGCGCTACATCTCGGCAGAAGCCAGCTTGCGCGGCGAATGGAAGCCCGGCGGCTCGTCCAAAGCTGGCTTCGACGCTTACGTCACCTCGAAGCAGTGCAACCTCGCCACCGTGCTCGCGTTCGCGCGTGAGACTCCGCGGCTGCGCTTCAACGCGGTCGAACCGGGCTTCATGCCGGGCACCGGCCTCGGCCGCGACGCGAACGCCGCCGCCCGGTTTCTGGCGAAGTACTTCGCCGCGCCGCTCGCGCCCCTCATCAAGTACTGGAGCACCCCGAAGCGCGCCGCCCGGATGATCACCGGGGTACTGACCGACAGGTCGGATCGGACAGGGGCGTACTACGACGAGAACGGCCAGCCGATGGTTGGCCCCGCTCAAGTCCGTGACCTTGCTTTCGCTGACCGCGTCGTTGCCGAGACCCGTGCGCTGCTCGCCACCATTCCCGTGGACGCAGCACCCACGAATCGGTAATCGCCGACCGCGACCTGGTTGTAAGTTCCGGCGGCAAATGGGTCTGGTGCATGGCTCTAGGCTCTGCCAAATCCGCCATCGGGCAAGTCCGCTCTGGTCAGACCCATGGCGTCAAAACATGTGACACTAAGCCCGGTTGGCCGTTCCACTCCTACTGGCAGGCCAAACACCAGCCCGGTTCGGCCCCGAACCGCTACAGGGGTCGCAGGGCGTCACCGCTGGGACTGCACGAATCACCACATGTAGTGGTTAGCAGGTCCATGATGCCCTGCAGCTAGGACATCTAGCACGCAAGTTCGGAAAATCCCAGCTCAAGCCGCGCGCCTCTTTAACTCAGGGTCATACGGGCTGTTCACGTCACGTTTCCTCGGCCCCGGCTGCCGCGGGGCGGTGTTCACCCCCGCCTGCACCGCGCCGGAACGTTTCGTTGGAAGAGGGTTCCAATCGTTCGTAGGGCGCCGCTCGCGCAGGGCCTGCAGCAAGTCGGCGGCCCTGAGCGTTACCCGCGCCGCGACGAGGTCGTCGCCTACCTAAAGCGCTACGCCGCCGCGCTGATCGAGCGCGGCGCCGAGCTGCGCACCGGACCCGTGTCGAGGCCGTCCACCCCGCCGGTGAGCCCGGCACGAGCTGTTGCTCGAGAAGGGCGAGGTGGACGAGGCCATCGCCGCGTTGCGAGCCCTGGCCCACACGGGCGTTTGCTCTGTCGTCCGCCAGCTCCTAGAGCTTCTGGTGGAGCACGCCCCGCTCGCAGAGCTGCGGGCGCTGGTCGACGTCGACAGCCGAGTCACCACCGGTGAACTGGTCACGCTGCCGGCTCAGCACGGTCGCATCGACGACCTTCGCGCGCTGGCCGAGCAGGGACACCCCGTTGCCGCTCACCGGCTGGCTGAAGCGTTGGCCGAGCAGGGGCAGGCAGAGGAGGCCATCGCCCTGTTGACGTCGCCACCGCCGACCGTCCTGAGGCCCTCTCGTTGCTGGCCCGGCTGCTGGCCGAGCAGGACCGTCTCGACGAACTGCGCGCGCTGGCCGAAGCCGATCCCGACACTGCCGGCTACCGGCTGGCCGAGTTGCTGGCCGACCGGTCGACTTTCGCTCAGCCGGTGACGCTGTGGCTGTGCCATCGGAGGGCCGGTGAGGTCAGAGGTCACGGCGGTAGACGATGATCATGGAGATGGCCGCCGCGCCGAGCGACCAGGCGGCGTACACCGTCCATGATCCGGTAATCGACGCCGGGTGGGGAACCGGCAGCGGGGAGTGACCGACCTCGGTCAGCCGATCCCATGCCCCCCGTGGCAGCGCGTGCAAGAGGGCGGCCGATCGTTCATCGCGCTCGTCGAGCAGTGACGGCAGCAGCAGGACGCCGGTGATCGTCGCGATGGCGGCGGCGGTGTGCCGGACGCACACGCCGATGGCGAGGCCGACCAGTGCGCACACCGGCGCGAGCAGGGCTGAGGCCGCGATGGCGCGCAGCACGCCGGGGTGACCGAGCGGCAGGGCGAGGTGCCGGCCGGACAGGATGGCCTGGGTCACGCCGAAGGACGTTCCCGCGACGACGGCGCCGTAGGCGAGCGTGCACGCCGTCACGACGGTCATCTTGGCGGCGAGTACGGCGCGCCGCGCGGGTACGGCGGCGAAGGTCGTGCGGATCTGCCCGGAGCTGTACTCGCTGACGATCGTGAGGGCGCCGATGCCGCCAGCGACGAGCATGAGAACCAGGCCGGCGCCGGGCGTGAAGGCGTCGCGCATCGCCCGGATCGGTACGAACGTGTCCCGGATCTCCGGCGGGAAGAGTGGGTAGTTCGTGTAGTCCGTGACGGTGGCGTTCAGGTTGATCCCGATGACGATCAGGGCGCCGAGCCCGAACGCCCAGGGCATGAAGCGCAGGGACCACAGTTTGATCCACTCGGCGGCAAGGAGGTCGCCGAAGCGGTCGCGGTGCTCGACGGCGCGTGCGGCGGCGATCGCCCGCGAGGGTACTGCTGTGGTCATCGGGAGTCTCCTGTCCGGAATTCCACGCTGTGCGCGGTGACATCCATGAAGGCCTCCTCCAGCGAGGAGGTACGGGTGGCGAGTTCGGCCAGCGGGATCCGGTGGTGGCAGGCGAGTTCGCCGATACGGGCCGCGCTCAAGCCGGCCACCGTAAGGGGTGCGTCCTCGCCGGGGTCGGGCGGCCGGACCGTGGCGCCCTCGGCGGTCAGTACGGCCGTCAACGTGGCGGTGTCGGCGGCCCGGACGGTCACGCTCGGCCGGGCGCCGCGGGCGGCGAACCGCGCCGCGCTCTCCTCGGCGATCAGCTCGCCCCGGCCGATGACGACGAGGTGCTCGGCGGTGCTCTCCATCTCGCTCATCAGGTGGCTGGAGACGAACACGGTGCGCCCCTCGGCGGCCAGCCGCCGGAACAGGCCGCGTGCCCAGCGCACCCCCTCGGGGTCCAGGCCGTTGATCGGCTCGTCGAACAGCAGCACGGGCGGGTCCCCGAGCAGCGCGGCGGCGATCCCGAGCCGCTGCTTCATGCCGAGGGAGAACCCGCTGACACGGCGTCGTGCCGCGCTCGCCAGGCCCACCTCCTCCAGAACCTGCGCCACTCTGCTGCGCGGGATGCCGTTGCCCCGGGCCAGCGCGAGCAGATGCGTCGCCGCGGTACGTCCGCCGTACACGTCATGGGCGTCGAGCAGCGCCCCGACCTGCCGCAACCCGCGCGGGCGATCCCGGAACGGGCGGCCGTCGATGGTGGCCGTTCCGCCGGTGGGCTGCTGCAGGCCGAGGAGCAGCCGCAGGGTGGTGCTCTTCCCGGCGCCGTTGGGGCCGAGGAACCCGGTGACGTGACCTGGGCGGACGGTGAAGGTCAGGTCTTTGACGGCGGTGGTCCGGCCGTAGCGCTTGGTCAGTTCGTGAATTTCGATCACCCACCCCACGGTGCCGTGGCCCGGCTGGCGCGGCGTCGGCCCACGGGCCACAACTGCGGGGGCGGGGTAGCCCGTGGTCGTACGACCACGGGCCGACGCCGCCGCCGGGCCGGGCAACTACGATCGCCCCTATGCCCGCCACCGACCGCCCCTGGCTGAGGGTGCGTGCGCTTCTCGCCTGGGCGGGGGCCTGCGCCTACCCGTTCGCCCTGGCCCTCGCCGTGCAGGCGGGGCCCTATCGTTCGGCCGGGCTGCGCCTGTTCCTGTCGGCCGCCGCCACGCTGCTGCCCATCGCGCTGCTGCGGCGCAGCCCGGTGGCGGCCCTGGCGCTGATGCTCGCCGGCATGGTCGCCGCGGCGGCCACGCGGCCCTATCCGGAGCTGCTGTACCTGTCCGTTCTCGCGACCGACGTCGGCGTCGGCCACATCGTGGCCAACCGCCCGCGCCGTATCGCGTTCCTCGCCGCCGGCATGACGCTCGCCGTGCAGATCGGCTCCGCGACCTACCTCGGTGTCCGGCGAGACGTGTTCGTCGGCACCGTCGTGGTTCTCGTCCTCGCGCTGATCACCGTGTGGATGAGCGGCAGGGCAGTGCGGGAGCGCCGCGAGCACGCGGCCGAGCTGCGGGCCAGGACCGCGGCCGAGGCCGTCACCGGCGAACGGCTCCGCATCGCCCGCGAGTTGCACGACGTGATCGCGCACAGCATCGGGATCATCGCCATCCAGGCGGGCGTGGGCAGACGGGTCTTCGACACGCAACCGGCCGAGGCCCGCAACGCGCTCGCCACCATCGAGAACACCAGCAGGGACGCCCTCTCCGGACTACGCCGCACCCTGGTCGCGCTGCGCCGCCCGCAACCGGGGACCCCGCCGCCTTCCGCGGCGGAAGCCGCGTCCCTCGACCCTGCCCCCGGGCTCGCCGATCTCGACCGGCTGGTCGCGGCGACGAGAGACGCAGGCGTCCGGGTCGAGGTGAGACGGCTCGGCGAACGGCGGTCGCTTCCCGCCGAGGTCGATCTGGCCGCGTTCCGCATCGTCCAGGAGGCGCTCACCAATGTGCTGCGCCACGCAGACGCCTGCGAGTGCCGGGTGACGATCGGCTACCGGGACGGCGAGGTGCGCGTCGAGGTCGAAGACGACGGACGCGGCGGCCGCACCGGCGGCACCGGCGGCCTCGGCCATGGCATCGTCGGCATGCGCGAGCGGGTCAACCTGCTGTGCGGCGAGTTCACCGCCGGACCACGTCCCGGGGGCGGCTTCCGCGTGACCGCCCGGCTGCCCCTGTCCGAAGGAGCTCACGTCCCATGACGGTTCGCGTCGTCCTCGTCGACGATCAGCCGCTCGTCCGTGCCGGCTTGCGCGTTCTGATGGCCGACACGCCGGACCTGGAGGTCGTCGCGGAGGCCGGGACCGGCGCCGAAGCGGTGCGACTGGCCCGGGACATCCGGATCGACGTGATCGTGATGGACATCCGCATGCCCGGCATGGACGGCATCGAGGCGACCCGGCTGATCACGGCGGGCCCGGCCGCGCCACGGGTCCTCGTCCTCACCACCTTCGACGACGACGACCACGTGTACGCCGCGCTCCGCTCCGGCGCCAGCGGCTTCCTCGTCAAGGACATGGCGCTGGACGACATCCTCATGGCGATCCGCGTGGTCGCCGCCGGGGACGCGCTGATCGCGCCCAGCGTCACGCGGCGGCTCATCGCAGAGTTCGCCGCCCGCCCGGAGACCGGGGAAGGGCGCCGACCCCCATCGCACCCGCGTCCCGTCGAGGGCATCACCGAGCGCGAACGCGAGGTGCTGACCCTCGTCGGACGAGGGCTGTCCAACGGCGAGATCGCCGCCCGCCTCCACATCAGCGTGGCCACCGCCAAAGCCCACGTGTCACGGCTGCTCACCAAGCTCGACGGCCGCGACCGCGTCCACCTCGTCATCATCGCCTACGAATCAGGGATTGTCCGACCGTAGCGACGTCGGGACGGACGGTCGCTGCCACCCGTCTGATGGGGCTTCATCACCAGAATGCTGAGCAGGACGTTCTCCTGCGGCACCTCGGTGGTGAAGCTGTCGGTCCGGCCGGCCTGGACCTGCGCCTGCAGGTCGTCGGTCAGCTCCCCGACCAAGCCGGCGGCGACCTGCGTGGGCTGCCATGCCTGGGGCGTGCTCCCGGGGCGATACTGCCGCGCCTGCTACACCTTCGGCCAGCTCCACCAAGTCGGCCAGTGCGCAAGCTGCCACTGCGAGGTCCCGATCAAGAAGGGGTATTGCCGGCTGTGCTGGCCGCAGCCGGGCGGCTTCTACCGCTGCATCCGGGGACACGAGATCTCGTCGGCGCCAGTCAAGCTGGTCGGGCAGATCCGGCACCTTTCGTCAGCAGGGGTGGAAAAGGGGGGCGGGCGGCACGGGGCCAGGTGCCGTCACCGAAGGGCGCTCTCCTGAAGAGAGTCGCACTTGCGCCGGTCCTGGCCACATCATGCTTGTTCGCCTCTCGGGCGCCGTCAGCGGCGACGCCTCCGGCGGCGCGAACTCCTGCTGCTGTCGAAACCACCGCCGCTGGGCGATCGGGGATCCGGGTACGGGCCATGTGAAGTCCTGAAGACAAGCAGGCCGAGGTACTGCTTAATCGTCATGTTTTCTCCGTAGATGACGTACCGACCCAAACCGGCACTTCTCTTAGACGTCTAACGCACACCAGAACGGAGCCGATATAACGACACTTCTGGAGTTGGACCCGCATCTGCGCACACTACTTCGCCAACGCCGCCTGGCTGGAAGAGGACGTGCTGCTGCGCAACGCGGACCGGCTGGCCGGCATCCCCGGCGCCCTGATCCACGGCCGCCTGGACCTGGGCAGCCCTCTCCAGACGGCCTGAGAGCTGACCGAGGTCTGGCCGGACGCCGAGCTGCACGTGGTGGCCGACTCCGGACACACCGGCAGCGAAACGTTCAGGAAGGTGCTGCACGGGGCCATCGAGGGGTTCTCCCCGGCCAAGGAGAAGTGAACCCGCACGTGCGTGGAGTCGGAGGCGACCGTGGTCGTCCCCTCGCCCCACAGCTCGCCATCCGGCTACCGGTGCGCCGCATGACTCACACCGCGATGGTTATCACTGCGCAGTTGGTGCGGGATCTGCTGCGCGACCAGCACCCCGACCTGGCCGATCACCCTGTGAGGCTCGGCGCGCGGGGCTGGGCCAACCAGCTCTGGCGGCTCGGCGACGACCTCGCTGTCCGGTTGCCCTGGGTGGGGACACCGCGGACGAACTGCTACTCAAGGAGCACACCTGGCTGCCCGCCCTCGCCCCGCGCCTTCCACTGCCGGTTCCCGTCCCGCAACGCCTTGGTGAGCCCTCCGCGCGGTTCCCGCGTCCCTGGATCGTCACCACCTGGGTTCCGGGCGAGCCCGCCGGCCGCGCCCCCGTCACGCGCGGCGCGGAGGCGGCCGACGCCCTGGCCGCCTTCTTGACGGCACTGCACAACCGGGACTGTAGAAAAAACGGCTCTGGCTCACTTTCGGTGGTGACGGAACGTGCGCATCAAGCTGACGTCGCGGAGCTGGGCGGTTTCCTTATCAGACGCCTGTGCGACCGCGCGGTCGCCCGTGCCCCCTGCTCGCCGGACCGCGCCACGACACCCTTCTGGCCGCCTGATTCGTCTCCAGCGCCTCCTCATCACCTGTGAGCACGCTTGGTTACCACCGAAAGTGAGCCAGAGCCGTTTGATTGACAGACCCGACGGCTACGTGTATCAAGATCCCCCAGACGTCCGCTGCCGTCCGTGGCAGGGTTAAGGATCAATCAAGCCGGTGCAGATCTGGCCAGACGGGCCCACGAGGTGAGAGCGTGACCATGACTGATGCGCATGCCGGGCGCAAGGGGCGAGCAAGAAGCGGCCTATGGGGTCCCGCTCTGGCGAACCTCGGACTTGGTGTGCCCGCCATGGTGCCGTTCTATCTGGCGTGGTGGCTGCTGACCGAGTACATGCCGATGGACTGCGCCCTTGCCGAGCCCACCAACTGCAACTACGAGACCCTCGAGAACGGGTTTTTCATCACCATTTTACTGGTGACAACCGGTCTACTCACCTTGACACAGATAATCGTGATCGACGTATGCCTCCCACTCTGGCATAGACGACGGCTGGCGGCGTGGCTTGGCTCTGCCGTGCTCATCCCCGTCCCGTTCGTGGTGTGCGTGGCGCTGGCCTCGCTGGTCTGACGACCGGCTCTAAAATCCCATTTGCCGATGCCTCGCGACCAGGCAACATGACGGATCTCCGATGGGACGAGGTCAGGGACCTCTTCGATCCCGACTTAATAGGCCGCCCAACTACGTAAAGTAACTAATTCATTACCTATAGTAGATTATGCGCGATGGGAAAGACCATGGCGGTCCAGTGACAGCCATCTGGCCTGCAGGTCCGCGCCCGCAACCCCGGGCGTAGCCACGCTTGGCCGAGTGGGGTGTGCCGCAAACCGAGCCAGCGCCGCCCCAAAGCAACGCTGGAATCGGAAGCCCCAAGGCGGCTTGACACAGGGGGTGTTAACGAGTAGCGCGACCTGCGGAAATGTCCAATCCAGCGTTATCGCTTCGCAAGGCGCCTGACTCGTCCCCAAACGCCCGAACCGAAACCTGCCCTCCGTATGTAATATCGTCGCGCACCGCGACCTGCAGCCACGCCGCTGATTTGGGCCGTGTGGCGCGACTCTTGCCGACGGGCCTTCTTGGATCCGGGCTGCGTTCGGTCATTTGGCCTACGTGAAAGAAGAGATCATCGTCTTCTGACCTGCTGGAAGGGTCCTCCAACCCTAGATAATGTTCTCCCCTTCGACCTCGTAGTCGGCGGCGCCACTCCTGTAGGGTCCGCGCTTTGATGTCCCTTTCCGCGTCGCGGGGGTTCCCCCCTGAATGTGGACACCGATCTCAGGCGGCAGCCTTCAGGTTATCTGCCCTCTCCCCGTAGTCGATCGGGCTCATTTGGCCGAGACGGGAGTGCCGTCTGACCGTGTTGTAGCGGGTGATCCAGCGAAACACCGTCAGGCGGGCGGTGCGGGCGTCGGGCCAGCGATGTGAGCCCTGCAGGGTTTCGCGTTTGAGGGTCGCGTCGAACGACTCGGCCAAGGCATTGTCGGCGCTGGTTGCGACCGCTCCTCGCGAGCGGGTGACGCCGAGCCGACGACAGGCCTGCTCGAACTCTCGCGAGCAGTACTGGGCCCCGTTGTCGCTGTGGAAGACCGCGCCCTCCAAGCGGCCGCCCCGGGTGTGCGCGGCAGCCTGTAACGCGTCGACGACGAGTTCGGTGCGCATGTGGTCGGCGATCGACCAGCCCACCAGACGACGCGAATACAGATCCACGACCGTGGCCAGATAGAGGAACATGCCGCCCCCAACGGGCAGATACGTGATGTCACCCACGTAGCGGCTGTTTGGCCGCTCAGCGGTGAAGTCGCGGTGGAGCAGGTCCGCCACCGGCCGGGCATCCGGCTCCGGCACCGTGGTGCGGACCTTCTTGCGCAGATGCAGCCCGACGATGCCGTACTGGCGCATCACCCGCTCAACCCGCTTGTGGTTGACCTCGATCCCGGCCGCACGCAACTCAGCCGTCATCCGGGGCGAGCCATGGGTGCCCTCATACTCGGTGTGAATCCGCCGCATCCGCCGGGCCAGATCCTCCTCGGCCTGGCGGCGGGCCGGCCGCGCACCGGCGCCCTTCAGCCACCGGTAGAAGCCTGAGCGCGATACCTGTAGCACCCGGCACAACCGCTTCACCCCGTAGAGCGCCTTGTGATCGTCAACGAACTGGAAGCGGTTCACCAGTTCGTCTCGCCCGCGAAAAGCTTCGCGGCCCTGCGCAGGATGTCCCGCTCTTGCTCCAGCTCCCGGATCCGCGCCTTGAGCTGCTTGTTCTCCTCTTCCAGCACGTCGTCCGAGGGTACGTGCCGGCCCGACGCGCTCTTACCCACCGCGGCCGCGCCGGCTCCGCCTTCACCGCGGGCCTGCGCGGCACGCACCCAGACTCGCAGCGTCTCGCGGCTGACCCCCACATCCCGCGCGATCGACGTGATCGTCCGGTCCGGCCTCGACAACACCAACGCCACCGCGTCGGCCTTGAACTCGGGCGGGTAGTTCTTCATCACCATCAGTGACATCTCTTCCCCTGGACCTCAAGATCCAGTCTCCAAGGTGTCCACATTCAAGGGGGAACGCCCGGTGGTGCTCGTGACGACGCGGCGGAAACTGTCATGCGTCTCGGCCGCGGTCGCCCCCAGCTGCTCGGCGAGCCGCATGGCGACCTGCCTGTCGAAGTCGAAGCGGCAGCGGATCACGCCCGCCAGCCACCGCACCGGGGTGAGGCTCGCCGCCGAGGTGAGGTGCGCCAGCACCTCACGCACGGTCAACCCGGTGCACAGCGACGGCGTCGTCCACTGCTCGCCGGTCAGGTTCGCCAGGTCCGCCGCGAGGGCCGCTCGTTCGGCGTGGATCAGCGGCCAGATGTCGGACGCGCGGCGGAGATCCGCCTTCGGTTCCGGATCGGTCGTGTCGGGCGGCGTTCCGTCGTGGGCCATGGGAGTCCTCGCAGCGGTCGGTGAGGGGTCAGAAGGTGAGACTCCCGCCACGAGGCGGAATCGTCGCTCGCGAACCGTCTTCTCGCGGACGATCCCGTTCGTGGGGCGGCACGACGCGTGCCGCCCCACGACTCCCCGTTCGAGTCGGCGGCCGGAGAGCGCGGCCTCTGCCGGCCGGAGGACGGCAGAGGCGAAGGCGTGGGCCTCCGGCTCCGGGACCGGGTCAGACCTGCCGGGCGAGGCCCCTCTCGACCGCCTCAATGATCTTCGGCCGCAGCTCGGCGCAGCTGATGATCATGTCCACCGAACCGACGTCGACCGCCCGCTGGATGCTGTGCACGCGGTCGAACTCGGTGGCCACCTCGGTGAGCTTCTCGGCTCGCACGGACGACCGCAGCTCGGCCAGCTCGGTGGCCAGCGCGGCCCGCGTGGCGGCCGGTGCCTCCGCGACACGGGCGGCGAGCGCGAGCACGCGGGGGTCGTTGCCGGTCCGCTTGTCGACGTCGCGCGCGAAGACCACCGCGGCGGCCGGAGCACCGCCGAGCACCGAGGCGAACGAGCCCTCGACCGCGAGCACGGTCATGTTCGGGTTGAGCGCCTTGGAGAACACCACGAACGCGCCGCCGTGGTACCGGGAGATCACGCAGAACACGATGGGGCCCTTGAAGTTCACCACCGCGCGGCCGATCTCCGCGCCGTACTCCAGCTGCAGCTTGCGCATCGACTCGGGCGACCCGTCGAACCCCGACAGGTTGGCCAGCACGACCAGCGGGCGGTTCCCGCTGGCGGCGTTGATGGCCCGGGCGGCCTTCTTGGACGACCTCGGGAACAGGGTGCCCGCGGTGTAGGTGTCCGGGCCGTCGGTGGGCGGGAACCCGCGACGCGGCACGGACCTGGACTCGATGCCCAGCAGGCACACCGGCCGGCCGCCGAGGTGGACGTCCCAGGTCGCGGCGGTGTCCGCGTCGGCCATGCCCGCCCACCGCTCCAGCACCGGGTGGTCCTGATCGGACAGCGCGCGCATGACGGTGCGGATGTCGAACGGCTTCTTGCGGTCCGGGTTGGACTCGACGGAGAAGATCTGGCCCACCGTCGTGAAGTCGCTGTCCGGCACGCTGTGCGGGAACGTCGACACGTCGCGGTCCACCGGGTCGCCGGTGACCGTCCTGCGCGGCCCGCTCTCCCCCGGCGCGATGTAACTGTGGTCGTAGTGCGACATCAGGATCTCCCGAGCGCCGCGGATGTCCGGCGCCCAGTACTGTGCCTGGCCGTTCGGGCCCATGATCCGGTCGTACCCGCCGATGCCGTGGTTGTCCTCGGCCGACACGCCGCCGGAGAAGTCGAGCGACTGCTTGCCCGTCAGCACCATCGCGGAGTCCGGCGTCATCACCAGGATGCCCTTGGTGTGCATGAGCATCGTGGCCTCGGCGTTCCAGTACGGCTGGGCGCCGACGTTGATGCCCGCGACCACGATGTTGATCTCACCGCCGTCCTGGGTGAAGTTCACGATCCGCTTCAGCGCGGCCGCCACCCAGTCCATGTTCTCGGTGCCGGACGACATCGAGATCCGGGCGCCCGCGGAGAGCGCGAACCACTCCAGCGGCACCCGCATCCGCTCGGCCAGGTCGAGCGCGGCGATCACCCGCGCGCACTCGGGCTCGGACAGCGCGCCGAGCGCCTTCGTCGGGTCGCCCAGCAGCACGACGCGGGTCATGCCCTCCGGGTGGCGCGACGTGGGCGTGCTGACGACGCCCGCGACGAGGGCGGCGGTGTTGCGCCCCTTGGGCCTGTTCACCGGCACCAGCTCCGACCGCTCGTCCAGGTCGTACTCGGTGAACGAGCCGAACGGCCCGGCGAGCATGGCGGTCAGCTCGTACGGGTGGTGCGTGCCTCGGCTGTGCGCGCGCAGCACCTCCTGGCGGTAGTCGTCCAGCGGCTCGATGGGCTCGGTCGGCGGCGGCACGACGGACAGCTGCACGCCGGAGCCCACGTCGTAGCCGATCCGCACGGCGATGTCGACGAGCTCGCCGGTGGCGCCGTCGCGGCGCCTGCCGAGGAAGAGCACCTCCTCCAGGCCCGCGCCCGCCGTCGTCGGCAGCACGCGCTTCGCCACGGTGTTCAGGTCCTCCGGCGAGAGGTCGTTCGGCGGCCACACGTAGATGACGATCCGGTTGGTGGCGGACGTCTTCGCGCCGGGCTTCTTGGCCCGGCGGATCGCGTCGAGGCACGTGGCCAGGATGTTCTCGGCCGCGGGCAGCGCGACGAGCCTGCCCTCGTCGTCGCGCAGCGGGGTCAGGTCGCGGACCTGCCCCAACGCGACGAGGCGCTCGTCGGACGGGTTCTGCCGCGCCGTGGCCCGGAAGAGGTAGACCTCCTCGTCGGGGGCGGGCAGCCGGGTGAGGTCGAAGTCGCGCAGCCGTTCCAGCTGCATGCGCTCGGCGATGCGCGGGTGCAGGCCGCGCAGCAGCCGTTCCTCCGCGAAGCCGTCCGCGGACGGCCGGAAGGTGAAGTGGTGGTGCATCACGGCGCCGCTGTTGCCCGCGACGGTCGTGACGATGCGGCCGACCCGGTTCGACGGCTGCTGCGCGACAATGACCTCGCGCAGGCGCTCGGCCATCTCGTCGGGGTCGCTCGGGCCGTCCGACCAGGTCAGGTAGATGTCCGCCACCAGCTCGCCGTCACCGGCGAACTCGTCGACCGCCTTGACCGCCTCGGTCAGCGCCAGGAAGTCGACCGCGGTGGCCACGACACGGCCGTTGCCGGTCGTGGTGCGGTGGTCGGCGACGACGAACGTGCAGCCCGCCATCTTGCTCACCCGGATGTCGCCGAGCGCGCGGTTGCCGTAGTAGCGGCGGCTCAGCACCTCGAGCAGCGGCACGGGGTCCGCGCCCTCGCGGCCGATCCGCTGGCCGACCAGCCGGACGAGCGGCTCGGCGCTGGCGACCATGGCGGAGATCCGCTCGGCGCGGTCGGGCGCGTCCGGGTGCCGGTCGAGGTGGCGCAGGTGCTTGCGTACGGCCGTGTAGACCTTGGCGCGGGTGCGGCGCAGCAGCGGCTGGGCGAACCAGGCGAACACCACGCCGCGCGCCAGGTCCGCGACGGCCGGGAACCGGACCTGGGTGGCGGCGACCAGGTGCTCCAGCGCCAGGCCGACGGTGACGCGGTCCGCCTCGGCGGGCGGGGACTCCTTGACCCACTGGCGCAGCAGGGTCGTCACCACGGCGACGTCGGTGGACGCGCGCCGCTGGGCCAGGAAGATCCGGAAGACCGCGTCCTCCAGCTCCGGCGTGCGCTCCAGGCCCTCGACGCCGTAGCGGGACAGCACGTGCGCGAGCCGCTGCCGGAAGCTCTCCGACAGCCCGGCCCGGTCCGGGTCCAGGTACTGCAGGTAGGTGTGGAAGTACTCGCGGGGGCTGTGCACCGAGGAGTCGGGCTTCGACTCCTCCCCGGCGGGCCGGTTGCGGCTCAGCTCGCTCAGGTCGGCGAACAGGCGCAGCAACTCGACCTCGCCGGCCGGCTCGTGCTCGCCCTTCTCGGCGAGCTCGGCACGCGCGGCCAGATAGCCGGTGAGCAGGCGCTTCTCGTCCCGCGAGTCGATGTCGAAGCCCAGCAGGAGGCTGCGCAGGTCCTGCAGCCCGCGCGCGGCCCGCTCGGCCGCGGGCACGTCCGCCGGCTCGGCCGGCAGATCCAGCTCGACCTCCCGCACCTCGGCCACGGGACCGGCCGCCTCGTCGCCGTCGCCCAGCGGCTCCAGGCGCAGCAGTCGGGCACCCGCCTCCACCTGGCTGCCGACCGACACCGCGAGCTCCCGCACGCGGCCGCGGAACGGCGCGCGCAGCACGGTCTCCATCTTCATGCTCTCGACCACGAGCAGCGGCGCGCCGGCCTCGACCTCGTCGCCCGCCTGCAGCGGCGTGGCCACCACGAGCGCGGGAACCGGCGAGCGTACGATGCCGCCCTCGTCGCGGCTGATCCGGTGCGTGACGCCGTCGACCTCGACCAGGTGGATCGGGCCGTGAGTGCTCGTGACGACCTTGAAGCGGACGCCGTTCACGGTGATCTGGCCGCTGTGCTCGTCGAAACGCTCGATGTCGACGTCGGCCGCGTGCTGGGGGCCGCCCGCCGAGATGCCGATGCGGAACCGGTGGCCGCCGGTGCGGGCGACCTGGACGCGGTAGCCGACGTCGCGGAGCTTGAGCTCCAGCGCGCGTCCGCTCTCGTGCTGCGACTGCGGGCGGCCGCCGTGCGCGGCGGCCAGGAAGCGCTGCCGCGTCACGGCCTCCTCGTCCTCGTAGGCCTCGATGGCGGCGGCGATCAGCGCGATCGCGGAGTGCCGGTGCGCGACGAGGGCGCCCTGGGCGCGCACGCGGTCGATCCAGCCGGTGTCGGCGGACCCGTCGATCACCGCGGGCTCGTCGAGCAGCGTGCGGACGAAGCCCTTGTTCGTCACGCCGCCCTCGATGATGACGGTCGTCTGTGACATCGCGCGGCGCAGGCGGGCCAGCGCCTCCGTACGGTCACGGCCATGCGCGATGATCTTGGCGATCATCGAGTCGAAGTCGGCGGGGATCGTGTCGCCCTCGCTGAACCCGGTGTCCACCCGGATGCCGGGGCCGCTGGGCAGTGCCAGCCGCGCGATCCGGCCGGGTGAGGGCGCGAAGTCGCGGTCGGGGTCCTCGGCGTTGAGGCGCGCCTCGACGGCGTGACCCCACTCCTGTGGCGCGTCCCCCTCGAGCCTGCCGCCCGCCGCGACGTGCAACTGGGCCTTCACCAGGTCGACGCCGGTGGTGATCTCGGTGATCGGGTGCTCGACCTGCAGACGCGTGTTGACCTCGAGGAACGCGAACAGCCGCTCACCGGGGTGGTAGAGGAACTCGATGGTGCCCGCGCCCCGGTAGTCCACCGCGAGCACGAGCCGCTCGGCCGACGCCTTCAGCTCGGCGACCTGCTCGGCGCCGAGGACCGGGGAGGCGGACTCCTCGATGATCTTCTGGTTGCGCCGCTGCACGGAGCAGTCGCGCACGCCCAGCGCCCACGCGGTGCCCTGCCCGTCGGCGATGACCTGCACCTCGACGTGCCGGGCGCCCGTCACCAGGCGCTCCAGGAACACGACGCCGCTGCCGAACGCCCGCGCGGCCTCCTGGCGCGTCAGCTCGTAGGCCTGGGACAGCTCGTCGGCGTCGGCGACCATCCGGATACCGCGGCCGCCGCCGCCCGCGGTCGCCTTCAGCATCAGCGGGTAGCCGATCCGCTCCGCCGCCGCCTTCGCCTCCTCCAGCGTCTCCACCGGACCCCGGCTCCACGGCGCGACGGGCACCCCGACCTCTTCGGCGATCAGCTTCGAGCCGATCTTGTCGCCCAGCCTGCGCATCGCCTCGGCGCTCGGGCCGACGAACGTCACGCCGATCTCGGCGCACAGGTCGGCGAACGCCGGGTCCTCCGCCACGAAGCCCCAGCCGACCCAGGCCGCGTCCGCACCGGTCTCGACCAGGGCCTTTCTGAGGACCGCGTGGTCCAGATAGGGCCGGTCCGCGGCGAGTCCCAGGTCGTAGGCGATGTCCGCCTCCCGGACGAACGTGGCCGTCCGGTCGGAGTCCGTGTACAGGGCGACGGTCTCGATCCGTGTGCCCGTCTCCGCGGCTAGGTCCTGAACGGCGTGGATGAGCCGCATGGCGGCTTCACCGCGGTTGACGATGGCGACACGACTGAACACTGAGCGGGCCTTTCGAAGACGGTGAACACGGCGGTCGTCCCCGCCGTAACCGGGGTACATCCTCTCGACTGCCTCCGGATACCGGAATGGCGGGGACTAAGCGTGTTTCGCGGCCGGAGTTGTGCGGCTCGCACAAACGCGCCCATCGGGATGGTGTGACATCTGGCGGGTATGACATGTGACTGATGTGATCTTGGTCGCGCGACGGCTCGTGGACTCGAAGGTCCGTTCGGACCGGTCACGGGCGAGGGTAGTCCGTTTGCCGGGCGGCGACAAAGATGGCAGCTCGCGCCCGTGCCGTCCGCGTGGCGTGCCCGTGGGAGCGATGGGTGACGCGCCGCCGATCTTCGAAAACGACGGTCCCCCGGGGGCGGCGCGGGGAGAGCGCCCGTCCCGGGTCATGGCGGCTCCTCTTGCGGGGCGTAGAACGCGGTGGTGGCGGCGACGGCGGCGGCGACCTGGCCGGGCGGGCCTCCGGCGGCCTCGTGGGCCCGGCCCCAGGCCTGGCTGCCGGCCGCGATGAAGCGCCGGCCCTCGTCGGTCAGGTGGAAGGTGTCCTCGTCGACCTTGGGCGCGCCCGACAGGTGCAGGCCGAGGCCCAGGAAGGCGAGGTCCCAGCCCACGCCGACGGCGCCGGGGCCGTAGCCGGTCCACATCTCCGGCGGCACGTCGGCGGTGTGGCGCAGCTCGAACAGGGTGCCGCCGCCCTCCCCCGACAGGCGCACCTCCACCTCGGAGAAACCGGGGTCATCGCCGTACAGCCAGCTGATCCTCAGCAGGCGGGGCGGCTCGCAGCGCAGGATCTCGCCGCCCGCGTTGCCCTCGATCCGGTACGTTCCCCCCGGCCGCAGGTCCCCGGTGACGGGCTGGAACCAGCGGCTCAGCCGCTCGGCGTTCGTGCAGGCGTCCCACACGTCCTCGGGCTCCGCGTCGTAGCGCCGCCGCAGCGTCATGACCTTGCGCTCGCCGTCGAGCAGCTCGCGGTGCGCCTGGTTGATCTCGTCAACGATGTCCATCGGGTGTCCTCCGTGTCCTCCGTCGTGCGTCGTCCGTCGTGCGGCGGGCCTCGCCGGGAAGGACGCCTATTCGCCGGTGAAACCGTCGATCCGCTCGCGCAGCAGGTCGGCGTGGCCGTTGTGCCGGGCGTACTCCTCGATCATGTGGACCAGGATCCAGCGGTGGGAGCAGTCCTGCCCGTGGCGCTGCCGCTTCGCGACGGCGTCCAGCGGCACCTCGGCCGAGAGCTTGCGGGCAAGCTCGATCTCGGCCCGCCAGGTGGCGAAGGCCTCCTGGGCGGAGGCGGTGTCCACGTCGTTGAAATCAGCGTCGGGGTCGTCGGTCTTGTACAGCAGGGGGACGTCCTCGTCGTTCAGCACGCGGCGGAACCAGACGCGCTCCACGTGCGCCATGTGGCGGACCAGGCCGAGGAGCGACAGGGTCGACGGCGGCACCGAGCGCTCTCGGAGTTGCTCCTCCGAGAGCCCCGCGCACTTGACGGCCAGGGTCTCGCGGTGCCAGTCGAGCCAGTTGTTCAGCATGGCGCGCTCGTCACCGATGAAGGGAGGAGGGATGCGGTTGTCAGTCACGGCTCACGATTATCGCACCGCGAAGTACCGTCCGGTCATGGCCGACGATCGGCTGGAGCCGCCGCGCTCGGGAGGTTCCGGTGAGGAGCGAATTCGAGTTACTTGACCTGAATAAGTCGGGCGACTTAAATGACGCCAACCGTGGTCTCCGAGGGAGAGTGATCTTGAGCGAGCTCAGCGCCGAGGCGCCCGAATACCCCTTCCGCAACCCCAGCGCGCTGGAGCCGCCGCGGGAGTGGGCCGAGCTGCGGGAGGGCTGCCCGGTCGCGCCGATCCGGCTGGCCAGCGGGGACACCGCGCTGCTGCTGACGCGTTACCAGGACGTCAAGGAGGTCCTGTCGGACCCGCGTTTCACCCGCCGGCTCGACGCCGAGGGGGCGGCGCGGGTGACGGCCAACGAGTCGGGCGGCGTGTTCGGCCGCAGCGGTGACGGCGGCGGCGACATGACAGGCGACACCCACCGGGCGTGGCGGCAGTTGGTGGGCAGGGCGTTCACCGCCAAGCGGGTCATCGCGATGCGGCCCAGGATCCAGGCGATGGCCGAGCGGCTGGTCGAGCGGATGGTCGTCCAGGGCGAGCCCGCCGACCTGGTGAGCGCGGTCGCCTTCCCGTTGCCGGTGTGGGCGATCTGCGACCTGCTCGGGGTGCCCGACTCCGACCGGGACAGGTTCGCGTACTGGTCGGACACCATGCTCAGCATGACCAGGTTCGGCCAGGAGGAGATCGACGCCGCCCAGGGCGAGTTCGACGCCTACCTGATGGCACACGTCGACACCAAGCGGGCCGAGCCGGGCGACGACCTGCTGAGCGAGCTGGCCTCGATGGTGGAAGGGCTGGACGGGCGGCTGACCGAGCAGTTGCTGGTGATGACGGCCAAGGGCCTGCTGGTTGCCGGGCACGAGACCACCGCCAACATGATCGGCAAAATGGTGTCGATGCTGCTGGCCGACCGTTCTCGCTGGGAGGCGCTGCTGGCCGACCGCACGCTGATCCGCTCGGCGGTGGAGGAGGTGCTGCGTTTCGACGCCAATCCCGGCTTCGGTATGCCGCGGTACCTCAGCGAGGGGGTCACGGTGGCGGAGGAGGAGCTGCCCGCGGGCACGACGGTCGTGTGCAGCATGGCCTCGGCCAACCGGGACGAGAGGCAGTTCGAGGGCGCCGGCGAGATGCGGCTGGACCGCTCGCCCAACCCGCACGTGACCTTCGGTGCCGGCCCGCACTCCTGCCTGGGGCAGGCGCTGGCCCGCACCGAGCTGCAGACCGTGCTGAGCGTGCTGCTGGAGCGGCTGCCCACGCTGGAGCTGGCCGTCCCGGCCGCCGAGCTCAGGCGCCGCGAGGGTCTCGTGGTCGGCGGGCTGGAGAAGGTTCCGGTCCGATGGTGACCGTGCCCGGCCGGACGGATCACGGAAAGACGGAGCACGACGAGAGGGAGCGTGGAAAGACCGTCCCCAGCAGGACCGCGTCCGGCGTGACGAAGCGCGGGAGGACCGTGCCCGGCAGGACGGAGCGGGCGCGGGAGACGCGCGGAGCCATCCTGGACGTCGCCGAGCGGCTGTTCGCCGAGCACGGGGTCGGCGAGGTCTCCAACCGGCAGATCGGCCAGGCCGCCGGGCAGGCGAACAACTTCGCCGTCGGCTACCACTTCGGCACCAAGGCCGACCTGGTACGAGCGATCATCCGCCGCTACACCACCGAGACCGAGGAGCGGCGGCTGCGCATGCTGGAGGCGATCGGCGACTCCGCCGACCTGCGCGCGTGGATCTCCTGCCTGGTACGACCCGCCACCGACCACCTCGACGCGCTGGGCGTGCCGAGCTGGCGGGCCCGCTGCCTGGCCCAGGTCACCGCCGTGCCCGCCCTGCGCCAGATCGTCACCGAGGAGTCCGTGGCGACACCGTCGATGCGGCGCACCCTGGACGGCATGCTGCGGTTGCTGCCCGACCTGCCGGAAGAGGTGCACCGCGAGCGCGGCGACATGACCCGCCTGCTCCTCGCGCACGCGCTGGCCGAGCGCGAGCGCGCCCTGCACGAGGGCGAGTCAACGACCCACGCGAGCTGGGAGGCCGTCGCCGTCGGGCTCGTCGACGCGCTGGCCGGCCTCTGGCGGGCTCCCGTCACCCCCTGCCCCTGACCGCGGAGAACGGATCCCTCATGCGTGGACCGAAGGGCAGGAGAGCCGTCGTGGCCGGTTGCCCGCGCCACGCCGTTCGCGGATGATCCATACACGGAGTGAGGCGCACCGAAGGGCGACGATGAGGGCACTGCTGGTTTTCCTGAGCATCACCGTGGCGGGGGCGTTGGTCGCGGTTCTCCTGTTGCTGCTGAACCCCGCGGACGGCGGTCCGGCTGAGGAGCACCTGGTCTCGGGGTCCGCCGCCGCCTCCGCCGCCTCCATCGCCTCCGCGTCCCCCGTGGCCGGAAAGAGCGTGCTGCTGGACGTCGAGGGCGCCGTCATCGAGGAGTTCTCCGGCGACTGCGCGAACAGCGGGTATCCCTCCCTGTGCCGGCAGATCAGGGAGCGGCTTCTCGCCGAGGACCCGCGGCTGCTCACCGGCGGCGGCCTGACGATCCGTACGACGATCGACCAGCGGCTCCAGCGGGCGGCGCAGCGGGCCGTCGACGCCCATGTCCACCGCGACGACCCGCAGGTCGTCACCCAGGTCATGATCGTCCCGGGTGAGGGCGCCATCAGGGCCATGGCCACCAGCCGTGAGACCGCCGGCGAGGTGGCCTTCCAGCAGGGCACGACGGCGATGCCCTACACCCTGGCCGCCGCACTCGCCGCCGGTCTGCGCCACGACGACGGCTTCCAGATCTCGGACGAGTACCGCGCCCCGGACTACGGGGCGTTCAAAAACTGTGCGAACGAGGCTGTCGCCGATCCGGCCCACACCGTCGTGAACCTGGAGAAGGGCGGGGACCGGTTCGTCACCCTGCGCTCGGGCACCCAGAAGGCGGTGAACACCTTCTTCATGCGCTTGACGGAGAAGGTCGGCTTGTGTGAGACCGTCAGGATGGCCGAGCGGCTCGGGCTCAGGCGCGCCGACGGGACGCCGCTCCGGGGGTTCGAGACGTTCACGCTGGGCGTCAACGAGGTCGACCCCGTCTCGGTGGCCAACTCCTACGCCAGCCTCGCCGCCCGCGGCCGCTTCTGCGAGCCGACGGTGATCACGGAGATCCGCGACGGCTCAGGGGTCCCACGTTCCTTCCCGCCTCGCTGCGGCCAGGTCCTGGATCCGGCGGTGGCCGACGCGGTCACCGCGGTGTTGTCGGAGGTCCTGGCGAAAGGCGCGCTCGGCGGCATCGGCCGCGAGGCGGCGGGCATGCCCGGCACGACCGCCGACTTCACCGCCGCCTGGTACGCCGGTTACACCCCCGGCCTGGCCTCGGCCGTCAGCCTCGGCGACCCGCGCGGCGCGTTCCGGCACCCGCTGATCGACGTCACCATCGGCGGCCGCCACTACCCGCGGGTGGACGGCACGTCGCTTCCCGGCCTGGTCTGGAAGGAGGCGATGTCCGAGGCGGTGCGGGGAACGCAGGAGACCGCCTTCACCCGGCCGGACGCCGATCGCTTCGGCGCCTGCCGCGACGCCTGTCCGAGCTGACCGCCACGGGCCCGGCCTCGACCCGGACGCGGCCCATGTCCTCGCTCATGGGCCGCGTTCTGGTCAAGGCCGGTGCGGCCCGCGTCCAGCGGCGATCAGCCGTTGTCGTCCCCCGGGGTCTCGGGGGCGAAGTGCCGCACCCCGAACGCGATGGCCGCGGCGAGGTCGTCGTCGCCGGTTCCCCAGGCGGCCTGGATCGCGGGCCCCCAGGCGTGGCAGCTACGGGTGGCGAACTCCTTCGCCTCGGGCGTGTCCTCCCAGCTCTCGGGGTCGAACGCGGTGCCGCGCAGGAACAGGTCGAGACCGAGCAGCGCGAGGTCCCAGCCACCGCCGATTCCGATCGTGCCGCCGGGCCCGTAGGTGCGTACCAGCTCGTCGACGATCTCGGCGGGAGAGGCGTGCTCCAGCTCCAGGACGGTGCCGCCGTCCTCGCCGCGCGCGAGGCGGACCTCGACCTCGGTGTTCATGCCCTCCCCGAGGGCCCAGGTCACCTTGATCAGATGGGGCTCCTCGCAGCGCAGGATCGTCCCGCCGGCGTTGTTCTTGAGCTGGTACGTGCCACCGGGCCGCAGGTCGCCGTCGACCGGGGCCAACCATCGGCCGATCCGGTCGGGGTCGGTGCAGGCGCTCCACACATCCTCGATCGAGGCGTCGTAGGTGCGGCGCAGGAGCAGCGACCGCCCTCGGCCGGTGGCGACCGGGAGGTCGCCGATCTCCCGGTGGGTGGCGTTGATCTGGTTGACGATGTCGATCACGTGTCTTCCTCGTTCCTCGTTGAGGGGTATCTGTCCGCGGGCGGTATCCCGGCGTCGTCCTCGCGCCGTTTCCGGGGCCCGCGTCCGCCGCGCGCGAGTTCGGCGCCCAGCGTGTCCAGGTGCCGGTTCCAGAACCGGCGAAAGCGCTCCAGCCAGATGTCGACCTCCTGCAGGGGTGCCGATTCGACGGCGTACAGCCGCCGGGTGCCGTCCGCGCGGACGGTCACGAAGCCGGAGTCCCTCAGCACCCGCAGGTGCCGCGACACCGCCGGCTGCGAGATCCCGAACTCCGTCCGGATGACCCCGCCGACCGCGCCCGCGCTCCGTTCACCGCCGGCGAGCAGCTCCAATATCCGGCGTCGCACCGGGTCACCGAGCGCCTCGAAGGCCTGCACGGCATCGACAATTTCATCTAACACTTATATAAGTCAAGTCTTAAATATTCGTGCGGCCGACCGCGATCCGTTCACCGCCGGCGAGCCCGCCCGGCGACCGGGACGCCTCGCCGAGCCCGGCCGACAAGGGCTTGAACAAAGGCCGAGCTCCTCACCGTGCCCGAACGCGGCTTCGCCGTCGTCGCGGTGTCCAACGCCGGCCCGGACGAGGGTCTCGCCTTCAACCGAGCCGTCGTGCGCTGGGCGCTTGCGCACCATCTCGGGGTGGTCGACCGGGACCCCGAGCCGCTCCCCTACGACGACGCCCGGGCCCGGGAGATCGCCGGGAGGTACGAGAACGACGCCATGACGCTCACCATCACCGCGGAGGGGGCGGTGCTACGGCTGGAGGTCCTCATCAAGCCGGAGATCAGGGCCTCGGCGGACATCGAACTGCCCGCCGACCACGCGCCGTTCGACTTCGGCCTGCTGCCCGGCGACGGGGACGAGTACGTCATCACCGGCGGCGCCTTCCAGGGGCAGCGCGGCTTCTTCACCCGCGACGCCGGCGGCGCGGTCGTGGGAGTCGACCTCGCCGGCCGGTTGTTCAACCGGGTCGCGACGGCCTCCGTGTGAAGCCCGGCGCCCGATGTCCCCGGTGCCGGCCGCCGGCTTTCCGCCCGTCGCCGCCGGGCCGGTGTCAGGGACCCAGCAGGCGGCGGGGACCCGGGCCGTGCTCGGCGAGCGTGTCCCCGGGGTTGATCAGCGCGCACTGCTCGAAGGACAGGCAGCCGCAGCCGATGCACTCGGTGAACCGGTCGCGCATCCGCTCCATCTTCTCGATGCGAGCGTTGATCTCCTCGCTCCAGCACGCCGACGCCTTGAGCCAGAACTCCCGGGTGGGCGGGACACCCTCGGGGAGGAAGCCCAGCACTCCCCCGATCACCGACAGCGGCATGCCGACACCCTGCGATGCGCGGATGAACGCCACCCGGCGCAGCGTGCTGCGGTGATAGCGGCGCTGGTTACCGGTGGTCCGGCGGCTGGCGATGAGCCCGCGCCGCTCGTAGAAGCGCAGCGCCGAGGCGGGCACGCCGCTGCGCTCGGACAGCTCGCCGATGGTCAGCTCCTCGGCGATCGTCGCGGGTTCCGGCATGGGCCAACCCTAACCTGAGGTGAACCTCGGTTCAGGTACGAGGCCGTTCACCCGGTGCCGCCGGGACGCCGGGACGGGGCATCGGGCGGCGCGACGGGCAGGACGCAGGACAGGGCGCGGCGCAGGGTGGTGGCGAAGGACTCGGTGTTGCCGGGCTCGAGCCAGTGCCGCCCCGCCACGCGGATGGCACCGGCGACCGCGGCGGCCGTGACGGCGGGGAACAGGTCGCGTCCGGGGTCGGTGCCGGTGCGCGTCGCGATCGCCTCGGCGAGCGGACCCTCCGCCATGGTGAACGCCTTCAGCGCCTCGCCCTCCAGCTCGGGCGTCGACATGATCATGCGCAGGCCGGCCTTGTCGGGCTCGGGGTCGCTGTAGAGCTCGATCACGGCCGCGGTGACGGCCTGGTCGAGCGGCTCGCCGGCGGGCCGCGAGCGCAGCGCCTGCCCCACGCGCCTGGACTGGTCGGCCTGGAAGGCGCAGATCGCCTCGGCCCTGCTCGAGAAGTAGTTGTTGTAGGTGCGGGGTGAGACTCCCGCGGCCGTGGCGATGTCATGGACGCGGACAAGGGCCAGCCCGTTGGGGCCTCGCTCGATGGCCAGGCTCAGCGCGGCATGGCTGATCGCCTCCCGGGTGGCCTGGCTGTTGCGTGCCCGGAGGTCCATCGCGTCGTCGTTCATGGGGCAACCCTATCGAAATTGCGCGCCACGCACTATGTGCGTGGCACGCAAGTTGTGGATAGAGTGCGGTGGAGCGCCTGGCACTCACGCCTGGAGAGTGCCAACCACACGGCGTGTGCCGGGACGGCGAGGTCCGTCGGCGGGTTGGCCGCCCGCCGGTGGGCCGTCCGTCGCGGGCGCCGTCCCGGAGAGCCCCGTCAAGAGCAGGAGCAGGAATGACATCGAAAATGATCGCGTTCAACGAGGACGCCCGGCGCGGTCTCGAGCGCGGCATGAACCAGCTCGCGGACGCCGTCAAGGTGACCCTCGGCCCCAA